>CP046178.1:1360009-1682511 GCA_014075255.1 Gammaproteobacteria bacterium
TAAATCGCGGATCAATAAATGCTGCAAATTTGTCACACGCAGGATAGTAAGTTTTGAAAGCTTTACTGGACATCCTATTATCTTTAGCAGGATACACAGCGCCACCTGCACTCATCACAAGATCATCAAGCTCATCTAGCACCTGTAATGTATATTGGCCTCTGTTAGAAAAATCTAGCGCTAAACATATTCCTGGCTTGGGGAATGACAACATTCCGGGAGATTTCATATCGCCAAACTCTTTCAACACTGCAAGAAATGAACCTAGGCCAGATAAAATAATTTTTCTCAGCATCTCTTCCAACACTTTTGTGGCAGCCTTCGGTACTACAAATTGATATTGATAAAATCCATCTTTCCCATAAATTCTATTCCAGTTTTTTATACCATCTAGAGGATAAAAAAAGGAATCGTAATACTTAGTAGCATTTCGATTTGAGACTTTTTTTTGCTGACTATAGTAAACAGCATTAAAAACCCCTATTGAATACTTGTTAATTACCCATGCTGGCAAGTTTAATGGCACAGCAAGGTGTCGTCTAACAGGCTTCTCCTCATGCCGTTTTACTTCATCAGAATGATTTGCGCGCATAAATGCACCACGTGCAAAATTTTCTCCCCCAGACACACAATCTAACCAAGCGACAGTGTATTGATATTTTTCATGTGATTGCTCAGACAGCTCATAAAATTCAGTTAGCCCTTTAAATGTAATTGTTTCGACCTCAAGGTAAGGAGACTTTATGGAAATCAGCTTTATTTCCACCCAACTTATAAATCCAGTAAGTCCCAAGCCTCCTATAGTGGCATTAAATAATTCTGCATTGCTACCTGGGCTACATGATAATCTAGCACCATTCGAACGTAGTAATTCAAAAGCCAGAATATGTCGACCCAAAGTACCATCTCGATGATGGTTTTTGCCGTGCACATCATTTGCAACAGCACCCCCTACAGTGACGTATTTTGTCCCAGGTGTGACAGGTAAAAACCAACCATGCGGAACAATTACCTCTAATATATCTTTAAATGTAATTCCTGCTTCACAACGTAGTACGCCATGCTCAGCATCAAAGGAGATAAACTTATTGAGAGAGCGTCCATCGACTACCTGTCCCGCCGAGTTGAGGCATGAGTCGCCATAACTACGGCCATTTCCATACGGCAAAAGAGAGCCGTCATATGAGTCAAGTGCGAAATCTCTCCAACCTGGTCTAACCGCCTGTTGCTTAGTTTTCGGACAATAGCCCCAACTTCGATAGGTGCTCATGAAAATAGCTTTGGCAAGAACACTGCACCAATCACAACTAAACCTGCAATAGCAGCAGTGAACATACTTACACGATCACGAATTGCAAAAAGTATAGGGTCTTCATGCATTTTACCACGCGCAGTTATCATCCATACTCTACCTATCCAATACAACAACAAAGGACAAATTAGCCATAAAATTTGCGGGTACTGATACATTTGTTCAACTTTTTCACTATTTATATATAATGCAACAACTAAAATTGAAAGAAGCCCTGAAGACACTCCGGTACTAGTCAGCATTGGAAGATCAACTACTTGATACCCTCGTCCAACTGGAAATAACCCCTGCTCTTGTTTTATATTTTCTAGCTCAGATACCCGCTTAGCCAAGGCGAGACTTAAAAAGAAAAACATTGAAAATGCAAGCAACCAAAATGACCACTCTGCATTTATCACAACACTGCCACCGACTATTCTAAGCGTATAAAGTGAAGCCAAAACACAAACGTCTAATATTGCGACACGTTTAAATAAAAAAGAGTAAGACAATGTCGACAAAAAGTAAGCACACAATATCAACTGAAACAACATAGGTAACTGGGCGGCTATCATAAAGACAAGCAGCACTAGAGCAGTCATTATAAGCAATGCTTGCTTTACAGAAATTAGGCCTGATGCAAAGGCACGTAAGCGCTTAACTTTATTAGTTCGATCTGCTTCCAAATCTAACAAATCATTTACTATGTAAGTAAGTGATGCAAGCAAACTCATACTAACAAAGCCAAGTGCCACAATTAAGAATGATTGCAGATCGTTGTAACTATGTTCCAAAAGAAACGGAACAAATATAAGTAGGTTTTTAACCCATTGGTGTGCGCGAATGGCTTTTATAAAGCTACGGAAAGATATTTTCGGCAACAGGAATTCTTCATCTATAGTAAATTTATTGCGTGTTTTCTTTAGAAAACCACCTTCCTTAGCTACGACTAGTACTCGGCGCGCAGCTGGCCACACACTCCAGTCATCCCTATCATTGCCGATATAATCAAACCCTTTTTGACCAAATCGATTTACTAAAATTTTTAATTTATTAGACTTTGTTACATTAGTAATTGCATCTGATGCAATCACTTCATCAAAAATACCCAGATGCTCTGCCACACATTCAGCAAATTTAATATTACTTCCAGTAACGAGTAATAGATGGCGATTATCCTTCTTTATATACTCAACTATTTCTGTATTATATGGGAGCGATGCAGGTAATATGTTTATCTGCTTAGCAACCTCTGACTTGAAATAAGCTTTACCTTTTAATAACCAACCAATCGAAATAATTAAATAAAAAGGATTACGCTTTACAAGTTGTATTATAGATTCTAATAACAGGTCTGTTTTGATCAATGTGCCATCTAAATCTACACATAACGGCACCTCTTTATCCACAATTAATTGACTCCCCATATTCTCAAACCTTATTCCCACAGACCCTGATAGACACAAATTTTTTACGAACGTATTGAAATTGCTAGCGATATCTTCTATACACCTACTAAATGTACACTTTCCTATAACTCAATACAGTGAACCCTTTCAACATTCTCGATATGCTTATATAGATTACTAAATTTATTACATAACTCATTAAATATACACAGATAAATCAGCTAATTTAAGCTAATCTCAAGATATAATATTTTAACTATACTGAGCCACCCCTAACAACTTGATGACATACAACCCATTAGATTATTTCGAAATTCGTGATGATTGTTTATGCATTGCGGATAAAACCTTAAACGATCACATTTGTTCAGGAATTACTTTACCTGCATACATTTATTCTAAAGAAATAATAAGAAAAAAAATTCAACTATTAAGAGACACACTCCCTGCTGCTGTGAGAGTGCATTACTCGATCAAAGCTAATCCGAATCTAGATCTAATTTCATTTATCAAAGATTACGTTGATGGTCTTGAAGTTTCATCACTAGCCGAAATGAAAATTGCACTTTCAACAGGCATTGCAAGCACAAACATCTGCCTTACAGGACCAGGAAAAAGTTATGAAGAACTTGAGATTGCAGTTAAAAATAATATCTTAATCAGTGCAGAATCAAGCCTAGAATTATATAGACTTGATGAAATTGGCATGGATAGAATGCTCAAACCCTCTGTGTTAATTCGCGTGAATCCAACATTCACACAGAAGCGTGCTGGAATGAAAATGGCAAGCGGTTCAAGCCAGTTTGGAATCGATGCTGAAAATATTCCAGATCTTTTTAAATGGTTAAATGATTCGTGCATTGATTTGCATGGTTTCCATGTGTACAGCGGATCACAAATTCTTGATGCTAAAGCAATTATCTATTCCCAGAACAAAGCCATAGAACTCATAAATGAATTTTGTACTCTATGCAAGAATCCTATAAAAACCATAAATTTAGGAGGAGGCTTTGGCATTCCCTATTTTCCATACCACACTCCTCTAGACTTGGAACCAATAGCTAAGAATTTAGATAATTTAATTCCATCACTCAAAAATAATAATTTTATAAAACCGATATCGCCTATAATTGAATTAGGGCGCTTTATTGTCGGTGAGTCAGGAATTTATTTATGCAAAGTTGTTGATAAAAAAACCTCAAGAGGCAAAACTTTCTTAATCACAAATGGCGGCATGCATCATCATCTTGCAGCTTCAGGGAATTTAGGCCAGAAAAATAGAAAGAATTTTCCAGTTTGTATTGCGAATAAAATCAATTCACCCAGCAAGGAAACTGTAAACATAGTTGGAAAACTATGTACGCCCTTAGATATTCTTGCTGATGAAGTACATATCAGCATGTGCGAGGTAGGCGATTTATTTGCTATATTTCAATCTGGCGCATACGCGTTATCTGCAAGCCCTATTAATTTTCTAAGCCACCCAACACCAAAAGAGTATTTGCTTTAGAGCTAGCCCTTCCTAAGTGTAGCCACAATATCAAATAACTAGTTATTTATCATTTTATTGTAATAGTTCAATTATTTGGAACACTATAAATATACCAACTGTCATAAATGAAATTGATTATGAAATATCTTGAGTTTAGTATTTCTGCCACTTCTATATATTCTATTTCTAAAATAATCTTTCGTAAATGAAAATATCTCATTTAATTGTTAGCCTAAACCGTGGTGGGCAAGAACGTGTTGTTGTAGACCTTGCGGCCCAACAAGTAAAAAATGGATTGGACGTATGCATAATTTGCTTAAATGAAGAAGGTGCACTAGCCATGGAAGCTAGAGAGAAAGATATAACTATATATAACTGCAACAAGAAGTCGGCAATAGACGTTAAAGCGATAATAAAACTTAGAAAAATTTTAAAAAGTAACAATATCAGTATTCTCCATACACACAATGCAGTTGCAAATTACTACGGAGTGGCCGCAAAACTAGGCAGCCATATAAAATGTCAAATCAACACGAGACACGGGAATGGAGCGACCCAAGGTAGAATGGTGGAGCGACTATTTAAGCTTAGTATGTTTTTCACTGAACTTTGTGTTTGTGTTTCTGAATCTGCAAAAAAAGCATTCTTAAATGCTAAGGTATTATCTGAATTCAACTCTACTGTTATCTATAATGGAATTCACGTTAACAATGAACCGCCAGACAAAATCGAACAGCAGATAGCATTCAAAAAATTAGGTTTTAATAAAAATGTAAATGTTATTGGGAGCGTTGGTCGTTTATCGCCAGCAAAAGACTTTCCATTACTTGTTGAGTCCTTCGCAAAAATTGACAATAGCCTTAATACCATTTTAGTAATACTTGGGGAAGGTCCCGAGCGAAAAAATATAGAACAAGCAATTTCCAATAACAGACTAGAGAATAAAGTATTTCTTCTAGGCGACAGATCTGACGCGCGAGAACTTATGTCTGGATTTGACATTTATGCTGTATCATCTGCAACAGAAGGCTTTTCTATTGCAATTCTCGAGGCTTGCGCAGCCGCATTGCCTATCGTTGCTACAGACGTGGGCGGTAACCCAGAAATTGTAAAAGCAGGAATAAATGGCTTATTAGTACAGCACGGCAATTCAAGTGCACTAGCAAAACAACTAGAGCACTTTCTCCTTAATCCAGAGTTAGCTTTAAACATGGGCTTAAGCGGATTTGAGTGGGTAGCACAAACCTGTTCTGTAGCAATAATGGAAACAGCTTATATGAACGTATATCGACGCCACCTATAAAGACACTAGAATGCGCGGCATCATCATAACTAATTTATACCCTAACCCTGAACAACCGAATCGAGCGACATTTAATTTCCAGCAATTCGAGCATTTAAGCAGTCATTGTGAATTATTAGTGCTTGTTCCTATATTTCCTGCAGATCGGAAAATTAATCTTCTACAGTCAACATCAAAATTATCCAAAACAAATAAGGTGCATTATTTCAAAGTGCCTATGCTCCCAATAGTTGGCTCATTGCTAAATGCTAAAATATTGGCTATTTGGATACTGATTTTTAAAAAACCATTAATTAAAGCATTTTCACCGGATTTTATCCTAGGCTCTTTCGCTTATCCTGATGGTGTAGCTGCAAGTATTGTTGCCCATAAGTTTGGAGTACCTTGCTTTATTAAGGTGCATGGTACCGATATAAACGTAATGGCAAAAATAAAAAACACTAGGAAACAAATAATTAAAGCGCTAACAATTGTCAGTGGAGTAATATCTGTTAGTGAAGCACTGGCTAAAAATGTAGCCGAACTTGGATTTAGCAGAAGTAAACAAACTGTTATCTATAATGGAATTAATCACAAACTTTTTTCCCCAGCAGATCGTATAAATGCTCGAACTAAATTAGGTCTTGAGCATGATGTCAAAATAATTCTATTTGTAGGCAATATTTTAGTTGCGAAAGGTGCTGTAGATCTGGCAAAAGCATTTATTAGTGGAGTAAATAATGCCTCACTCGTATACATAGGTCGTGGTATAGACGCAGAAAAAATAACTGCAATGAGTGGTGAGTTAAAACAAGACCAATCCATCAAACTAATAGGAACTCAAAATCATGTCGCAATTGTAGATTGGCTGGCAGCAAGTGATGCGTTATCTCTTCCTAGCCACAATGAGGGAGTACCCAATGTGGTATTAGAAGCGATGGCTTGCGGTAGACCGGTAGTTGCAACACGGGTTGGTGGAATACCCGAAGTTTTACATAAGAATGCCGGTATCTTAGTAAAGAAAGGTGATATCACTGCATTATCCGCTGCACTAAATCTAGCCCTTACAACCAATTGGGACCCCAACAAAATAGCATCACATAGCAAGCAATATGACTGGACGAAAAATGCATTACTCACTTTTGAATATATTCGTGACCGACTTAACACCACAGACTAAACTTTAAGAATATTTTTAGCTATTATATTTATGATGAAATCGTGCACCAACCCAACATCTATTAAATCAAATTAATTCAAGGAAATTTAGTGCAATTATTACTTATAATTTCAATCATTATTATTAGCTTGCTATTGGTAGTAGTTATATATTTGCTATTTAAAAAAAATGCGTTTATTTGGCTACCAACCTATATTTGTCAATACTTTAGCAGAAAACACCAAGATAATTCTCTAACTCATATAATTTTTTGTTTTGTTGATCACTTCGAGCCTCAATGGAAAAAACCATCATATGAAGTAGAAGTGGCACGAGTTGATAGGTGGTGCGAAGACTACAGACAGCTAGCAAGTAAATATTTAGATGCTGATGGGTGCCATCCTAAACATACCTTCTTTTATCCAGAAGAAGAATATCGTGAAGAACATTTAAACAAACTTGCAAAAATGTGTTCCGAAGGATATGGAGAAATTGAGATTCATTTGCATCATGATAATGATACTGAGGCAGGATTACGCAATAAACTAAGCTCCTTTACACGCACGCTAAGAGACAAACATGGTGCAATTTCTGAATTCCAAGACGGACGATTGGCATGGGCTTTTATTCATGGAAATTGGGCGCTGGATAATAGCCATCCTAATGGAAAATGGTGTGGAATAAATAACGAACTAGTGATTCTCAAAGAAGAGGGTTGTTATGTAGATATGACTATGCCAAGCGCACCCAGCCCAACACAAACTAGTAAAATTAATAGTATTTACTATGCCACTGACGATCCCGAAAAACCCAAATCTCACAATACAGGGATTGATGTTCAAAGTGGAAAATCGCCTTGTGGAGATCTGATGATGGTTCAAGGCATTCTAGGCTGGGACTGGACATCGCGTAAATGGGGAGTAATACCCAGAATTGAGAACAGTGATATTAGATCTACTCAGCTACCGACAAAATCGCGTGTTGATAACTGGGTACGCCTTGCACCCACTGTAAAAGATCGACCAGAATGGAAATTCATCAAAATTCATACGCACGGAACTCAGGAAGCAGACATGCCAGTATTGCTAGGCAATCCAGCTGACCAAATGCACAAGTATCTCGAAAATAAATACAATGATGGAACGCGTTACTGTCTACACTATGTGTCTGCCCGCGAACAATTTAATATCATCAAAGCTGCTGAAGATGGCCTTATCGGAAATCCAAATGATTTCCGTAATTATGTGCTTCCACCACCCCCACACTTACGTTAATTATTTTACTAAACTTTTCACGTAATTTCTAAAGTAGACATTGCATAAAACTTCATATTTATAAAATTAACAGAACTACAAAAATGGAAAATCAAAACATAGTTTGCTTTGCAAAAGACTGGCATGAAGATCCAACAAGCAACAATCATGTTATGAGAAATATATCCAAACGCAACAATGTGCTTTGGCTAAACTCTATTGCAACGCGCGCACCAAGTTTTTCTAGCGGAAGAGATTGGGGTAAAATTTTTAATAAACTAAGTAAATTATTTAGTAATTCCGAACAAGTAGAAGACCGGTTATGGACTTACACTCCCCTAGTTCTACCTTTCCCATTTAGTAGTTGGGCGCATTTGATTAATGCACTGTTGCTAAAGTATCAGCTAAAAAGAATTACTCGAAAATTAAAATTCGATGATTTTCAACTTTGGACATTTTTACCAACCGCCCAACCATATTTCAACAAACTAAATTATACAGTTGGTGTCTATTACTGTATCGATGAATGGTCAGAATTTAGTGAGCTGAACACAGAAAAGACAGTTGCTATGGAAAATGCGCTTTGTAAAAAAGTGGATGTGGTATTTGCAACTGCATACTCTTTACTGGAAAGTCGAAAAAAATATACTCAAAGCTGTTATCTTGCCAGACATGGCGTAGATTATGAACACTTCTCAAATACTAAACATGCAGAAAATAATCCCCCAAAAGAACTGCTTCACATTAATGGCCCAATAATCGGATTTATGGGACTTGTACACGATTGGGTAGATCAAGACTTAATTGTTTACCTTGCCAAACAAAGACCTCAATGGTCAATAGTAATTCTTGGTAATGCGACAGTTAATATTGAAAAATTAGAAAATGTATCAAATATTATTTTATGCGGCAGGATACCTTATGAAAAATTACCTGAATATATCCAAAATTTTTCAGTTGGAATTATACCATTTAAAATCAATGAACTAACTCGTCATATTAACCCTATCAAGCTGCGAGAATACTTAAGTGCTGGATTACCTGTCGTCAGCACGCCATTGGATGAGGCTGAATTTTATAAACCTAACTGCGCTCTTGTTTCTAATAAAAAAGATTTTTTAAACTCCTGTGAAGAATTCATAAAAAACGATACTCATGAAAAAAGATTGGATCGATCTAGTAAAATGAAAAATGAAACCTGGGAAGCCGTTGTTGACAAAGTAGAAAAAACTGTTGAGAAGTATATTTAAAATGCTATTGACTTATAAGTTTTAAGTCCATACGCAACGCTTCGACCGCTCGGCTAGCTGCTTTCCCATCCCATAAATCTATTTCCCCGCCCTTTTTCCATTTACCTTCAAGCACCTTATTCACATGTTCTTCAAGATTGTCTAAAGTTACCAATTCATTTGTACCCTCAGTGATTGTAATTGGACGCTCTGTATTAGGACGTAATGTAAGACAAGGTTTTTTCAAATAAGTAGTTTCTTCTTGAAGACCACCTGAATCAGTGATGATCATTCGTGAACCGGAAATTACATTCATAAAACGTATATACGGTAAAGGCTCTTCCAATTGAATACTTGCATTGTCTTGAACCTGTTTCAATAACCCAAATTTTTCTAAATTTTTAATAGTTCTTGGATGACAATAAAACAATAATGGAATATTCTCTGCAACTTTGATAAACAAGTCTATTAATAGAGAGAGAGAATGCTGATCATCCACATTTGATGGTCTATGTAATGTGACTACCGCGTAGTTATCATCATTTAGGCCCAATTTTTCTCTCTCTTTACAAGCCTTAATTTTTTCGCCCATCATCACTAATGAATCGATCATGATATTACCTATACACACGATTCGATCTGAATGCACACCTTCATTCTTTAAGTTCAGATCTGCATCATATGAGGGTGTCCATAAACGGTCCGCAATTGCATCAGTTGCTAAGCGATTAATTTCCTCCGGCATTGATCGATCATAACTACGAAGACCGGCTTCTAAATGGCTAACAGGTATCCCTAATTTAGTCGCAACTAAAGCAGCAGCAACTGTAGAATTTACATCACCTACAACTACGACCCAGTTAGGACGATTCTTAATACATACTTTTTCATACTCTATTATCACCTGTCCAGTTTGAAGGCCATGACCACCACTCCCTACACCTAAGTGAAAGTCAGGTTTAGGCAAGCCAAGATCCACAAAAAAAGCATCCGACATATTGTAATCATAATGTTGGCCGGTGTGGACAATGACTGGATTAGCCCATTGCTCATTAGCTAAAGCGTGATACAGAGGCGCTATTTTCATAAAATTTGGCCGTGCAGCCGCAATCAAATGGATAGACTTTGTTCTCATATTAAAATACTTATCTTGAATTTTTTTAGAAAAATTATTTGCTTTTGAGCGCTGGCACTAATACATTTAAATAAGATTGAATATTATATAGCTTATAAAGTATAGAAAATAACTTTTTTAGTTCTAAGCCTTACATGATCCATCAATATTTTCTTACAGAATGAAATTATAAGCGAGTATCAAATACTTAAATTAAGTCATGCTCTTTGCATGATTATTAAAATTTATTTTGCTGTACCTCTATCAGCAAGTCAGCCGCTTCATTTATATACTGTTCTATTGCACTATAACCCGTGCTCATTATCTTATGTTGATCCAAATGACTACCTGGATTCAAACCATTTTTAACTTCCCAATCATCTGACATTCCATCATCATCAGAATCTTGAGGTGCCTTATTTGGCACCAACCCATACATCAAGTCATCTGGAATTCTAGCACCCCAAACTCCAGTACGATTTTTCACATCGCTTACAGAGACTTTGGTTACGACATCACGTGGAAATGCCCCTGCGAAATTTAGCACATCATCATATGCTACCTTAAATGTTTTTTCTGTAGGTGCCTTATACGCTTTCAATGCAGTAAAGCTTGGACGATCCTTCAATCTAAAAGATCTGCAATCTGGACCATTAAAGTAACTACATAAATACTGAAGCGAAGGATGGACATGCTTAGGCGCCCATGGATCAAGCACTCCTTCAAAATGCTCAGGATCGTCTACATAATTAGATTCAAAATAATATCCCAACTCTTTTCCAACATATTCTGCATCTAAGAAATAAGGCGTCATAGAAGTACTAGGTCCACGTCGGAAATAGTTATTACTTACCACAAATTTTCCGCTTGCTGGATTGTGGTGCATCCAATTGTCTTTGATATTATAGGCAACATTATTTATCGTTTCGGCTGGCCCAACAGAAAGTGCAGGCGCCCGTTTACTAAGATGGGCAAATAAATTATTGAGAACGCTTATACGACCTCCATCCGGACCATTTATCAAGCCAAAGTTATGCTTACCTTCATCGTGACCTTGTAAGGCAGATTGCTCAATCGTGCACCACTGTATGGTTACATTCCTTGCCGAATAAAGATCCAATGTTTCATCAACTCCAAAAGACATCGATACATGATCTAAAATAATATTTGAATTTTTTGAAAGCTGAACAGCATCAAACTTTGTGCCATCCGATTCCCAGTTAAATTTAGGTGGACGTACTCGTATGTGACGAATAATAATATTTTTAACACCCCAATCATAAGCACCCAAAAGCCTACCTTCGATAGTAATCCCTGCGCCTGGCGCCGTCTGACCTGCGATCGTTACATCACTATGTGGTATCACAATTTTTTCTGCATGAATTACACCAGAAACATCAAAAACAATAATTCTTGCGCCACGGGTATCTAGCGCTGCCTGTAAACTGCCAGGACCAGATGCATCTAAATTAGTTACTTTAATAACATTACCACCGCGCCCGCCAGTCACATAAGCACCAAAGCCCTCCGCCCCAGGAAATGCAGGCATGATACCTTTTGGGAATGCAGGAACTATTGTCTCTTCAACAACGTTAGAAATTGCATTACAACTATTTAGGGATAAAAATAACAACAGCCATACACAAATAATAATCATATATGATCGTGTCTTTAATAAATGATAATACATTTAATTACTCAATTTATTACTCTTCAATTTATAGATAATGTGAATATTCAGTTAATAAAGATATTTTTTAGAT
Source organism: Gammaproteobacteria bacterium (assembly GCA_014075255.1). Taxonomy (NCBI): domain Bacteria; kingdom Pseudomonadati; phylum Pseudomonadota; class Gammaproteobacteria; species Gammaproteobacteria bacterium. The sequence goes on from CP046178.1 coordinate 1,372,002, forward strand.
TACTCACATACACACCATATATTATTTATTTTTTCTTACACCCACGCCAACTATATAACTATGCCAAATTTCATTTAAATATGGGGCTTTTGCCAAAATATTAAAAGGTTTTAGAAATTTTTTACTCGCGCCAAATCCATGCACAATAATCGTTGTTTTTTCAAATTTACTACTTTGGAAAAGTTTGCGGAAACTTGAAATAGTATTTTTATTCAGATATTCACCAGGCCTGTCCTTTAAATCCATTACCCCTTGCCACCTCTTGACTGGCGGATCACTATCAAAATGTGAAGGCTTATAATAAGAAGAAGAAAGTATCTTCCTTGCAACATTTAGTATTGTCTTATCAGAGAAAAACACACTCAAAAATGGCACAGGAACTATTCTTCTCATATGAGTTGCCTGATGATGATACCAACCAATTGTCCCAAAAAAGAATGAACCCCCTGCTTTTAGTTTTTCATATGAGTTGGACATTAAATCTAACGGTGACTCTACATGCTCCATACAATCAACTAAAACTATTGTATCGAAAGAACCCATACCAAAACTTGAATTCTCACCATCCACATTAATAAATTCAACTTTATCTCCATAGCCATTTTGCTTAGCAAGTTCTATTGCTGTTTCTATTTCATCTTTGTTAATATCAATACCTACTATTTTTTTTGGTCCTTGATCTGCTAAATAACATGTCCGCCCCCCAATGCCACACCCAATATCTAGAACATTCTTGCCTTTGATATCCAGCCCTTTATAAAGTTTAAATAGTTTATCTGATGAATTTTTCTGCCATTGCCAATATGCACTGTCAGCATTTACATTTTCCAATTCACTATTTATATGCAATTTACGTTTATAAATAAATGATGCAAGCGGATATAGAATAAGTTCACCGATTTTGCTCATATTAAATTTCCTGATAGATAATTTAAAATATTTAGTGAAATGATGTAAACACAAGCCCTGAATTTGGTCTAACTCCTGAACCAGATCTAACTAATATTTGATTCTTATCCTCTATTACATGAGTGCTAAATCTTTTATCCACACTCCATCCTAATGCATATAAATTAAATTTATTCGACAAACCCTCTAATGTAAAAGAAATATCATCCTCAATTGGGTTTTCAGGGTTTCGATTGAACAGCATGACGTTAGTCTCATTATTTAGCTGATAACAGTACCCCAATACATCCAAACTATTTACTTCAATATTACATTGTTTTGGTAATTTTATATTTTTATTGCCCCAAACATGCATTGCCAAAAATTCAGAATTTTCACGATTGATATATTCTTCTATATGCGCTGTCTTATGTGAGTCATACATTTCACTCGGTTTCATTACAGCCCATGGCATATCTTTTTTTTCATTGACAACCTTTATCTTATCCACTTTAGATAGAATTTTATAATAGTGTTCAACATCACCTGATGTAGCTTTATAGTACTCGCCAATTTTAACTGGCATATTCTGAAATCTTGTTAGCTTCATTACCTCTCTAATATAAGGAGCTTTGATATTACTATTACTCTTATACAGATCACCAATTTCTTTAGGATCCGTTTTTACATTGTCGTATACAAAAGTTATCCCTTCCCAAAAATTAATTATTGAACGTGTAACTTGTTTTGCATAATCTGCTTCTTGATTGTAGCCAATGATATTATATATATCTTTCGCATCCCAAATTACAGCTGCATACTTCTCATCTGCGTAATGACCTAAATTTGCACCTACACCTTTTGGCCTAAGAGTGGGGCTCTGAACCCCTGGATACAATCCGCCAGCCGTATCCATATTTTCAATGTATATAGTGTTTGCAGGGTTTTTATGGTTAGATAATCCGTGCGAAGGTGCATACTTCGTTACGGGTTTAGAGTTATAAAATATCTCATAGTTAAGAGCCATGTTTCCGACATGATCAACCATCCACATTGTAAAGTTTTGACTATAAAACTGATTTGCATTTTCACTCCAGTTAGAGCGTGCAATAAATACTCCTTGCCCTCCAGAAAAGTATTCATTTGGCAAGTCTAATTTAGATAAATTTATTGGCTTATCAATCAAATTATTTTCAAATAATAATCGTATGTAACCGTTATAATGACTAGCATTTCCTGGCCACTTGATTTCATTCAAAACGTATAACAAACCATTTCTTACATTATTATACTTAGCACCTATTAGGGGATTAGTTGTAAATCTCGCAGACCGAAAGTTAGATGCAGGATACACAAAATCTCCCCCATATTTAGCATCGACTCCTATTGGATCATTAAATAGCCAATATCCACTAAAATCTGCCATCCATGAGAACAAAACAAATAGCGCATGATCATCTGACCATGAGTTATCTAACGGCATTTTTCCAAGCTGCTTATAAACTTCCCGCCAGCGCAAATAAAATCGAGGAGTATTTGCATTATAGCTAGGCGATTCAGACCACATACCACCTGCCATAATTCCATTTTCTTGAATATAATTAACTTCTAACTGTGTTTTAATTTTTTCATGAGCTTCCTTAAGGTTTTTTAAGGTGCTGCCAGTAACTAAAAATTGCATTAATAAAAAGTTTTCTAGGAGCATAGTAGTTTCATCAGAATCTTGCGGAAAAAGATGTTTATGCTTATCTGATAAATAGTAATTTACCCAATATTGGGCCCATTCGCTGATTTTCTTTTCAGCTTTTTTTCTCTCTAAATTACTAAATAAATTACCTCGGTAATATGCATCTGACCATATCAGTGAATAAATTAAATCAGCACCGTGCTGGCGCATATTATTTCTATTCTTATAATCAAATTCTTGGATTGAACTCAGCAAATCTTCCTTGAAATACATTTCCCAATGCTTGGGTGTACCGTCTCCCTCAATAGCTATTCTTAGCGCCATTGCTGGAAGTAAATCATATGCTTTATCGCTTATATCTATTCTTGTTAAATAAGCATCAACTTTAGAGATTAACGCCTTGTATGTACGAGGGTTAGACTTAATAGATTCTTTAATTATTTTTAACCGTTGCTCGCTCAACAAAGGAACTACAGAATCATAATTTAAGTTTTCACTAGAGGGCGTTTCTTGACTAGTACAAAATAAAACTATACACGCAATTAGCTGTACTAAATATTTTATGTCTATGTTATTTATAAATATCATGGCTCTATTTGACTATCCGCCTGCCCACCAAAGTAATTTATCTACAGGCTTTAAAAAACATACTTTGTGGTATTCATGGACTGTCGAATATAATTTATTTCCTCCTTTCCCCAACATCTGAGCATTAACGAAAAAATTATGTAAGAAAACAAGAATAAAGTTGCAGTGAAAAATAGATTCAATATTTCAAAGCTTTGAGTAGGAATCAAATTCATTATAAAAAAGCTAAAGATAGTTGCCATAATTACTTTTATAATATGAATAATTGGCAACCTTACCTTCAAAGATTTAATTGCCACAATCATAGTTACAATAAACATAAAAAATAGAGATAGTGAAAATGCTATTGAAGCCCCCACCAAAGAATAATTTTTAATTAAATAATAATCTAATACTAATTTTACAATAGTCCCTAAAATAGTTATACGTAAAATAATTGTTTGCTTGTCTACACTCAACAAATAACTTGTGGCTACACTTCCAATACTATAAATACAACAAGCGAATACGATCATCTGAAATGGCACTACCGCTGGCTGATAACTCTCACCATATAACAAAAGAATTATGTCTTTGGCAGATGCACTGAAGTAAATAGAAGCAGGAACAGCAAGAAGTAAAATATATTTTATACTACTAATAAATCTTGAAGCAGCTACCTGTTTTGATTTTGCGATACTTCCAGACATCAATGGCAACAATATCGCATCAAACAAGCCAGGTAGAAGCAACGCAATTGCAAAACCAATCATATAAGCAACTTTAAAATATCCTAGATCATCAGGTTCGGCATAATATTTTAGAAATAGAAGCTCTGATTCTTTAGTGATTAAAAATATAAGTAGTGTATTCAACAAAACAATACTTACATGATTCTTAATTCTCTTGCTTAACTTATTTGAAATTAATTTTTGCTGGCCGTGATGTTTACACCATTTCAATGTAAAATATTTAGATATTATCAAATATATCAACCCTGATAATACATATACAAAAACGAAAGCAGTTAGCGATGAAAAAAATACAGCTGTTAAAACTATTATTAGCAGATAAATAAATGAGCCTATTGACGATATTACAGCTATCGCTTTAAAATTCTCAAAGCCTTTAGAATATGAAACATAAAACATATATGTAGATCGAAGAGCAATTGCAAGCATTAGTAATGCAAATAATGTTAACGAGATGTCTTTTAGATAAACACCTTGTGCTACATAGAAAACAAGAAAGAACAATACAAAAACCAAACAAAGTTTGATTAGCTGAATTTTTCTAAGATAGTCTATAGTTGAAGAAATATATTCTGGTGATTTTACACGACACTCTGAGATAAATTTTACAATAGCAGTTGTAACTCCACCATTCGTAATCTTTATACCCAATGCACTGATCCATATTAGCAATGCATAAACCCCATATGTCTCAGGCCCTAAAGTCCGCGCAATAATAATTGACATAATCATGGCAAAAAATGTCTCTACATACATTCCAGAAGAGGAAAATATTAGATTTTTAACGGCTTTTCCTTTATCACTCATACTAAACAATTTTTCACAGAATATAATTTAGAATATAATCATCCTTAACATAAAATTGATACATTTTACGCTAAGCAAGTTGTGAGTTATAATTTCTTCTAGCTCGATAGTGTTAGTCATGAAAAGCAGCCCTGAGAAAATTTATAAATAAAGCATTTTTCATGAATTAGCTTAATGAATCATAAATTAATCTTTGAAATCTAACTTAAAGTTAACTCCAAAATATTAATTTAGATCAGATGCTAATCGCTCTGATATAGCCTTCTCAACACCAACAATAGGCTTCCAACCAAGTAATTTTTCTGCGCGATCACTTTCAAACTTTAAACGCGCAAGTGCAGAATACAGTCGATAACGCGCAAAAGGCGACTGCCTTCCAACCAACCCTAAAACTTTTTCTGACAATCCACCAATTGCAAATACAAATTTTCTCGGCAGGTATATTACTTTACCTTTCTCACCTGAAGCCTTAATTACATCGCGTTGTGTCCACAATGATGGATCTATAAGCTGAATAACTGTCCCTGACTCAACATCTTTCTCTAAAGATAAATTAATCGCATGTACAACGTCATCAATATAGATCATAGGTAATGTTAATTTACCATCACCTAAAACAATCGATACCCTACCTGCCTTGCGACGAACCGCACCAGTCATTAATGGTAGCTTGCCACCAAATATTTGTCCTGGCCTTAGAATTACTGAGCTTACTAAGCCTGCTTTGCTTGCTTCAACGACTAGTTTTTCTGCTTCGAGCTTACTTTTAGTATAAGAGCCACGCTCATCTGATCTTGGCTCCAAGGAAATATTCTCATCAATCACAGCAGCTTGATCAGACCCTGCCCAATCAACAACAGACATGGAACTGATGTAAACGAGTTTTTTAATACAGTGTTGTTGCATGGCCGTCAAAATGTTTTTTGTACCTTCGATCGTTCCACCCAAGAAAGCATCCCAATCACCTGACATTGTTGCACCTACATGCACAACGGCGCTTGTATCTTTTACAGCTTCAAAGACCACATCAGGACTGCCCAAATCGCCTACAATATATTCAAGGTTACTATTAATATTTATAGTTTTAGGCGGACGTCTACAGAGAATGCGGACTTGTTTCCCTGAATTCAGCAATGAAGCAACTACGGCTGAACCTACACCTCCATTACCACCCGTTACCAGAATGGCATCTTTTTTAGCAACAGGGTTTAATTCATTCCATGATTTATAATCTTTATCAGCTTGGCGCGCAAGTGATTCCGTCCAATGCACAACAGTTTTAGCTTCTTGAATGGATACAGGAAGAGAACTACCACTCCTTATTGATTCATAGAATGCACCAACTAGGTTATGCAACCCTTGATAAGGTTTGCGTTTTTTCATTATAAAAGCGACCACGTTCTTAGGTGTGTCATACAGAGGTCGCGAGGAATCTCTAATAGTATTAATTACTCGCTCTATAGCTTTTGGAGCAGGAGTAACTCTTCTAAGTGATGTAAACATATGGAATGAATCCACACGCAACACACCCTTAGTACCCTGAATGAGCATCATGTTTTGCAATGGATTAATATTCCAGCTCAAATGCATTTGACCCATGCCTTTTTCACAATCGACAACGGCCCGCCACTCATCATAGGCAAGCATATGGTCACCACCCAAACTACGGTATTTTCCTTCTACAGAATTGATAGGGCCGAGAAACTGTTGAATCAAGTAAAGCGCATGCACTCCTATATCACGAAACGGATAACCAGGCTCACGATAATGTGGAGGTAATTGACCTCCAGGATAGGATGGATAAACAGATGATCGTATAATATCGACAGAAATTACATCACCTACAGCACCATTTTTAACTAGTTCAATCGCTTTTAGTATTTCAGGATCGTAAAGCAATGAATGATTTACCGTTGCCAACTTACCTGCTACTTTAGCTGCATTATCAATCGCCTCGCATTCTTCTATACTAATTCCAAGCGGCTTTTCAACTAATACATGCAGTCCTTTTTCAAGACACTCTATCGCAATCTTTGCGTGTGAGTCTGGGGGCGTAAGAATGTGCGCAACCTCTACCCGATCTTGAATCGCTTCATCGATATTTTTATAAAGTTTGCCGCCATAGTGGCTTATTGCTTCATTAGCTTTAATTTGGTCTAAGTCAATAAAGCCAGCTAATTCGACCTGGTCAATATTTTGCAATGCCTTAGCGTGGTGCTCACTGATACCTCCAGCACCTATTAATAATACGCGCACTATCAAATTCTCCTAGTTAAAAAATAATACAATTTATCGTACTCTGCTAAAGAAATCAGGCACCTGTTCTCATGATGGGCATTAATTTTACTTCGAACTGTTAATATTAATATTTTTACAAAATATCACTCGGAGCTCAGCGCTTCGCCCACATTACATAATAATAGAATCAACACTCACCTAATTGTTCTCTCCCATGCTGGATTCACATTTTGAGAAATATATTTAATGAAACCCATAAACAACGCAACATTCATACTAATAAAAAATACAATTAGGGATACCGTCTTTGGAAGTTTTTTATGACTCGATGTTTTTATTATACACCAGGTAAAAATATACATAATTAATTGCAATAAAAATGCTATCAGAAAATACACGTTAGCCATCAATATAAGACTTGTTATCAGCATAATTAACATCAAATGTGGCGTAAACCATCGAAATACTTTATGTGATATATATACGAATGTATGTTTAAAGCTGTTAAATGGGTTTAGGAAATATTTCAATCTCATAAACGCTTGATAATTTCCCATACCGATTCGAACACGCCGACGAAACTCATCTTTCTGATCTTCAGGCTCATACTCTAAAGCAATAGCCTGAGGTAAATAATCAAATCGAAAGCCATTTTTAACTATAGACATTCCTATATAGAAATCGTCAACAACTGTATCGGCTGGTATAGGCTCATATAATACCTTTCTAATTGCATAAATTGCTCCATTTGCACCCAGTAACGAACCTATCCCACCTTCGCACTCTTTAATGAAACGTTCGTATTTCCAATAAAGACTATCCAGGTTAGTGTTTCCTGCTTTTGATAAAATTCTTAATTCTCCACAAACCCCTCCAACCACATTATCTACAAAACTACTTACCATTAATTTAATTGATTCTTTTTCAAAATTCGTATTTGCATCAGAAAAAACAATTATCTCTTCATTAGTTTTGTCTACAAGATCATTAAGAACAGAGGCTTTCCCGCGACGTTGCGAAAATGGAAAAAAACGAACAGAATCATCGCTAAATTTCTTTGCTAGATAATTAGTATTATCCGTACTTCCATCGGAACCTATATAAAATCTTATCTTATCTTCTGGATAATCTAATTCCAATAAGTTTTCAATTCTTTCTGTTATATGAGCCTCTTCATTATAAGCTGCTATTACAACAGCAACACTAGGGAGCACATCATCCTTGCTAACCAGAACTTCTTCGTTTCTTGTACTTCTCTTTATTTTAACTACAAGAAAAATAAAAATAGGAAATAATACATATGAGTAAAATATTATAAACGCTGATATATAAAATAATATTTTCATGGACTAATAAATTATTCAGAAATTATTGCACGTCAATGTCTACTAGAATTCTAAGAATCTAAGATAGATAATCACATTACCAAAATGCTCTTATTGATGCATACACAAATAAAATACTGCAAACTACAAGGAACGCACAAATCCTGTAACTATTACTTAACCTTAACATCTCAAATTCTGGGAAATTTTTTCGAATTTGATAATAAACACCTGCTGACATAGCGCATAATATGAAAAGTAACGGCTGCACGCTTCTTGATATAAAATATGAAGTGATAGCAAAGCCTAGTAACGAAAACAAAACAGTAGTAGCAACCGATTTGTGTTCTAAATATAATTCTGATTTCTCATTAGAGATATTAAATTTATAAGAAAACTTATATAAACCATACATCGACATAGCTAGAAAACCTAACCAAAAAAAGTAACCCACTAAGCCAATCTCTGAAAATACTTGTACATATGAATTATGCGCAGGAATAGGGTGATGAACCGTAAACAGACCATAACCTACTCCAAATAATGGATTAGATTTAAGCATTTGAATTCCTGATCCCCAAGCATCTATTCTTCCAGCAGAAGAAGCATCGCCGGAACTAATTGTAGAAAGTTGAGTTAACGAAAAGGCAATAGGCACAGTAATTGCAATTAAAAATAAGCTAACTACGCGTTTAAATTTAAACCACGCATTAACAGCAACCATTAACAACAAGCCCAGCATGGTTCCACGAGATCCTGTTAAATAGATCGCATACAGTAATAAAGGTAATGTACTTGCCCATATCAGTTTAGGTAATATAAATTTATATTGTTTAATAGTGTATAAAATGAAAGGCAGGGAAACGAGTAATAGCATACCCATATCGTTTGGGTCGTTAAAAACCCCAATGTAGCGAACTCTATTTAGATATAAAGACTCCCCAGTCCACCCTATTCCTCCGCCATGAAATTGATTTATTCCATGAACAGCGATAACCAATGCGCAAATAGAAAATATTTTAAAATAATATTTTAATCTAAACTTATCTATAAATAATGATGCGGATATAAAATACAGCACAAACAATCTTAATAATTCATCTGCTGTATTTATAACACCCTGCAAATAAAATTGAGTTACATGCGACATAATAGCTGCACAAAATAATCCTACCAACATAGTGGTTTGGATCACACTTAAATTTTTTTCTCTTTTAAACAGATATATCAACAAACAAATAGCAAGTGTCAAAAATAAAATATCTGACTCAGCTGTCTCAGGCCGATATTCGTGCAACCTTAAGAAATAAAAAGAAAGGTAAAGTGTGTATAGCGCCGATAACAACATAGCAGCATGCTACCATCAATAATAAAGGGTTTATGAGATACGCGCCCACTTATGCAATAAAAATGCTTTCAGTGTGCTATTAAAAATTATCAAATTGAACATATTTTCAGTCCTGCAATTATACTGATTTTTATATGTTTCACCGCTCGCCATCATAAAATTATAGGATTTTATGATATTCGCAAATGCAAGCTTAATTGCTTCAGAATGAGCGATAAACCCTGGTGACATCTTGGCAAAGATTTTCATGTTAGTCCCCGATTGGTAACAATAAACAGTTCCTTAAATCATAAAATATAGCAATATATTCACCATCAACTTTTATTGGGGCAATTGTAGTATTTTTTTCAGAAAACGTTTTTGCAATTTGTAAATGAAATTTTGGAATTCAGTACTCTCGAATACGCCAGGTTTATTTTTTAATCTCCAACTCTGGGTATTCAAGTTCGCGTAACACTTTCATTGCAGGCTCCACCATACCCACTTTATCTATCAAATATATTTTTATGTTTTCACAAGCATTTAATTTTCTATTTGCAATATTTATAGACCTACGAAATGACTGCCTAAAAGATTTCAAATATTCTTCCCAAGTAGCAGGTAAATCTATAATGTAGCGCAAACCACATTTAATTTCTGATGCACTTAATAAAGCTTGTCTTGAAATTACTTTAAAATATCTTAAACCGATATTATTACAATGCACCTTTTTAAACTGGACGAAATCCCAATCTTGACACTCAATTTTTATATGATGCTAAATTCTTTTACATACTTCTTTTATATATGCTTTAACTGTTATGAATTCAAAATATTCAGAGCAGACTTCTTTTACCTCAGACTCACCTATACCTAAACAATAGATACCTTTATGAGGAATCAGCGAATAATTTAATTTACTACATAAAGAGGCAATGACAACAACCAAATTTTTTCCCTAAGAACCAAAATATGTAATTTAGTATATTTTGTTCTATAAATACCCCCCAAGTATACATTCACTCCCAAGTTAAAAACGGTGAATGCTCTATAATATGAATCTAAAATTTTCTCCCAATCTTCTCTTAGGGCATGAAATGAATCAGCTGTTTGAACAACCTCGAGAGAAAGGTTATATGACAAATTTATACTTTTAACAAACTACTAAAAATTTGTGTATACAAAACCAATTCTTGCCACCAGCTCATCAAAGTCTTCGCCGACCGCATCGCTATCTTTTTCTTGATATTCAAGCGTCGATTCAAATACGAGATTACGTCTAGCGTGATATTCTCCACTAAGCATAATAAGAAAATCCTCATCTTCTCGACTATCGACATCAAATTCTGTTTCTCTATATTCACTCGCTAGCCCAATAGTAGTAGTGCCATTCAGTGGCAATTCAAATGAAATTGTCCCGCCATTCGTTTCACGATCATTAATATTTACCAAATCATGATCATCATCACTTTGAAAGTATGAAAAGCTAGACTCAATTCTTGAAAATCTTTTACTGTAATCTATTACGAAACCCTCTGTATCAACCGTGTCGCCCGTAACATCCATCGCAATATCGCCAACATCTATTCCACCAGCCACTCCTGTACTCCCTCCAGATCCTATACCACCAAATCCGCCACCTAATCCTGCCTCGCCATTAGTACTTGAGTCACTGGTTGTATCCGTAAATTGATCGTAAGCCGTCAGGCTAAGAGAAGATGTAGAATTAATTACGTAGGAAATAGATAGCAAGTTATTACCCCCCCCCTCAGACTTTCTATTAGCACCCTCGTCTCGTTCTATTTCAGAATAGCCAACAACTGCTCTAATATCTAATGATCTTCTCGCTAGATTATATTCTAGGAAATAGTTGTCTCTATCAAAATCAATATTTCCGATTGTTGGATCTAGAGTATCCTCATCAAAATCTGTATCTTCATATAGATAGTTGATAGAAATACTACTATTTGGTGTTAGATCGCGTTGTATTCCTATTTTACCTTGCAACCTATCATTATCGATGTCAGTTTCTTCTGCTTCCGTATTAATATAACGACCTTCTAACAGTAAATTAGTACGACTAAAAATGCGGGGTGTAAAAGTTGGTCCAGTTAAAAAAGTATTTACATCTTGCCTATTTTCTTCATCCGGAGAATCCCTAATATCAACAGGAAATTCGCTTCCAAAATGGTCTTCAAAGGTCCAAACCAGTAGATTTGGCATAATTTTCCAATCTACTACACCATCTAGATTAAAATTATTATTACTTCCTATTACGCCACTTGAATGATCACGATATTCATTAGCAACACCAATTTCTGCATCAAGCCTAGGGCCTTCGTGAATTGCTAAAATTGCTACGCGTGGCTCAAGTACGGTCCCATCATCTTCATCAGTATCAGCACGACCTATATTATCAGAATGCTCCAAAAACACTCCTGCCTCCCAATTAAACTTCCATGCCGCTTGAGCAAGTGAACCAATCAAGAAATACAGTACTAAGAAAACTAATAAAAATTTATAACAAGTAAGTTTGTAATTATACATATTAAGAGCCTTTTGAAATTATTTAATAAATTCGGCCCAGTTTTATAGCTCGAGTGGCTATGAGGGGCAGTGATTATAGATAATACCTAAAAATTTGCTCGGATTGAAACCATCAATGGCTATACGCAGCTCATCTTCAGTAACTGTATCATGTCCAGCTACGAGTACTGAGTAATCAGCAATCAAATCAAGTATTTTTGCATCTGCCGAAGATTTCATATCTGCCACATCCAGAATTATATAACGATCTGGATATCTATTTTTAAGCTGATATATTAACTCACCTAACTTAGAGGAAGTAGCAAAATTATCAATTTCACTTATGCGACTTTCACGTGAAGGAATTACTCTTAGATTATTAACTCCTACTGAATAAATTATTTCTTCAACCGCAACATCACCAGTAAGATAGTCTGTTAAATCTGCACCAATATCCATATCAAATGTTTTTGCAAATGATGGGTTTCGAAAATTACAATCAACCAATAACGCGCTCTTAGTAGAATCTTGCGCAAAACTAACCGCTAAGTTTTTAGCCACAAACGATGTTCCAGAATTATCCTTACATGCACTTATCGCTAACACGGAATTATTTGCGTGAGTAACCTTAAGTAGCTCAGTTCTTAACTCTCTGTAATTATTTGCAGTCTTTCTGTCTGTGGCAATGCCTAATTTTGTTAATTCTTTATTACTAAGCGGATTCCGCTCAATCATTTTCTGAAGGTCTTTTAAAGCTTTAGTCGGCGAAATTTTTCCATGTCTGCGCTTAATATGCTGCGACCTAGATTTTCCTCTGTCGTCTTCTGAATCTGTTTTCTGCAACGCACGCTCTATTAAACTCATGACTTAATTTCCTAATTATGTATTTATCTTTCTAATTAAACTAACGAGATTGATATTCCCAGTTGTTGCATTTTTATATACACCGCAAATATAAATACATTTACCACTATTGCAACAATCGCTAACGACGCAAACAATGTAATCCTACTAGGAGGCCTTTTCGAATTTGGCAAAGGAGCAAAACTAATTTCTCCTAATAATTTTGCGCCCATTGATTTTGTAATATACGATTTATCTCTTATATTTGTGCCTACTTGAAAAAACGCAAATAAAATACTCAATGGTACTAGTAATCCCAATAGCGGTCCCATGCCGGCAACTTGGAAAAAACGCAAACCATCTGATGTAAGCGGCAATAATGCAGGCTCTTGAATCGCAAATCGCTGACTACTTTGCTCAACATCAATATTCATTGACACACGAGCATTTTCACGTCGCTTGACTAAATCTTGGTATACATCATTTGTCACGTCATAATCACGTGTTAATTCAGCAAGTTCAGCCTCAACTCCAGGTAACTTTTTGGCTCGTTCTAACTCGACCTCTAAGAGCTTCTTAGATTGTGCGTGCCTAGAATTTAATGCAGCAATATTTGTTTTTGTATTAATTAACTGATCTCGCAACGCTCCATATACAGTATCTAAATCACCTACGCCTGCACTTGTTGCAAATGGTGAAGAGCTATCACCAGAATTTAGCATCTCCTTAAGATCACTTATTTGATGTTTAAGGCGCACAACATCTGGATAAGTGTCATGATAATCTAAACGCAATGTTGCTAACTCCTGCTCTAAAGCCGCAATACGAGAAGTTAATCCTCCCGCTCGCTGAACAGATGCGCCCAGTTGTTTCTCACCTGCAAGCTGACTCATTAACGCACGTTCACGAATTCTTTCTTCCTGCACTTGCAAACTTAACTCTTCAATTGAAGCACGTAAATCTCCTATCCTATCAAATACGCTAAGTTCATCACCCACATGCTCGCCCATAGCTATCGTTTTATATTCTTTTAATTTTTGTTCTGCTTTTAAAAGCTTATTGTGGTAATCATTGACTTGCTTGTCCACAAACTCAAATGCAGCTCTACTTTCTCGCTGTTTGCTGTTAAGGCTCTCTTCTATAAACCCATCACCCAGCAATTTTGCCGTTAGATAAGCCTTCTCTGGATCTGTGTCGCTTACCTCTATACGAACCAAATTCGGCCCCGCCGACGAAACCTCAATATTCTCGATAACCTCTATAGTTGTTCTAGCTTTTACAACATCCGATGCATCTGAACTTACCCATCCAGCATTTACAATAACCGGCTGCATAATATTTGCACCAAAAAGCATTTCTTTATATAGCTCAATGCGCTGACCAGCAGGTCCGCCAGTTTCCGTTGTTACCGCAGCCCCTTCCATCAACGGTGACAAAACCCCAGATTTGTCAGCTAAAACAGTAGTGTATGAAGTGTACGACTTTGGCCAAATGAATGCTGCAGCTAAAAACATAAAACATATAATTGCAAATCCTGCACACAACCAAAGTATTTTCTTTTTAGCTAGCTCAAAAAATAATTTTATAATTAAATTTGGTGGTAATTGTAAAATGTTCATAATGAATTTATTCCGTAACTATTTTCTAACAAAACAACCGCAGCTTAAAACCTTCTCTCTGGAACTGTAATAATATCTCCAGGTAATAAAATGTGATTGGAATTTATTTCCCCTCTAACCAACATATCTTCCAGTCTCAGCGGCACCGATACTGTTTTGCCTTCGTTCTTTCTAATTAGAATTGCACGGTTCCCAGCGGCGAATTCTCCCAATCCACCAGCCTCTAACACCGCATCGATCACAGTCATTCCTTGCCTATAATCTAGGGATATAGGCTCAAGTACAGCACCTGTAACCCTTACGCGTCGTAAATATTCTTTGCTATCGAGTGAAACCATCGTTACCGTTACATTAGGATCTCGGATATCACTTTTAAGTTGTTGCGTAATATCTGTAGAAACCTCTTCAGCAGTTTTGCCCGCAACTGCAACATCACCAAGCAATGGCATTGATATTTTACCATCGGGCCTCACAGGAACCGAGACCGATAGCTGCTCATTTCCCCAAACATGAACCTGAACTACATCATCAACACCAATACGGTATTCATCGGTTACAATTGAATGCTGATTTGTGTCCAATACGTCAGTCGGAATATTTGGGCTTGCACAAGAAATAATTGCAAATATAGTACTGAATAAAAGGATGTTAATTTTCATATGTTTATATTAATGCTGGCTCGTGAATTTGTCATTTAATTCAAAGACTAATTGTAAGGAAAATATTGTCCAACGCCGTGAGTAATGTCCCACTATTCACCAATAATCAGCATGAAATGAACGGCGAATAGGCAAAACTGACAGATATATAAAATAATACCATTAGGATCTATTTTTTAAAAATTCGACATCCGTGCCAATCAGTCTAGCCAGTCTATGATGATAGTGTTTGATTCAAGAATACGTCATCTAATCAATAGGTTCGTCTATTTTACGCAATAGGCCATACGCTTATTTGCTAGCTATTTCAAAGTGCTCTTGAATTGCAAGATTATCAGGCTCTATCTTTAACGCTCTTGTGATCAACTCAAGTCCACGCTCCACCTTCCCGTTTTTAACTAATATCCAACCTAAAGTGTCACAGATTGATGCGTCATTTGGATTACCTGTGAAAGCTAATTCCGCTGTCGCCAAAGCTCGCGGATCATTAACTTCATAGTAACTCCATGCAAGATTATTTAAGATTACAGGACTTGCTGTATTATTTTGAATAGCATCCTCAAAATATGGTATAGCTTTTTTATAGTTATTCTCAGCGATATACATATTTGCAAGTAGCAATTTAAGCCTAAGTTGCTTTGGTAATTTATTTGCCCAATGCAAAGTCAACTGAATGATTTTAGCTCGCCCTTCAGACTCTTTAATTTGTGCCGCCGCAATATTTAAGATATTCAATAATAGGCTCACTTCATTTTCTGTGAGTTTCACAGCATCTATATTCGATAGCGTATTAATCGCAGTATTAAAATCTTTATTATTTATAAGATAATTAATCCATGCAAATTTTAAAGTTAGGTTATGTGGCTGCGCAGTCAACCATAAGCTAATTGTGTCACCCACTTCATTCTCTCTACCCAGAATACCTAACGTATTTAAATGCATTGATTTAAGCTCAAACGAATTAGGATAAAATTCTATTAGCTCTGTTAAAATTTTCTCTGCCTCAATTTGAGCCCCTAAATCTAAAAATACTGCGCGTATACTATTCACAGCATTTAGATGCTTTGGTTCCGAAATTTTATAATCTTGAAGTAAAGAATCAAATTTTTCCTTATTACTTTGCCGAAGATACACATAGGAAATCAGAGGGACTAATGAGCTCTTATGGTCTACATTTTTATTTACAAACTCATTCAAAGTTTCAGCTGCAGTAGTAAATTTATTTTGTTTAATGTCTATTACAGCTGTGTATATTGCATATTCAATACGCTCACTTTCATTAACTAAATTCTGTTGTAGTAGCTCCCTTGCATCTTCTAACTTCTCTTGTTTAATTAATACTTTTGCAAGCAGTAAAACAATATTTGGAGACTCAGGCATAGATGCATAGACTTGCCCAAAGTGCTCCTCAGCCAACATATAATTATTTTCTGAGTACGCTAACTTACCAAGCTCATAGTAATAAGTAGGTGATTTAGGATATGATTCTATAAACGTTTTATAAAAATCATTTGCGCCAATAGAATTACCAAGCGCAACTTTTGAACGAACAACACTTTGCGCCACTCTCAAACTCTTTTCAGTCAGAATATTTGAATTATCTAACCTAAGTATTTGTAAATATGCATTTTCTGCAGCATCATAATTTCCACTTGCGAAATTTAAATCTGCTTTAAAAGCCCATGCCTCACTAATATTCGGATCATCAGCCAATAATTTCTCAACTCTCTCTTTTGCATCCACATCTTTATGCTCAATCACATCTATTTTTGATAGCCACACTTGCGCATACGGATACTCTGCTGCGTCTTGTGGTATTTTTTCAAACGTAGATCTTGCTACTTTAATTTTTTTCATAGCCAATTCAATCTGGCCGCTTACTAAAATAAATTTTGAATTATTTATATATTTAGTACGAATCTTCTCCGAATTCATTATTTCATTTGCTTCTGCTACTTTGCCTTGTTGAAATAACGATTCGATAACCCATACCTCAATTTCATCTATTTCTGCTACTTGCTCCAATTGCTTAAATTGATCATAAGCCCGGTCAGCATAGCCAATATTTAAAAACGTTTTAGCAATTATAAATCTTGCAATTGGGTTTTTTTCTCTTCATCAGACAGCTTCTGAACCTCAACAAATACGTCGTTATACCGACCTTTATCAAAATAGAATTGGGCTAATCCTAGATTTTTTTCGCTGACTGACTGTTCAATGTTATCTGTACATGATATGAGCATAAGACTTAAACAAACGCAGTTAATCAGTGCACAAGAGCTTATAAATTTCATAAATTATTACAACGCAAAATTATTAGTTAACAGATTTACCATTTTATAGATTTCCTAGTTGCTTGATAGTTATCTAGGACATATTCATTCAAAACCGCATCAGACAACTTATTACTTTCAAGACATGTAGTCGAAACAGATATAAAAGCAGCTCCAAAATTCCCTTGAAGCTTTGCTAGCGCACCATAAAGTTTAGCCTGCCATTTTTTAGTATAATAATTTCCACCTATCTCAAACCAATACCAAACTCGCGCACATTGGCCATCAACCCTAGAGCTTATAGTTGCTTTATTTACTTCTAAATTAGTTGTATTTCCTTTACCAAGAACAACTTGATTTTTTGAATCATCATCTACATCCCATATATCTTTATCAACAAGTCTATTGCCAGAACTTATTAATTCATTACCTTGGCTTTCCTTAAGATAAAGCAAGACATTTAAAGTTACTTTGTTGCTCTGCTTGTTATATTGTGCAGTATATATTTCATCATAAGATTTATAGCTTGGAACCCAATTGGATAGGTATGTGATCGGCCCCATCCATTCACCTGAAGCACGGAAATTACTTCGATTTAAATCTAATTTATAATCAAACTTATTTGTTAATTGGCCTGCGTACAAAGGGGCAGCGGAAATAGCGACTAAATAAAATGCGAAACACACACTAAACTTAAATACACCCTCACTCTTGCAATCAGATCTATTACTATTGACCTCCTCAGATTCACTGTTAGAACTACATGGAACCCCAGGATTTATTCTATATGCAACAATAAACAAAGGTATGAGCAAAAATGCGAATACAATCCAGCCTAAATTTGCGTGATCTTGGACAAGCGGATAAGACATGCCTTTACTTATTCCAATAAATATAATTATCAGCACTCTTATGTAATTCCCAATTAGCATAATTAAAATAGACGTAAGCACTAATTTAACTGTGCTCCAATAACTAGAATAGTTTAGATGCCCGTACACCACAGACAGTAGAATCCCAACCAATAAAAATCGCAGCCCACTACAACTTTCTTCGATCAGAAATACGCCTTGGGGAATCGATACAGCATTGGCATTGATTTGAAAATGAATTCCAAATAACGTTAGCGCTATCCTTGTTACTTCTACTGTCAAATACTGCATATAAGGCAGTAGAATCGACCATACTGGAATTGAGAAAAATAATAAGAAAATAGGCACTAACAATATTCTAGTACCAGCCCATCCAAAAAATATTGTTACAATTAAGCCTAAAAATAAAGGAATAGTAAGCATCTGGATGGTGTTTACACTAGCAACACTTCCCACAAGCCAGACCAATGACATAATAAAAATAAACCCAATTGCCACATAAGATGGGTTTACGATTCTCAACGACTTAAATTTTTTATTAAGGAGTATTAATGCTATAGACAATATCGCGGTTAAATAACCGTGAGAATACGATCCAGCCTCCTCCCAGTATCTAGCAAGCAGAATAAGTAAATCTTTATAGATTGCAACGAATACAATCAATGAAGCAATCAAAAAACCCAAAGCTAACTGAGAATTTTTTTTACCGTATACCGAAGTTGTAATAACCATCCAATTAATTAAGCCTCTGTCTAATAGTTCTGCGTAGAGTTAAATTTCTTATTATCGTGCACCTTTACCCCACAGAATAACTTCAGCGGTTTGCAACAAAATAACTAAATCAAATATTAAGCTATGGTGTTTGACGTAATATAAATCAAAATTAAGTTTTTCTATCGCGTCTTGCACAGAGCTACCATAGGGATATTTCATTTGCGCCCAACCCGCCAATCCTGGCTTAACACGATGACGTTCACTATAAAATGGAATATCGTTAGCTAACTGTTTGACAAACTCGGGCCGTTCTGGCCTTGGCCCAACTAAACTCATATCACCTCGAAACACATTATAGATTTGTGGTAATTCATCCACTCTATAGATACGTAACAATTTACCAATCTTGGTTACCCTCGGATCGCCCTGACTTGCCCAAACAGCTTTACCTTCCTGCTCTGCATCTGAACGCATAGTACGAAATTTAAGTAAATTAAAATTCTTATTGCCATATCCCACTCTAGTTTGCTGATAAAAAACAGGCTCTTTACCTTTTGATTCAAACCAAATCATCATAACTGCAAATATATATATAGGTGCAGTGGTAACTAGCAAGATTGAACTTGCAATCAGATCAAACGCACGTTTAGTAAAATAACGGATGTTATCTTGTTTAAACCCATCTGAAAATATTATCCATGAGGGATTAAGTAAATTACAGTACACCTTGCCTAGCTGTCTTTCTAAAAAAGTAACTAACTCAACAATTTTAACTCCCTTTAATCGTACATCCATAAGCTCTTTTAGCGGCAAAGCAGCTCTACGGTCTGTCAAGGCAACCACAACCTCATCAACTTCATGCACTTTTATCAATTCCATAAAGCATTTATTCTTATCAAGCAATAAATCAACTTGGATTTTTATTGCTTCGTTGCCAACAGGCCAATAACCTACTACATTAATTCCACTGCGATCTGATTTCCTCCGCAATTTTGTAACCCAAGTTGCCTTTTCTCCTGCGCCCAAAATAAGCACATTTCTCTTCAGTGCATCTAGATTGACAGTATGTGAAAATATAAAATGAAATATAATTAAAAACACAAATGAAAGACTGGCTGCAATTAAAAATACACCTCGGCCCATATAGATATTTGGAAAAATGTAAAATATGAATCCAAATGCAACAAAAGCAATAATGAATCCAACCGTTAGACGACTAAGTTTATTAACAATATGCTCTCGGCGCTGCCTCTGATACATGCCCATACTAAAAAGTGTGACAATTACTACAGCGGCATGCATTAATGCTCGTGGAAATAAATTACCTACATTTTCTGCTGCTGAAGATAATGGATCGAGCTCCCCGAAAAAACGCATATACGCAGCGATATAAACACTGATAAACAACACCACTGCATCTGCTAAAGCTAATAAAAGATACGGGGCCTTAATGTGCTGATCGCCTATTTTTATATCAAACATAAAAGTTCATAGTAGTTTTAATTTTTAGTATTTTGCTCAATTTAATCATGTGCAGCTTGGATGAAAAATACACTATTGTTACTAAATCCCCAGCCAGCTCCTCTCAGACATGAAATAAAGCACTATATCCCCTTAAGATTTGTAACCACGTGGCGAAAATCACATAATTCTTAAGTGAATCCATTTATTTTATGTCGGCTAATAACTGTTTAGCTACAAACCCCATAATTAACCAAAAGAAATCAATCATCGTGCTACCTAAAGAAATCAAGATTGGCGTTATCGGACTAGGCTATGTAGGCCTGCCCCTAGCTGTAGAATTTGGCAAACATCTCCCAACCATGGGGTTTGATATCAACACTTCTCGCCTCAGCGAGCTAATACAAGGCATTGATCGTACTTTAGAAGTAACCCAAGAAGAACTTACTTCCTCGGCTAATCTAAGCTTTTCATCCTCTATAGAGGATTTGCAAACTTGCAACGTATTTATAGTAACAGTACCCACCCCGATCGATGAGCATAAAGTCCCAGATTTAACTCCAGTTCGTAATGCCTCAGAAACCGTTAGCAAGGCATTAAAAAAAGGCGATGTCGTAATTTATGAATCAACTGTTTACCCAGGGGTTACCGATGATATTTGTGTGCCGATTTTAGAGTCAGGCACTAATTTCACTGTCAACAATGATTTTTACGTAGGCTATAGCCCTGAACGAATCAACCCTGGTGACAAAGAACACCGCTTACCAACCATTAAGAAAGTGACCTCAGGCTCAACTCCTGAAGCAGCTGAATTTATTGATCAGCTCTACTTGAAAATTATTACTGCCGGTACACATAAAGCTAGTAGCATAAAAGTGGCTGAAGCGGCAAAAGTAATTGAAAACACTCAACGCGACGTCAACATTGCATTGATAAATGAACTTTCCCTAATTTTTGGGCGCCTGAATATCGACACACTTGAGGTCCTTGAAGCTGCTGGCACTAAATGGAACTTCCTTCCGTTTAGACCTGGACTTGTAGGCGGACATTGCATAGGTGTTGATCCATATTATTTAACCTACAAAGCACAAGAGATTGGTTATAACCCAGAGGTAATTTTATCTGGGCGCCGCATAAATGACGGTATGGGCCCTCATGTTGCAGAAAGCGTGATCAAACTTATGTTGCAAAAAAAGGTTCATGTTGTCGATGCAAAAATTCTAATACTTGGGTTTACCTTCAAAGAAAATTGTCCAGATATTCGCAATACACGTGTAATTGATATCGTAAAAGAATTTGACAATTATCATTCTAAAGTTGATATTTACGACCCCTGGATTGACCTTACAGAAGCACATGGAGAATATCATGCTTCTTTCTTGCCCGAGCTTCCATCAAGCAAGTATGATGCAATTATACTTGCAGTAAATCATGATGAATTCAAAAACTTAGGCGCAGAAAAAATACATGCACTAGGAAAAGACAATCACATTTTATTTGATGTTAAAAATGTACTTCCAAAAGATCAAGCAGATGGCCGTCTCTGATACAATCAATCTAGCAATAGATTAAAGTCAAAACAAAAGTATAAGAATATAATATGAAAATTGCTGTTACTGGCTCAGCTGGTTTTATTGGCTCATCCGTTGCGATGCACTTATTAAATCGTGGCGATGAGGTTCTAGGTATAGATAATCTTAACGATTATTATGATGTTAATTTAAAACTCGGCAGACTAGAAAGAGTAAAAGCCTATGATAAATTCACAGAGGCACGAATTAATTTAGAAGATAAAGAAGCTATCTTAGCTGCTATATCAAAATTCAAACCTCAACGAGTAATCAATCTAGCAGCACAAGCAGGCGTACGTTACTCAATTGAGAACCCATCTGCCTACGTAGACACTAACTTAGTTGGTTTTTGTAATATTTTAGAAGCCTGTAGACATCATGGCGTTGAACATCTTGTCTATGCATCAAGTAGTTCGGTTTATGGCGCAAATACAAAAATGCCTTTCTCTGTGCACCAAAATGTCGACCATCCTTTAAGTTTGTATGCAGCAACTAAAAAAGCCAATGAGCTCATGGCACACGTCTACAGCAATTTATATAGCTTACACACTACCGGCCTGCGATTCTTTACCGTGTATGGACCTTGGGGTCGACCCGATATGGCATTATTTTTGTTCACAAAAAATATCTTGGCTGGCAAACCGATTGACGTATTCAACTATGGTAATCACCGACGAGATTTCACATACATTGATGATATTGTAGAGGGTGTCATTCGCACTCTAGATCATCTGCCAGAAAAAAATGAAGCTTGGGATAGCGACACCCCAGATAGCGCATCCAGTTTTGCGCCATACCGTTTATATAATATTGGCAATAATGCACCTGTTGAGCTCAGTCACTACATCGAAGTTTTAGAAGATTGTCTTGGTAAAAAAGCCGAACGTAATCTGCTACCTTTGCAGGCTGGAGATGTACCAGACACTTATGCTGATGTTGAAGCTTTAGTGCAAGATGTTGATTACAAACCAAATACTACTGTAGAAGTGGGCATCCGAAACTTTGTAGATTGGTACAAAGAATTTTATAACACCTAAACCCCTGATTTTACTCCGTCAATAATTGGCCCTTGTCTGCAAACAATGGCTTAGGTATCATTCCCCTATAGATTCTATTGTTTTGTTAGTAATTATTTGATTTTACTAACTAAATATTTAATTAGTATCGTACCTTTATAATGAATGTAGGAGAGCATATCTCATGCAGCTGGTAAATATTCTGCTTACTATAGGCTTGATCGTACTTGTTTCAGGTATCACCGTTCTTTCGCTATGCGCAATCATAGCATCTTCAAGATCTGATCAAACATCCTTAGCAGGTCGTGACCCATCTAACCTCGAAGAACGCCGCAGAAATACTTCTTGCAGTTTCCCGCTTACTTGTGAAGATGGGACCATGGTGTATTTCGAACGTCGCCTGCAAACCTGATAGTCTCCAATCAATCATAGATGGTTTGTTTCAAAGTAACGCATAAACTCAAGCAGCTTAAGAACACCCCGTTGCGGCATTGCGTTATACATACTAACGCGCACCCCCCCCACAGACTTATGTCCGCACAAACCTAGCAATTTTTGATACTCTGCTTGTTGCAAGAATTTGTCTTGCAAATACTTATCTTTAATTTTAAATGGAATATTAACTTTCGAGCGATCTTTTACTCTAACTTTGTTTTCATAAATCTCACTAGTATCAATCACATCATACAAAGCATCTGCTTGCTGTTGTCCTCGTTGGTTCATTTTCTCCACCCCACCTTCTGCTTTAAGCCAATTTAACATCAGACCTAAAACATAAATAGCAAAGGTCGGTGGCGTATTCACTAGCGATCTATTCGCGAAACATTTTTTATAATTAAAAATTCTTGGCACATTCCCACAAACGTTACCCAACAACTCTTTTTTAACAATCACTACGCACAAGCCAGCCACCCCCAAATTTTTCTGCGCACTAGCATAAATTAAACCAAAATCTTTTACTTGAATGGGTCGGGTTAAGATCGAAGAAGTCATATCACAAAATAATGTTGCATCATTCATATTAAAACTCTCTACTCCAGCAATGTCATTAACTACGCCATTAATGGTTTCATTATCGCAGTAATGGATATAGCTCGATTGCTCTTTTAATCCCCATTCTTCTATTGGTCTAATAGCAATCTCTTCTGACTTAACAAGCGCTTGTATTGCATTTATATCAGCAAATTTTTTCGCCTCTTCACTTGCCTTTAACGACCAATGACCGGTACAAACATAGTCGGCGCTATCACCTTGTTGTAAAAAATTTTGCGGCAACATTGAATATTGTGCAGTAGCACCCCCATGCAATAGCAACACTGCATAATCATTAGGTACACCCATCAATTCGCACAATAAACTTTCTGTTTGGTCTAGAATTTCTATGAACTCATCACTGCGATGCGACAACTCGAGCACAGATAGGCCTGTGCCGCGATAATCCATAAGCTCATTTTTAATCTTATCCAAGACCACTTTAGGTAAAGCTGCAGGCCCCGCACCAAAATAAAAGGTTTCTTGCATAATAAAGACTAAAAGCTAATTTATATAAGTAAAGATTTTATAAAAAATCAACTTAAAAAGAGAAAAGGCTAGAAAGAAACCCTAAACATGCATAAATCTAAATATATCTATTCGCTAGAAGACTCATCGTCTTCAGCTTGCTCGTCATCCTGAGACAAATTTTCAATCTTCTCAACCTCAACCAAACGCTCTTCTTTAGAAAGACGAATTAATCGTACGCCTTGTGTATTGCGGCCCATCTGTGAAACATCTTTAACAGGAGTTCTAACTAATGTACCACTGTCCGTAATTAACATAATTTCATCGTCATCAGATATTGCAACCGCACCCACCACATTGCCATTACGCCCTGATGTTTGAATGGCAATTACACCTTGGCCCCCACGTTTTTGAACTGGGTACTCTTCCATCACTGTGCGTTTGCCATAACCGTTCTCGGTTGCAACCAGCACATCGGTAGAGCTCATGTTTTCTTTAATGGTAATTAATGAAACAACCTGCTGCCCTTCTGCTAATTTAATACCGCGTACACCGGTAGCATTTCTACCCATCGCACGCACATCATCTTCTTTAAAGCGAATCGCTTTACCTGTATCACCTACTAACAATATATCTGTATTACCATCAGTTACTTCGACCCCAATAAGACGATCATTGTCACGCAAATCGACCGCCAAAATACCACTGGCGCGTGGTCTTGAGAATTCAGTCAATTTTGTTTTCTTAACCGTACCACTACTTGCAACCATTACTACATATGCATCTTCACTGTATTCTTTAACAGGCAATACAACATTAATACGTTCATCTTCTTGCAAAGGCAGAAGATTAACAATTGGTTTGCCTCGCGCAGTACGTCCCGCTTGCGGCAATGCATAGACTTTTAACCAATACACCTTGCCACGACTGGAAAAACATAAAATCGTATCATGCGTATTAGCAACAAATAGCTGGTCAACGAAATCTTCTGCCTTAACAGATGTAGCGGCTTTCCCGCGACCACCTCGACGTTGTGCACGATATGTATCTAATGGCTGTGACTTCGCATAACCCGCATGCGACAAAGTAACGACTACTGTTTCTTCAGGTATCAGGTCTTCCATAGTAAGATCTGCTTGCGCATCATTAATCTCAGTACGACGCTCATCACCATATTGATCACGAATTTCTTCTAACTCGCCACGGATAACGTTTAACAATCGCTCTGGATCTTGCAAAATATCCAGCAAGTCAATAATCTTTTCCAACAGATCGCTATAATCGCTAACAATTTTGTCTTGCTCTAAACCAGTAAGACGATGCAAACGCAAATCTAAAATTGCTTGTGCTTGCGTAGGCGAAAGATGATATTCACCTTCATGCATACCACATTTTGCATCAAGATCATCGGGCCGCGATGAATCCGCACCTGCTCGATCCAACATCTTGACTACGACACCAGGCTTCCAAGGTTTTGCAACTAATTTTTCTTTGGCAACTGCAGGGCTTTCAGATTTTTTAATTAATGCAATGATTTCATCAATATTCGTCAGCGCAACGGCCTGGCCTTCTAATATATGTGCGCGCTCACGTGCTTTGCGTAACTCAAAAATGGTACGCCGTGTTACTACATCTCGACGATGCCTAATAAAGGCTTGTAGTATTTGCTTAAGATTTAACAATCGTGGTTGACCATCGACCAGGGCCACCATATTGATACCAAACACACTTTGCATTGCAGTGTGCTTGTAAAGATTATTAAGAATAACCTCACTGACTTCACCACGGCGCAGTTCTACAACAATACGCATACCGTCTTTATCTGACTCATCACGCAAACCATCGCCAGCAATACCTTCAAGGCGTTTTTCTTTCACTAAATCTGCAATCTTAATAATCAAGTTAGCTTTATTAACCTGATAAGGTAGCTCAGTAACAACAATTCGCTCACGACCACTCTTTTCATCTTGTTCAATATGTGTGCGTGCTCGCATATGCACACGCCCACGCCCAGTACGGTATGCTTCAACAATTCCCGCGCGACCATTAATTAATGCGGCAGTAGGAAAATCCGGCCCAGGAATATGTTCCATTAATTCTTTATAGTCAGCTTCTGGGTTTTCAATTAGCTCAATCGTGGCATTAATGACTTCTGTTAAATTATGCGGCGGAATATTCGTCGCCATACCTACAGCAATGCCTGAAGAGCCATTGGCTAATAAATTTGGAATGCGTGTTGGAAAAACTGAAGGCTCAGTTTCTTCGTCATTGTAGTTAGGAACGAAATCAACGGTTTCTTTTTCAAGGTCGGCA
Source organism: Gammaproteobacteria bacterium (assembly GCA_014075255.1). NCBI lineage: Bacteria > Pseudomonadati > Pseudomonadota > Gammaproteobacteria > Gammaproteobacteria bacterium. Next base: position 1,398,960 of record CP046178.1, read on the forward strand.
ACGATTTCATGTGCAATCTTCGCCATGCGTATTTCGGTATAACGCATTGCAGCAGGCGCATCACCATCCACCGAACCAAAGTTACCCTGACCATCAACCAACATATAGCGCATGGAAAACGGCTGCGCCATGCGCACAATGGTATCGTATACCGCGGTATCGCCATGCGGATGATATTTACCAATTACATCACCGACTACACGAGCAGATTTTTTATACGGCTTGTTCCAGTCGTTACCCAATACACTCATGGCATATAAAGCACGGCGGTGCACTGGTTTTAAACCATCTCGGACATCAGGTAGCGCACGACCCACAATTACGCTCATCGCGTAATCAAGATACGATTGACGCATCTCGTCTTCGAGATTTACTGACAGTATTTCTTTGGCGATTGCAGCCATTTATGTGCTTTGTAGAGGGTTATTTATATTCGTTCTAATGCGAGAAATTATAACACAAGTCTAGGAGAGTGGGTTGCAAGAAAAGGCATTTAAAATCGAACTGACTGCCTTAAAAATCAATTTAATAGATTTATAAGCCTGATATTTATACCTGCCTGTACCAGAAACCGCTAAATCACTAGGATTCCATGAGTATCTGTATTTTGCTGGCGTTTGGGGCTTCGATAATGCCTTTCTCAGTCACCAAGGCAGTGACAAATTCGGCAGGTGTAATGTCAAAAACCGGATTCCAAACACCCGCCTGATCTGGACCAATAGACTGATTTCGCACACTGGTTATTTCACTAGCTGCTCGTTCTTCGATTTCAATATCGTCACCATTGTTTATTTGCATATCAATAGTACTTGTAGGCGCCGCCACCATGAATTTCACATTATGCTGACGCGCCATCACTGCAAGTGAATAGGTACCAATTTTATTTGCCACATCACCGTTACTGGCTACACGGTCTGCCCCAACAATTACCCATGCTAATTGTTTTTGACGCATCAAACTTGCAGCTGCGCTATCGCAGATTAAAGTTAATGGAATATTATCTTGTAGTAATTCCCAGGCAGTAAGCCTTGTTCCTTGAAACCAAGGACGAGTTTCATCCGCATAAATTGCAGTGATTTTTTCTTGTGCATAAGCACTGCGAATTACACCTAAAGCCGTTCCATACCCACCTGTTGCCAACGCACCCGCATTGCAATGTGTCAGCACAGCAGACTCATTTGTTAATAATGTTGCGCCGAAATCGCCCAAGGTTTTATTTGCCTGGATATCTTCTTGATGCATAATTTGAGCCGCAACCAATAGGCTTGGCACAGGATCACCATCAGGCAAACTTACAATCTCACTACGCATTTTATCGATCGCCCATTGCAAGTTCACAGCAGTGGGTCTTGCAAGCAGCATGTCATGTAAGTCTTGCTCTATTTCTTGTCTCCAATTTTCTGCGGATATTTTGAAACGCGCTCTTGCTGCTAATACCACACCAAATGCAGCAGTTACACCAATTGCAGGCGCACCTCGCACGACCATATCTTTAATCGCATGAATAATATCCACCACTTCATGACAATCTATAAACTGAACATCATTTGGCAACTTGCGCTGATCAAGTAGCACTAAATGATTGTCTTGCCATGCGATGGCTTGATCCGCTAACGAGCTCATATTCTTTTCCAACTAAATTAACCTTATTTCAGCATGCTGCAAGACTATGCATATCTGACTGAAAAGTGAATATTTATATATATTTCGTTTTGGTAGCTTTATATATTGTCGCTTTGAACTATCTGTTAAAGTCAGCATAAAGCTTTATTACTTAGGCCGCAAAATGGAACAGGTGCAAACACTCATTCATGGGAAAACAATTATTCCTATGAGCGATGATACAAAAAAAAATACGAGCAACAACAATGCGCACGTTCTAACAGACTATAGCATCGCCATTCAAGATGGTCGTATCCTAGATGTATTAGCTACTTCAGAAGCAACTGCAAAATATTCAAGCGAGTCTAACTTAGATTACAAGCATCATATTATAATACCCGGGCTCATTAACGCGCATACACATGCTGCGATGTCATTGTTTCGTGGCTTAGCGAATGACTTGCATCTTATGGAGTGGTTAGAAAAACATATTTGGCCTGCAGAACAAAAATGGGTAAACGAAGATTTCGTGCAACTAGGTACTCAACTAGCCATAGCAGAAATGTTACGCGGTGGTGTGACCTGTTTTAATGATATGTACTTCTTTTCAGAAACCACTGCACAGGTAGCCACCAAGTCCGGCATACGCGCGCACATCGGTATGATTTTGCTGGATTTTCCTACGCAATATGCAAACAACGCAGATGAGTACTTCTCTAAGGGTCTAGCTTTATATGATCAATTCAAAGCCCATCCATTAGTCAAATGTACCTTTGCTCCTCATGCTCCTTATACGGTTTCCAATGCGCCATTAGAACGTGTTGCCATGCTAGCCAATGAGCTAGAACTACCGGTTCACATACACCTACATGAAACCCGAGACGAAATCTCACAAAGCATGGAGCAGCATAAAGCTCGTCCACTACAACGTCTGCACGATATTGGATTAGTAAATAGTGGATTACTGGCTGTACACATGACACATATTGAAGATCAAGAAATTAATCTGCTTGCTGAAACTAATGCAAATGTTGTGCATTGCCCGCAGTCAAATTTGAAATTAGCCAGTGGCTATTGCCCTGTACAAAAACTCAGAGATAAAAATATCAACGTTGCACTAGGAACAGACAGCTGCGCAAGCAATGATGACCAAGACATGCTAAGTGAAATGCATAGCGCTGCTTTGCTAGCAAAAGGCGTAGCGAATAACGCAGCTGCTCTACCTGCTTATGAAGCGCTTCGTTGCGCAACCATTAATGCAGCAACTGCACTAGGAATAGACCAAGACACCGGATCATTAGAAATAGGGAAATCTGCTGATTTAGCAGTTATTGATATAGATATACTTGAAGCGCAACCGATGTATGATCCAATCGGTCATGTGGTTTATGCAACACAACGCAGCCAAGTATCGGATGTTTGGGTAGCAGGAAAACAACTATTAAGTAATCGAGAATTATTAACACTAGATAAAAATGAAATTTTAGCTAAAACCAAAGAATGGAATCAAAAAATCAACCAATAGCTTGCAAAGAATGAATAACGCACAAGAAAAAATAAATAACAATGTCGACCAACAAGAAATTGCTAAGTTTGAAGCATTAGCCTTTCGATGGTGGGATACTGAAAGCGAATTCAAGCCTCTGCACGACATTAATCCACTACGCTTGGACTTTATTGATAAGCATGCAAATCTTACGGGCAAAAAGGTGTTGGATATTGGCTGTGGCGGCGGAATCCTATCAGAATCTATGGCTAAGCGCGGCGCCAAAGTTAAAGGCATTGATCTTGGAGAAGCCCCTTTAACGGTAGCAAAAATACATGCTAAAGAAGTAAACCTAGAGATTGAATACCAAGCTATTGCTGCAGAAGATATAGCGCAGCAAGAACCTAGCTCATACGATATTGTTACTTGCATGGAAATGTTAGAACATGTTCCTGATCCAGCGGCGATCGTAACTGCTTGCGCTGCCTTAGTTAAACCTAACGGTCATGTATTTTTCTCCACCATAAATCGAAATCCAAAATCGTTTTTATTTGCCATCGTGGGCGCTGAATATGTGCTTAACCTGTTACCCAAGGGCACTCACCATTACGAAAAACTCATACGCCCTTCAGAGCTTGATCGTTGGATAAGACAAGCATCACTACAAACTAATGAAATTGTCGGCATGAATTACAACCCACTTCACAAAACGTATAAATTATCTTCTGACACAAGCGTTAACTACATTGTACACTCGAAAAATATTTAACAAAAAAGTTTTCCGGCAAGAAAAAAGTATTAGATTGATGCACAACAACGCAAGAGTTAAATCCGTTCTATTTGATTTAGATGGCACCCTAGCCGACACTGCACCCGATATGGCAGATGCTCTCAATAAATTATTCGCAAATCATGACAAACAATCTCTAGATTACGGGCTAGTTCGTAAGCATACATCACGCGGCAGTGTGGCAATGATTCAATTAGGCTTTGAAGAAACGTTAGAGGAAAATTATAGCCATCAATTACGAGATGAATTTTTACAAATTTATGCTGAAAATTTATGTAACCAAACTCGTTTGTTCCCAGGTGTTACAGAATTACTAGAGCATTTAGATGACTCTGAAATCCCCTGGGGTATTGTAACCAACAAGCCTGGCAATCTGGCGGAACCTTTAGTGCAGGAACTTGGTATCGCATTTAATGCAGTTTGCATGGTGAGTGGTGACTCTCTAACACGCAGAAAGCCAGATCCCGACCAACTGCATCATGCAGCCAACATGCTAGGCATCAGCGAACAAGACACCGTCTATATGGGAGATGACCCTAGAGATGTCATTGCTGGCAAAGCTGCTGGCATGAAAACCGCCGTTGCAGCCTATGGATATATACAAGACGATCAAGACCCGCTCACTTGGGATGCAGATGCGATCCTCCATCAAGCCTTAGACCTGAAGGATTGGCTTTTTAGCAACAGCTGATCGACAATATCTACATGATCAGTGTAGAACTCCAAAATGCTTGGCAATTTGTGCTTTTATGCGCAAGCCTTTGCTTATTAAGTGCCGCTTTAGGCGCGCTCATTATGCGCAACCGCGCTCGCAAAGAACATGAAAAGCTTGAGTCTATTTCTCAACAATTATCCATGCAGCTGCAGCTGGAAAAAGAACGCTATCTTGAAAAAATTGAAACTATCGAAGAATCGCGAAAACAATTAGAGAGCTCTTTCACAGTACTTTCACAACAAGCACTAAAATTAAATAACGAAAATTTCCTCACACTTGCAAACGAAAAGCTTTCTCAGTTTCAAATCAAAGCTGAAGCCAACCTAGACAAGAAAGAAAAATCAATTGAAACGTTGTTGCAGCCAATTCAATCAGCGTTAAAAAATACTGAAGAACAGATTCAATCAATTGAAAAAGATCGCAAAGAATCTTTTGGTTCATTATCGCAACACCTAAAAATAATTAACGAATCCCAAGCAGATTTGCGACTTGAAACCCAAAATTTAGTGCAAGCACTACGCCGGCCTGAAGTGCGAGGACAATGGGGTGAACTAACATTAAAGCGCATTGCTGAACTTGCCGGCATAGTTGATCATTGTGACTTTTACGAACAACAGCAAAGTGAAAGCAGTGATTCACGAATGCGCCCAGACATGATTGTACGCATGCCTGATCAACGTGAACTGATTATTGATGCCAAAACCCCTCTGGATGCTTACTTAAATGCTACACAAACCACTGATGCTGAAATTCGCGACCAATCTTTAGTGCGGCATGCACGTAATGTGAGAGAAAGAATGCGCGAACTTGCAAGCAAGTCTTATTGGAGTCAATTTAAAAACTCTCCAGATTTTGTAGTGTTATTTATACCAGGTGAACAATTCCTATCTGCAGCATTGGAGAAAGACCCTCAGCTACTAGAAGATGCTTTGAAGAATAAAGTCATACTTGCAACCCCAACGAGCATCATAGCTCTGCTACGGGCTGTGGCATTTGGCTGGCGACAAATTGCGGTAGCGGAAAATGCGGAAAAGATTCGTGAATTAGGCGAAGACCTTTACCATCGATTAGCTACTTTTGCAGAGCATCTACAAAAACTAGGCAAACATCTAGATGCCAGTGTAGAACAATTCAACAAGGCAACTGGCTCACTAGACCGTCAAGTATTAAGTGGCGCTCGAAAATTCACTGAATTAGGAATAGAAAAGAAAAAGACTATTCCCGAACTAAAGATTGTTGAAAACACTCCCAAGTCTCTATAAGACATTACACAATTCATGGAAGAAATCTCTTGAATAAGACAGAATTAGTAGACCAGTACATACCTCAAGAGAATTCATTTAGCCAAAAACATATTGTAATCACTGGGGCTACTGATGGTATCGGTAGAGCATTAGCGCTGTCGTGCGCGCAATATGGTGCAAAAATTTTACTAATTTCCAAGAATGAAAAAAAACTAAGTTCACTTATTGAAGAATTATCACAATTCTCAAATGCAAACCATAGCTTCTATCTCATAGATTTCAGTATTGCAGGAGAATCTGATTATATAAAGTTTGCTGAATATCTTACTCAAAAAAACAAACCAATTGATTCACTTATATTAAATGCAGGCTACATAGATGCCCTACAAGGCATACGCAATTATCAACTTGAACTTTGGCTACGTACTATTACAGTCAATCAACATGCGCCTTTTATGCTAGCAAAATGCTGCATCCCATTATTAGAAATGTCAGATGACCCTAGCATTGTTTTTTCTACCCACGATTGCAACAAAGCGTATTGGGGTGCCTATGGTGTTGCCAAGTCTGCACAACTTGGCATGATGAAAATTCTTGCAAATGAATTAGATGGTGATAAACCCATTAGAGTAAATGGCATTGACCCATCACCGGTCAGAACCAAATTGAGACTCACAAATTTCCCAGGAATTAATCCTGAAAATTTTGCCGCACCAGAAGATGTACTTGCGCCATACCTTTATTTTATTGGATCGGATAGCAAAGGTATTACAGGGGAAAATTATAAACTTAATACAGACTTTATTGGTTAAATTTTATATATAAACAACTAATCTACTTTGAATCAGGAGCCGAAACCAAACTTTGTAACCCTTTAAACTGACCTGGAGTGAGATCCAGATATTTACCTAATCTCATATCGGACGGCAACTCTATTGACCCATAACGAGTACGAATCAAACGACTCACACGTAAATCTTGCGACTCCCAAATTCTACGCACCTCTCGATTTCGACCTTCTTGTAAAACTACTTTACACCACGTGTTAGCACCCTCGCCCTCTTTCACTTCTAGGATTTTTAACTTAGCTAAACCATCTTCTAACTGAACTCCATTTTGTATGTTCGACATAATTTCATTTGTGATTTTGCCCTGCACCCTAACTTGATACTCACGCTCGACGCGATTACTGGGGTGCATTAAATCATTTGCCAACTTTCCATCGGTGGTCAGCAGCAAAAGACCAGATGTATTTATATCCAAACGACCCACAGATACCCATCGACCGGTTTTTAAATTAGGCAAAGAATGAAACACAGTTGGTCTGTTATCAGGATCTGATCGAGAAACGATTTCACCACACGGCTTGTGGTACATAATCACTCGACTGTGCACACTCGCTTTCAGGGTTATGAGTTCTCCACGAATCTCAATCCGCTCAGAGCCTGTTATCACTTGACCCAAAACACAAAGCTCGCTGTCCACCAAAATTTCACCCGCCTTAATCCAACGCTCAATTTCTCGTCGCGAAGCGATGCCTTGATTAGCAAGTAATTTTTGAATTCTTTCGGACAATGCTCTAACTCTTAATTGAAGCGAATGAAATTAGCGGAGTATGAAGAGGAGGTAAATATAAACGATGGTAATTAATAACAAGATGATTATCTTCGCTCTACTTCCTTAAGATATCAAAAAATCCTGCTGTATTTAATATGTCAGCCAATATTTCTTTACCCCTTTGCGCTCCTCCGATTTATTTAATAGTGTTTTTAATATATTTAAGAATTTTCTCCATCAAGAATCTTTTCCTGTTTTTTTGTAAAACCAACCATAACATTTTGTTTGCATCTGTCGATAAGCTTCTTTTATATTCGTAATCACCAGCAAGAAAATCATATTTTCTGTAATTCATTTTTGCGTTGTAAATAATTGCCAGGTAGTGCGAAACTATACCTGGCCGCATATTATGATTATCTGAATAATTAAAACCGCACTGATAGTTCAATATGTTTTCTCCATATATGAAATTATAAATATAGCCAATGGTGTATGAATCATTGTAGAACTTCAACAATTGAATATTCCCTTTCTCGAATGTGTTTTCAATTAACTGCTTATGGAAATTAAAGAAGAAATTGTTAGAAAAAGAACCCGGGTGTCCTCTTTTTTTCCATTCCTGTTGATGTAATTCTGCCAATCCATTCAGCATCGAAATAGCATCTTCTATAGTTTCTGGCTGACTCATTCTTATTTCCCCATTTTTTTCATATTCCCTTATTGATCTTCTTATTCGTGCTCTAAACTTTGAACTCAATAAACCGATATAATCCATGCTATTGGTACGAATTTTCTTTAAATCAACATAATATGAATTGACATTTTTATTTTCTAAAAAAACTAAAGTGTCTTTGTGAATTTTTATCACCTCGCTACACAGCGTACGCATTTTTTCTGTAGCCCCTGGAATGTATAATTCATCCCATGTGGTAAATGTATCCAGATACTTTATCGTTTCCGACCACACAATAGGGCGCATCTTTTCATTTATGCTTGAAGATATTAAAATTGAGTTATATTCAATTGTTAATTCATCATAATCGTCAATGCCTGTAGTATTTAAATATAAGCCTTGGGAATGAAATAATTTATTTCTTACAACCCTTCTTTCTCCAATAAAAAAAGCCAGCACAGGCTTATTGGACATATAGCCAACAACACAGGTAATTTTTTGCTGTTCTGGCAAAGTAGATAACCAAGTAAAGATCCAATCAATTGATAGGAAAAAGCTGTGACTACAATTAGGCAGCAAGAAAGACCAAATGTTTTTAATTGTAGTAATTTCAGTTAGCGGATCATATGATTTGAAATCAATTGTTATATTCATTTGAATATTTCAAAGTGTGTATATTTTATAGTTTATGCTTTTTTTCAAACTCAACATCTTAATACAAGGCAATGTTGCATAGATATCACTCTATATACGCAAGAATTTCAATTAAGGTGATTTTATATTTAATCCTCATCTTAACCGTGATAACTGAGTAATAAAGCATGGGAATCGCAGCTGTCAGGAAAATATACGTTTGCGCGCTTTGGGTAGTAAACAGTTATTAAACATATTTCCATCTCATCTAAATCGCAAATTACATCATATGGAGAAGCACAATGTTATTTTAGAGGAAGTAGAATCGTATTTAAACGTAGCGAGTTGGTTAGCCGCCAAATTTATCGAGCATAATTAGAATTATGTGATGTTCGACGCAAATGCTATTAGTACTTTTGGAAAAATCTGATTACCTCGACTCTGGATTCGAATAACCTATGACAAAATTACATTTAATTAAAACTGTATCGGTTTTAAAAAAATTAATGGCGGGTTTGATTAGACTCCACAATTTCACCTTCATCCGTAACAACACCTAATTGCGCCTGCTCTTCAGTATCTTCAGGGGCACCCAAATCTAGCTCCGGGTGCTCTTGATCTAAGTCTGCCAACTCCGCAAGACTTGGTAACTCATTTAGGGTTTTTAAACTAAAGTAATCTAGAAATTGTTTGGTACTTCCATACAACGCAGGGCGGCCAGGCACTTCTTTATGACCAACCACTTTGACCCATTCTCTTTCTAACAAGGTTTTAATGATATTGCTGCTTACGCTAACACCACGGACTTCTTCAATCTCACCACGCGTAATGGGTTGGCGATAAACAATTAAAGACAATGTCTCTAGCAATGCACGTGTATAACGCGGTGGTTTTTCATGCCACAAACGCGCCACCCAAGGCTGCACATCTGTTCGTGTTTGATATCGATAACCGCTAGCAATACGTTTCAGCTCCACCCCTCGCCCTTCGCACTCTGCTTCTAATGCTGCTAACACTTCTTTAATTTGATCGCGCGTGGGCTTCTCTTCATCGAGCTCAAACAATTGCAATAATCGATCAATATTGAGTGCACTATCTGCCGCCATCAACGCGGCTTCAATAATATTTTTTAGTTGATCATCTTTCATAAAACACGTTCCTAATCATTTAGCCTTAATTAAATTCATCATCATCTAATTCATTTTCTATAGGGCCCTTAACCGCAGGCTTAACATAGATAGGCGCATAAGGTTCAGACTGGACAAGTTCAATGACATGGCCTTTAATAAGCTCAAGCATAGCTAAGAAGGTAACAATTACTCCACTTCGTCCTTCCTCCACATCATAAAAACGATTGAATTCGACAAAGTCTTCTACATTTAACATCGAAAGTATACGTGACATTCTTTCTCTAACCGATAACGGCTCACGCCCAATATGATGACTGGCAAACATTTGTGCACGCTGCATAACTTCCTGAAATGCTGCAATAACATCCTTTAGATCTACCGTCGGTTGCGGTCGCTCATAATCATAATCAGCTTGAATAACTGATACACCAAACGTATCGCGATGCATACGTGGAATTTCATTTATGTCTTCTGCAACTTTTTTGAATCGCTCGTATTCTTGCAAGCGACGAATCAGTTCTGCACGAGGATCATCTTCGTCATCCTCTTCAACGGGTCGCGGCAACAGTAGACGCGATTTAATTTCAGCCAACATGGCCGCCATCACAAGATACTCCGCTGCGAGCTCTAAGCGCATTTCTTTCATCAGCTCAATATAGTTCATATATTGCTGAGTAATCTGGAAAACAGGCAACGACAAAATATCTAAATTTTGGCGTTTTATTAAATATAAAAGTAAATCTAGCGGACCCTCAAAAGCATCAAGAAATATTTCCAATGCATCCGGAGGAATATATAAATCTTCTGGTGGAACCGTCATCGGCTCACCCTTGACTACTGCAAAAGGTAATTCGCCCTGAAGGTTGTCTTGTGGTGTGTTTTCGTTATCTGTCATGCGTAGTTATGATAACCCAATTGCTTCCCTAACGTCGTCCAAAGTATCTCGCGCAACATCGCGCGCTTCCTCACAACCTTCTTTGATTATGCTTTGCACGGTTGCTTCATCTTCAAGATATTCATTTGCACGCTCACGTATGGGTTGCAATTCTAACTCAACCGCATCGATAACAGGCTGTTTGCAATCAATACAACCAATGCCTGCGGTAGTGCATCCTTGTTTCACCCAACTTCGAGTATCTTCTGAAGAATATATCTCATGAAATTGCCAAACTGGACATTTTTCAGGGCTACCAGGATCAGTTCTTTTCACGCGAGCAGGATCGGTCGGCATGGTGCGAATTTTTTTCTCAACCGATTTAGCTTCTTCGCGCAAAGTAATCGTATTGTTATAAGACTTGGACATTTTTTGCCCATCTAGACCTGGCATCTTAGAAGCCTTCGTTAACAACGATTGTGGCTCAGGAAGTATTATTTTGCCCTCACCTTCTAAATAGCCAAACAACCGCTCCTTGTCACCAATTGAGATGTTTTGCTGAGATTCCAACAAAGCCTGAGCAACCTCAAGCGCTTCTAATTCACCCTGTTCTTGGTAACGTTTGCGATGCTCGCGATATAGCTTGGCATTTTTTTTACCCATTTTACTGATCGCTAACTTAGCTTTTTCTTCAAAATCGGGCTCTTTGCCATATAAAAAATTAAATCTGCGCGCCACTTCACGCGTGAGCTCCACATGTGCAACTTGATCCTCACCCACTGGAACACTACCCGCTTTATAAGCCAAAATATCTGCGCTTTGTAACAATGGATAGCCTAAAAATCCGTAAGTGGCTAAATCTTTTTCTTTTAACTTTTCCTGCTGATCCTTATAGGTAGGCACACGCTCTAACCAACCTAATGGCGTAATCATCGAAAGCAACAAATGCAACTCCGCATGCTCGGGAACATGCGATTGAATAAATAAGGTTGCTGCGCTGGGACTCACTCCCGCCGATAGCCAATCAATTACCATCTCAGTCGAACTTGCTGAAATAATTTGTGTATTGTCATACTCCGTTGTTAATGCATGCCAATCTGCAACAAAGAAAAAACATTCATGTGTATGTTGCAATTCTAACCAGTTATGCAACACCCCATGCAAATGACCAAGATGCAATTTTCCTGTTGGACGCATGCCAGATAACACGCGATTATTCTGAGAAGGATTTGTATTCATGACTAAATATTAACTTGCTTGGCCCAGTAGCTTTTCAAGGTACGGTATATATTCTTGAGGAAGGATTCCTAAAAATGACATTATAAAAAAAAGTATTAATATTGAAGGAGTAAAAACGAGTTTATTTAGCAATCCCATAAACATTAAGCCCAGGAGAATAAACAAACCATACGGCTCAATTTTAGACAACAATGCTGAAATATTATTTGGCACCAATCCTGATAAAACTCTACCACCATCTAAAGGTGGAATAGGAAGTAAATTCAAAACCATTAATACTAAGTTAATAAAAATTCCAGCCATACTCATTAAAACAAAAAATTCAGCATACTTATTTTCACTGCCCGCACTGCTAATAGCAGTAACTAAAATAATCGACCAAAGCATTGTCATTAAGACATTTGCAAATGGACCGGCTGCTGCAACCCAAACCATATCTTTTTTAGGATTACGTAACTGGTTAAAATTCACTGGCACAGGTTTTGCCCAGCCAAACGCATAACCCGTAACTACAATTAAAACGATTGGCACCAAAATAGTTCCTACAGGATCAATGTGCTTAAGAGGATTAAGGCTCAAACGCCCCAAAGACTGAGCCGTTGTATCACCAAACTTTTTTGCTACCCAACCGTGGGCCACTTCATGAAGAGTAATCGCGAAAAGTACAGGTATAGCCCAGATTGTGATCGTTTGAATGGTGTTCATTAGTTGCGCCCATTATACGCAGCGTATTTATGAAGTTGTATGCTCGTAATGACTATATTGCCTAGCTTTTAACCTGTTATTGATCGAAGCCATCAATTATTTAACCAATCGGCATCACCTTTCCCCTGCCTTAATATAGTTGGGCTTGAATCTACAAAATCTATTACCGTTGTCGCCTCAATACCGCAATAACCCCCATCAATAACAAGATCCACATCATGCTCTAGCAACTCACGCATTTCCTGAGGATCAGAAAGCGGCTCGTCACGGTCTGGTAAAATTAGCGTACTGCTCATTAATGGCTGCCCAAGCTCCTCACACAATTTCAACGCAATGGGATGGTCTGGCACTCGCAATCCAATGGTCTTGCGCTTAGGGGTTTGCAAGCGACGGGGCACTTCATGCGTCGCTTTTAATAAAAAGGTATATGGCCCTGGAGTACAGTTTTTCATCAAACGATAGGCACTATTGTCTACCACCGCATAAGTAGATAGCTCGGACAAATCTTTACACACCAAAGTTAGATGATGCTTATCGTCAACCTTGCGAATTTTACGAATTCTTTGCATCGCTTGCTTATCACCTATATGGCAACCCAATGCGTAACAAGAATCTGTGGGATAAGCGATCACTCCACCCTGGTCAATTATTTCTACTGCACGCTGTATCAAGCGCTTTTGAGGTGTGACAGGGTGTATAACAAAGTACTGGCTCATAAGAACTTATTTAACATTATTGCTGATCTTGAGCCACTACTAAGCTAGTTATTGGTTACTTCTGGGCTGCTTTTCATCTATTTATTGCTATACTCCGTTCCGTTATTACGCTAGTTTCTGCAAACATTTACCGCTTTTCAAATAAAACTAGAACCCTAAAATAATCTATTTTCTATGCTATATGCCTTTATCAGCCAGGACGTTGAAAACAGTCTTGAAAAACGCCTATCGGTACGTGACCAACACGTTGCACGATTAAATGAACTAAAAGACCAAGGCCGACTCATAATTGCAGGACCACACCCTGCGATTGATAGCCCCGACCCGGGTGATGCTGGTTTTACGGGCAGCTTAATTGTCGCTGAATTTGAATCACAAACTGCTGCACAAGCTTGGGCTGATAGTGACCCTTACATTGAAGCTGGCGTTTATGAAAAAGTTATCGTAAAACCTTTTAAGCTCGTCTTACCATAATTATTTACAGTTCCATTATTTTTTTACTCTCAAACTATTAAGGAATTTTTCATGTTTAAACAAACATTCGCTGCGATGGCAGCAACACTGTTTTGCTTTGGCCTTTTATTTGGATGCAAAGGTGAAGAAGCACCTAAGATGGCTGCCGTTATTGACGAAAGTGGTGAGTATGCACGCGTTAATGATGTCGTAATCAGCAACAATGATTTTGCCTCATTTGCAAAAGGGAAACGTGAATCACAACCTGAAGCAAATCTCAGCGACAAAGCTATTGCCGACGAATTGATTGCAACTGAAATTTTACGTCAAGAAGCAATTAATGCTGGAATATCAAAACGCCCAGAAATTGTTGAGCAAATAAAACTTCAAGAAAGTAATATTTTAATAAATACACTAATGACAGAAAAATTTGCAGATTTAAAATTCACTGATGATGAGCTTAAAGCAGAATATGATCGACTGATTGGACTGAATGATGCAAGCGAATTTAAAGCCCGTCATATTTTGTTACAAACAGAAGATGAAGCAAAAGTAGTGATCGAAGAATTAAATGGCGGAGCAAACTTTGAAGAATTGGCAAAAGCTAAATCTCAAGGTCCATCCGCTCCTAATGGTGGTGACTTAGGATGGTTTAAAGCAGAAACCATGGTGCCTGCATTTGCTGAAGCGGTAGGCAAAATGGAGAAAGGCGCTTACTCCACTGAAGGCGTGAACACTCGATTCGGCTGGCATGTGATATTACTAGAAGACAAGCGCACCACTGAACAACCTGCGTTTGATGACGTGAAACAAAACGTTCAACAAAGTTTGACGCGTCAGACGATTGAGAGTTATGTGGATGAGTTAGAAGGCAAAGCAACAATTACGCGTTCGGATGAAACCGCAGAAACAGCGGAACCTGCAGCTGATAGTTAGAAATCAATCACTACAAAAACAAAAAAGGCAGCTTAAAGCTGCCTTTTTTATGTCTGCTTCGACCACCATGGACAGCGTAAGTGCAGAAAAATGCACGACTGCATGGACGCAGAAGGTACGATTCCATGGAAGGAATCGGTAGAGTTGAGCACAGAAACCGAGAGCAACACAGAAGCAGTTGCCGAGGAACAGTTTTCTGCCGGCCGATTTTTGTGGAGTACAGGGGCGATGTGTATGGATGCACAAGTGTCGCGTGAGACAGGACGTCGGGAGCGACCGTACGAAAATGAGTAGCAACAAGGACGATGCAACAGATTAAATCCCTTTTAACTTATATATGCTTTTGGCCAATAGCAGCCATTAGCTAAATAGCAAATCTATAAAATGTAATTTGTTTGAATACTTAGCTTAGCCCTTATTTATGCTAACTCTAAAGTAATTTAAATGTCTGCCGATAACTTTAAGAGTTAGTATTTATTCGGTATTCATATGAAGAAACCAGAGATTCCTCCTGGTGAAAATACTCGCCTTGACACACTACTAGCGCTTAAAGTTTTAGATACTAAGCTTGAAGAGCATATTGATCGATTAATCAGCATTGCAAAAGTAGTTACTAAATACTTAAAAACCACTGTTAGGAATTCGAGATGAGTAAAAAGAAAACAATAAAAAAAACAAAGGCAACAAGCAAAGAGGAACGTAGTAAACGTTATGAAAATGAATTACGAAAATTGCAAATTGAACTCATTAAACAACAACACTGGATTCAAGAAAAAGGTTTAAAAGTTGTATTGATTTTTGAAGGCCGTGATGCAGCAGGAAAAGGCGGTACTATTAAACGAATTACAGAACGCTTAAACCCTCGTCATTGTCGTATCATTGCATTACCAGCGCCAACTAACCGTGAAAAAACGCAATGGTATTTTCAACGCTATGTATCTCACTTACCTGCTGCTGGTGAAATGGTCATTTTCGATAGAAGCTGGTACAACCGTGCTGGCGTAGAACGTGTAATGAATTTCTGCACTGAAGAACAATATCGCAAGTTTTTACGAGACTGCCCTGAATTTGAAGGCATGCTGATTCGCTCAGGTATAGTTTTAATTAAATACTGGTTTTCTGTGAGTGATGAAGAGCAAGAAAAACGTTTCCAAGGCCGCTTAAAAGACCCAACTAAACGTTGGAAGCTTAGTCCAATGGACTTAGAGTCTAGACAACGCTGGGCAGCTTATTCTAATGCTAAAGATGATATGTTTGCGCATACTGATATTAAACCTGCAGTTTGGAATGTAGTTGAATCTGATGATAAGAAAAAAGCGCGTATAAATTGCATTAAGCACTTGTTAAGTGCTGTTCCATATCAAGACTTAACGCCTAAACCCTTTAAGTTACCTCCAAGAAAATCAGGCGGAAACTATGTGCGACCACCAATGCATGATCAAATTTTTGTGCCAGACCACTTTTCGAGCATCATGACCTGATATCAGCTAGATATGCGTGTCCGCTTTCTTTGGGTCGACAGAATTATGCTCCTCGGCAACTGCTCCGGCGTTGCTCTACCTCTCGCATCCATGCAGTCGTGCAATTTCTGCACTTCCACCATCCATGGTGGTCGTAAGCAGACATTCTTAACATTTGATTTGAACGTTCCAACCTACTCAGACATATAATTTAGTCTCTAATCAACTCCATAAACTCAGACCTAGACCGCGAATCTTCACGGAATGCTCCCAACATAGAACTGGTTACCGTTTTACTGTTTTGTTTTTGTACACCACGCATCACCATGCAAAAATGACTGGCTTCCAGCACCACTGCAACACCGTGCGCATCTAACACTTCTATTAACCCACTTGCAATTTGTGTGGTGAGTCTTTCTTGCACTTGCAAACGTCTGGCAAACACATCAATCACACGTGCAATTTTACTTAGACCAATCACTTTGTTTTTTGGCAAATAGCCAACATGTGCACGCCCGAAAAATGGCAGCATGTGGTGTTCACATAGTGAATAAAATTCAACATCTTTAACGATAACCATTTCTTCGCACTTTTCTTCAAACAGTGCATTCTTGACGACGTCTTGCACTCCAAGCTGATATCCACCGGTAAGAAAATGCATGGCCTTGGAAACACGTTTAGGGGTATCCAATAATCCCTCACGCTTAGGATCTTCGCCAAGCAGCTGCAACATTTTGCGCACGTGACCTTCAAGCTCGGTATCACGATTTTTATCATCACTAGGGATAATGGTGTCTTCAAAATATCTGCCACCAGCTAGCACTTCTAATGTTTTCTTGTTCATCCCGAGCATTCCTTACAGATCGTAAAATGATTAATAATTTTATGTGTTCTCATAATAACAGCTTATTGCTGACGAGTTAAAACTGCCCATTATTGAAATATAAGCACTTTATTTATAAAATCTATTTTATCTGTGTTGACCCACCCTATACGAAAGCAGAAAATGACCTTGGCTAGCTGATAGCCCAAAAAGCCCCAACAACTTTAATGATTCCAAAAATAACCTTAGAGGGTATAACTATGAGTAATGCAATTCCCACAGACTCTGTTCTTCGTCGACACTACGATTCTTCTAATAACAAGAACAACCAAAGCAAACCATCACAAAGTAGCGGCGGGTTAATGGGTTGGTTGAAACGAATTTTTGGCGGCTAACACTAACGATTCAAACCTTGCGCATATTGCAGCAAGGCATAAGTAAAACGACCATCACCTGTAACGTAGGTATCTGGCATTGCGCCACTTAGGTTTGCTTGCACCCTTACACCATTTTTCATGGGCGTAAGGGAATGAATTTCTGAATACTTAGTCTGCGAAATGGAGTTGTTGATTTTGTAAAAAAGTCCTTGGTTTGTAATAATCAACACACCTGACTTTTCGATTTTAATTGCTAACTCATTATAACGTTTTCTCATCAAAATATTATTTAACACAGAACTAAAAACAGTCCATTGTTTTTCTTGCGCATGCCTTTGTGGTTCTGATTTTGCAGTCTCTTTAAATTCCCATACAACCCGTTCACCTTGTCCTAGCTCGATACCTTCCAATACCTGTGGAAAAGATTTTTCAATGAATTGGTTGTTTTGAATACGGTCTAGATATTCAGCATTTAACAAACGAACTAACTTATAGTCGTCGTCATCTGCTTTATCAATACCAAACTCATCAGCAATACATAATAAGTTTTTAGTTGCTACAAGGTTATACGAAGAATCTTTGACGACAATATCTGCTTGCTTGTGCCAAGCCTTAGCAACCAGTTCATTAAATTGGGAATCCAAAAATTGTGCTGTAGACTTGCAAGATCTTATGTTTGCAATTACATCTACTGACATTTCCTCTGACGACACACCGTCAGAAAATACATCATGCAGACATTTTCGCGTGCCTTGATATTCAGGCAGACAGGATTTGTGCAATGAATGAAATGGCCCGGCAGACTTGCTGCATACAACGCACTTAGCCACAATTCATACTATTCTGGGGAATTAACTACTGAGGAATGTTATTCGTCTTCCAACTCATCATAAAGCCCTTCATCAGCTGACAACTGGCCATCATTCACCTTGAACTCTCTATTATCTAGATAAGCATCACGAATAAATACATACCGGTCTCGGCTTAATTCTTTAGCTTTTTCTTCCGTAACCATTAATTCAGCACGCGTATTGACCAGATTTAATGCGAACAAACCATTACGTTCAGAAGTTTTTATATCGGCCCAATTTGGAGGATAAATAAATGAGTCCACCACCTTCCCGGGACCATCGCGCAAATTACTTGGACCAAAAAATGGCAGCATGACATAAGGGCCTGTTCCCATCCCCCAGTACCCTAAAGTTTGACCAAAATCTTCATCATGTTTTTCTAATCCCATGCGACTCGCTACATCCATAAAACCCAACAAACCAATTGTTGAATTAACGATTATTCGACCCACGTCAGAAGCTGCATCTAGAAATTTGAATTGCAGAGTGTTGTTAAACGCCACACCAAGATCACCTAAATTCGCAAAGAAATTATGTACGCCTTTCTCGGCAAATTCTGGCGTTACTCCACGATAAAGTTCAGCCGCAGGCACTAGATACGTCCGATCGAGCGCATCATTAAAGCTATAAACATTGCGGTTAAAGCCTTGCCAAGGATCTCTATCATCCGCGACAATGTCGGGCGACGTAGCACAACCACCGCTTAGTAAAGCGATTAATATTAAGAAAGTTAGATATTTAGCCATAATGAATTATAAAAAATAATAATAGTTGATGTTGTAAATTGATTTAGCCGCGATGTCTAGAAGATTTTGCCGCTATTCGCATACGTAGAGCATTCAATTTAATAAAACCCTCAGCATCTTGTTGATTATAGGCACCTTCATCATCTTCAAAGGTGGCGATATTAGCATCAAACAAACTATGATTCTCAGACTTGCGCCCCACTACGCTAACATTACCTTTAAATAATTTTATACGCACGGTTCCGGTAATATTTGACTGAGTAGCATCAATAAGCTGTTGCATTGCCAGTCGCTCAGGGCTCCACCAATAGCCATTGTAAATTAGCTTGGCATACCGCGGCATAAGCTCATCTTTTAAATGTGCAAGCTCACGATCCATGGTTAGTGATTCCATTGCACGATGCGCCTTTAGCAAAATCGTGCCGCCTGGTGTTTCATAACAACCGCGTGATTTCATGCCTACATAACGATTTTCAACAATGTCTTGGCGACCCACACCATGCTGACATGCAATTGAATTAAGCGCAGTGAGCAATTGCGCAGGTGTTAGATCTTTGCCATCTATACTTTTCGCATCACCTTGCTCAAAATCAATATCGAAATATGTCGGATCGTTTGGCGCATTCTCAGGTGAGCAACTTAACTTCCACATATCCTCTTCAGGCTCACACCACGGATCTTCTAATGGCCCACCTTCATATGAAATATGCAAGAGATTAGCATCCATCGAATAAGGGGATTTTTTACCGCGCTTTTGCTCCACTGCAATATTGTGCTTATCGGCATAGGTCAATAGTTTTTCTCTGGAGTTAAGATCCCATTCTCTCCAGGGTGCAATAATCTTAATATCAGGATTTAACGCATAAGCCCCTAATTCAAAGCGCACTTGATCATTACCTTTGCCGGTTGCGCCATGTGACACGGCATCTGCACCAGTCTCAGCTGCAATTTCAACTAAACGTTTTGCAATCAATGGCCTGGCAATAGATGTTCCTAATAGATATTCACCTTCATAGACGGTGTTGGCACGAAACATTGGAAATACGTAATCTTTTACAAATTCTTCAGTGAGATCTTCAATATAGATTTCTTTAATGCCTAGCGCTTGCGCCTTAGCACGTGCTGGCTCAACCTCTTCTCCTTGACCAATATCGGCAGTAAAGGTGACTACCTCACAGTCATAGACTTCTTGCAGCCATTTAAGAATTACTGAGGTATCTAGACCACCCGAATAGGCGAGTACAACTTTACGAACTGATGACATAGTATGTATTTTATTGATGCACTTAGTGCACGTTTAATATGAATGTTGAATTATAACTCGATGCCAGACATTACCATGACAAGGCCCCACAAGTGAAAACATATATGGGTGAAGCATTACCAAGTGAGCGAAGAAATAGCACAAGAATTTAGCCCTTTCGCCAATCTACTGCGCGGCTTTTGCCCAGTTGTCGTAGATGTCGAAACAGGAGGCTTCAATTCCAACACCGATGCATTACTCGAGATTGCCGCAGTATTAATAAGTATCAATCAAGACGGCGAACTGGTTAGAAAAGAAACCCTCTCTACCCATGTAACACCTTTTGAAGGTGCAAATTTAGAACCCGCATCTTTAGAGGTTAATGGTATCGACCCAGATCATCCATTGCGACTCGCTTTAGATGAGAAACAAGCCTTACCTGAAATTTTTAAACCCGTACGTAAACATGTAAAAGAAAATAAATGCACTCGCGCGATTTTAGTCGGCCACAATGCTTTTTTTGATCTAGGTTTCCTCAACGCAGCGGCTACACGCACCGGGATTAAAAATAGCCCTTTCCATCCTTTTAGCTGCTTAGATACGGTTAGCCTCGGCGCAATGGCATACGGACAAACCGTATTATCTAGAATAGTAGAGGCTGCAGAAATAGAATGGGACAACAACTGTGCACATTCAGCAGTCTATGATGCTGAAAAAACTGCCGATGTATTCTGCAAGATCATGAATATGCGCAATCAGTTACCCACTATAAAAAATAGTTAGCATTCTAGTGAATTAGATTGGGTAAATATTGTTGGGTTAACTTTATTTGTCTATTGCTTCACTAACCATTTTTTGCAATTCACCTTTCTCATGCAACTCCATGGTGATGTCACACCCACCTACGAGTTCACCATCAATATACAACTGAGGAAAGGTTGGCCAATCAGCAAACTTTGGTAAGTTTTCAAAAACTTCCGGATCCATTAACACGTTCACATATGCAAACTCATGACCACATGATTTTAGCGCTTCTGCAGTGCGACTTGAAAAACCACATTGCGGCATTTGCGGGGTACCTTTCATATAAAGAACGACTGAGTTTGACTCCACTTGTTCTTTTATGCGCTCTAATACGTCCATTTCATCTAGCTCCGATATTTGTTTAATAATCTGATTATTATTTTACTGTGCTTAAATTAGCTGGCAATAGCTGTATCCACATTGCGCTGTAACCACAACTCTAATAAGGCTAAATGCCACAGTTTGCTACCTCGCAATGGAGTCATAAACGCTTCAGGTTTATTCAGTAGCTTGTTTATATACGCAGGCTGAAACAAACCACGCTGCCTACACGCATCTGTGCTCAATATTTCACACATAAATTCTAGAAACTCCCCACGCACATATTTTAAAGCCGGCACAGGGAAGTAAGCTTTTTTACGATCAATAACTTTATCTGGCAACAAACCCCGCGCGATATTTTTAAGCAAAAATTTCCCGCCATCTTTAGTTTTATATTTCGTCGGCGTACGCATCGCTAATTCAACTAGCTCATGATCCAAGAAAGGCACACGCGCTTCTAGGCCATATGCCATCGTCATATTGTCAACTCGTTTAACCGGATCATCCACAACCAAGGTCGTAACATCCATATGCAACACTGCATCTAAAAAATTTTTAGTATTTGCTTCTTCCAATAATTGCGAGACTTTTTGAACAGTAAAATCTTCCATGATTAAATCCGGATGTAAAGTTTCAGTCATTTCTACATGAGTGCGATCAAAATAATGTTTAGCAAAACTTTCAACTGAAAAGTTTTTTTCAGCCTGCATCAAGGGATACCAAAAATAACCCCCAAACACTTCATCTGCACCTTGGCCGGATTGCACAACTGAAATATGCTGACTGACTTGTTCCGCGAGCAAATAAAAGGCTACGGCATCTTGCCCAACCATAGGCTCTGACATCTGCTCTATTGCATGCGGAAGTCTTTGTAGCACCTCATTGTTTTGAATATAGAACTTATGATGTTGAGTAGAAAATTGTTCAACCACTGCATCAGAATATTCAAATTCATTGCCTTGTTCTTCAGGCTGATCTTCAAATCCAACCGAATAGGTTTGTATTTTAGATACTCCTGACTCAGCTAATAGACCGACTAACAAACTAGAGTCTAACCCTCCTGAAAGCAGCACACCTACCGGGACATCCGCAATGTTAAGTCGACGCTCAACTGCCAAACTTAACGCAGCACGAATATCATGCAGCCATTCCTGTTCATCACGATGAGCATCAACATTATCTGCACGAAGTTTCCAATAACGCTCAGTAGTCACTTCCCCAAATTGATTAATTAACATGTAATGAGCTGGCGGAACTTTACGTATACCTTTTAGAATGGTAGTCGGCGCAGGCACGACAGCATGCAAGGTTAAATGGTGATGCAAACCCATAGCATCGAATTGCGTATTTACATCACCTGCCGCGAGCAGTGATTGCGTATTGGATGCAAAACGAAAATGTTTCTCGGTTTGGCTGTAGTAAATAGGTTTTATACCTAAACGGTCACGCGCTATAAATAATTCTTGCTTAGCATCATCCCATATTGCAAATGCAAACATACCGATTAACTTTTCTACACAATCTTTACCCCATTCTGCATATGCTTTAAGAATAACTTCAGTGTCGCCAGTAGAAACAAAACTATGACCTTTTTGCTTGAGCTGTTCACGTAACTGCGGATAGTTATAAATCGTGCCGTTAAATACGATACTAAGATTGGTATTGCTATCTAGCATCGGTTGATTAGCATTTGCCGACAAATCAATTATCGATAATCGACGATGCCCTAAACCAATCGCCTTGGATTGAAATACGCCTTCATTATCTGGACCTCGATTTCGCAGTGGCCGAAGCATGCGCTGCAATGTCTGCGGCTCCACCACATTTCCATCAAATCGAAATTCACCACATACGCCGCACATTTATAATCCTTTGATTAATCTTAGTGATAATGCAGATATAACCATACCTGACCGTTTGTTATTCACATCCGCAGGCTTAATTGCACAGGATTCATACACTTATAATAATAGTTAAGTTTATAGATCGGGTTGGTTATAATCTTGCCAAATAAGAATAAGTCAATATGACCTATTCCAGAAAAATAATTCAAATAATAACTATATTCAGTCTAGAGAGGCGTAATCAATGAATCCATTAAACTCGATACTCGGCACAATCATTGCTGGTTTTATTCTTGCAATCATAATTGCATTCGCATTTGATCCAAATGCATTACACGCTTGGTCACTAATTGTATGGTTTCACGTCCTTGCAGGAATTACCTGGATTGGTCTGTTGTACTATTTTAATTTCGTACAGGTGCCTGCATTAGGTGAAGCCGCTGCAGACAGCGACGGACCAGGACCCGCCGCGATAGGTAAATATGTAGCGCCACGTGCATTAGCATGGTTTCGCTGGGGCGCATTGGCTACTTGGATAACCGGTGCAGCCGCTTTACATTATGTTGGTGGAATTATGGAGAACTTCTTCTTTACCAATGGAATCACTATCATTGGAATAGGCGCGTGGCTTGGCACCATCATGTTATTAAATGTGTGGGGCTTAATTTGGCCAAACCAGAAAAAAGTACTTGGTATAAAACAAGCGAGTGATGATGAGAAAGCTACTGCGAAAAAGATCGCTTTCATGGCGTCTCGCACCAACACTTTGCTATCTATTCCCATGCTGGCTTGCATGGTAGCGCCTGGGCACGGGTTATTTTTCTAAAGCAGAGCTTTTTCAAATACTGCTCTAACCCTGAATAAGGTAGCCAAATAGAGCTAAACCCGGCCCTAGCTCCGCTAGAGTCGGGTTTTTTTGCTTATTTTTTAGACAGCAGTATAATTTTGCCTCCGGCAGCTTTTATAGCTGCCGTTTTTATTTTGACCTAAGTAATTATGTAAATCTGAATGCCAAAGAATGAGCACAATTTGATGTCGACTTATGCACGCAAACCGATCACTTTTTTAAGTGGCGAGGGTGTGTGGTTAGTCTCTGATCAACAGGATAAATATTTAGATGCTTTGTCAGGCATTGCTGTGTGTGGATTAGGACATGCGCATCCAGACGTGGCAAAAGCCATTGCCGACCAAGCTGCAACATTAATGCACACTTCCAACATCTATCGAATTGAATTACAGGAAAAACTGGGAAAGAAACTTTGCCAGCTATCCGGCATGGATGCTGTGTTTTTTGGCAACTCGGGCGCAGAAGCAAACGAAGCTGCCATTAAATTAGCACGCGTTTACGGACACCATAAAAACATCAAAGAACCTGCCATTATCGTAATGAAAAACAGTTTCCATGGGCGAACGATGGCAACACTTACCGCAACGGGAAACCGAAAAGCACATGCTGGATTTGAGCCACTTGTACCTGGTTTTGTAAGAGCACCTTACAATGATTTAGCCGCTGTTGAAAATATTATAAATAACAATACCAGCATCTCCGCTATATTAGTTGAGCCGATACAAGGTGAAGGCGGAGTTATTATTCCACAACAAAATTACCTTTCTAAACTAAAAGACTTATGCACGAAGCATGAAATTTTATTGATGTTAGATGAAGTGCAAACGGGTAACGGCAGAACTGGAAAATGGTTTTGTTTTCAGCATGAAAACATACAACCCGATGTACTAGTAACTGCAAAAGGCTTAGGCAATGGGGTGCCAATTGGCGCCTGCATGGCAACGAAAAAAGTCGCTGATTTATTTTCTCCCGGCTCCCACGGCTCTACCTTTGGTGGTAATCCATTAGCATGTCGTGCTGCCTTGGCCACGATAGGGACCATTGAAAAAAATAATTTAATCAAAAATGCCGAGCAACTGGGTAACTATATCGTTAGCGAGTTACAAGAAAAGCTTTCTTCTAATACACTAATCAAAGAAGTGCGAGGCAAAGGGCTCATGATAGGCATAGAAATGAATGCATCTTGCGCCGAGCTAGTGGATAGCTGCCTAAAACAGAATTTATTGATTAACGTAACTGCGGAACGTGTTATACGCTTACTACCACCATTAATATTTGATAAATCGAATGCAGACACTATGGTTGAAATACTAGTCAATTGCATTGAAGATTTTTCTGTGACGCAAACATAATTTAATAACATTCATTCAATATGAGCACTCGTCATTTTTTAACATTATTAGATTTCGATCCTGATGAATTACGGGCACTGTTAACGCGCGCAGTTGAACTAAAAAAATTACTTAAAAACGGAACTAGCCATACGCCTCTGCAAAACAAAACTTTGGCAATGGTATTTGAAAAGTCTTCCACTCGTACACGTGTATCTTTTGAAACAGGCATGGTGCAGCTAGGCGGCCACGCTCTTTTTCTCTCTCCCAGGGACACACAATTTGGTCGTGGCGAACCAATTGAAGATAGCGCGCGCGTTTTATCACGCATGGTAGACGGCGTAATGATCAGAACATTTGAACACAGCAATGTAGAAAAATTTGCCGCGCACTCCTCTGTACCCGTAATTAACGGATTGACTGATTTAGTTCACCCCTGCCAGTTGTTAGCGGACATGCAAACCTGGTTTGAACATCGAGGCGACATCAAAGGCGCAACGGTTGCCTGGATAGGAGACGGCAATAATATGTGCCATTCCTATATAAACGCGGCAACTCAGCTAGATTTTCAGTTAAATATTGCCTGTCCAAAAACATATAGCCCAAATGCGGATTTTGCTAATAAAGCCAAAGACAGAATCATGATTACTCAGGATGCAAGCCAAGCCGTTAAACATGCTGACCTTATTGTCACCGATGTTTGGGCTAGCATGGGTCAGGAAAATGAACAAAACGAAAGACAAAAAGAATTTCAAGCTTTCCAAGTCAACAAAGAACTACTTTCTTTAGCCAACAAAGATGCTTTATTCATGCACTGCTTGCCAGCACATCGAGGCGAGGAAGTGACCGCAGAAGTAATTGATGGACCACAGAGCGTAGTTTGGGATGAAGCTGAAAATCGTTTGCATGCCCAGAAAGCCTTAATGGAAAATCTATTATCTTAATATTTATATTAACTAGGAGGATCCTTAAATAAATTGGTGTGCAACTAAAGCCTCTAAGCTTCCTAGTTTCTACTACATCTTCTTTTTAGCTAACACCAGTGAAAAATACTTATTAAAAAGTTCGTAATGCTCTACCTCTTGCAAGCCACTTTTTTCAAATAAATTTTTAATAGACGATTTAGTATATTTTCTACTTACTTCAGTAAGTATTTTCTCATTTTTTTCTAGAGAAACTGTTTTATCAAGCGTAGGGAAAGTTACATCTTGCTCACATTGTGAAACTAGATACATTTCGATTTGCTGCAATGACTCGTTATAAAGTGCCTGATGAGAAAATTTATTTAAATCAAAATTAGCACCTAATTTATAATTTAATACATTCAGAACATTCAGATTAAATTTTGCAGTAACCCCTTCACTATCATCATATGCGCGTTCAAGAACACCTTTATCTTTTACACGATCCATGCCAATCAAAAAATAATCTTCTGTATTCATTTTTTTGGCAATTGCTGACAAAAGTACTATAGACTCCTGTTCAGTAAAGTTGCCTATTGAACTGCCGATAAATGCATAAAGAACTGGACCTTTAAGTTTTGGCGCAGCTTGAATTGCAGGAATGTATTCCCCAACAACCGATTCAACGTGCAAATTTTCATACTTATCTAGCAAGCGAAGTGCAGATTCGCATAACACCTCTTCACATACATCTATACTTAAATATGAAAAAGAATCTAAACTTGAGTTTAGCTTAGATAAAATTATTTCAGTTTTTGCAGAAGTGCCCGCACCAAGCTCTACACAAGAGTTCGGTTTTACAACATCAATTATGGATGCAACGTGCTCTTGCAATAATTTTGCCTCTGTTCTTGTGGGGTAATAATCCTGCGTTTTGCAGATGGCATCAAAGAGCTTAGAACCTTCATCATCATAAAAATACTTAGGCGGAAGGCTGCGCGGGCGCTCAAATAAACCCTCTTGGACATCCTGTCGCAACACATCAGATGAATCTTGGGCGGGTAATTCATGTATATGAAACCGTTTACTTTGCAGAGACAAATCCATTAGATATCACTTTAAAATCAGGGTAGCATTGCAACTAGAAACAGTCTAATTTGAAACTGTCTATAAATAGCTGTGAAATTGCAGCATTACTAACAAAGCTAAATAAAAATAAGAATTACACTCTTTAGCTTTATATATTTTCAACATACTTCATAAAAAATAATTTGCTGCAGTAAATTATTGAGGGAGGATCTAATGGAAGCATTAACATCACTATTAAGTACGTTAAGTAGTTTTATCTGGGGGCCCATCATGCTGTTCTTGCTCCTCGGCGTAGGAGTCTACTTAACCTTGGGCTTAAAACTAATGCCATGGCTAAAAATTGGTCATGGTTTTAAATTACTCTTTTCAAAACAAGCTGATAAAAGCCAAGGCGACATTAGTCCCTTTCAAGCATTAATGACAGCACTCTCGGCAACCATCGGTACAGGAAATATTGCAGGTGTGGCAACCGCAATATTCTTAGGTGGACCCGGGGCCATTTTTTGGATGTGGGTAACCGCTTTGTTTGGTATGGCTACAAAATATGGAGAAGCGGTATTAGCAGTGAAATATCGAGAAGTAGATTCACGGGGTAAACGCCAAGGTGGCCCCATGTACTACATTAAAAACGGCTTAGGCGACAATTGGAAATGGCTAGGATTTATGTTTGCGCTATTTGGCACCATCGCAGCATTTGGTATTGGCAATATGGTGCAATCAAATTCGGTAGCCGACGCACTACATAGCAACTTTAATGTTGACCCTATGATCACAGGCATTGTACTAGCGATACTTGTAGGACTCGTCATTATCGGTGGCGTTACACGCATAGGTGAAGTAGCTGGAAAACTTGTTCCAGTCATGGCAGTAGCGTATATCGGAGGTTCACTACTCGTTATATTTGCGAATTTTGGAGGGATTGGAGACGCATTTAGCCTTATCTTCTCCAGTGCCTTCAGTGGCACTGCTGCTACTGGTGGATTTGCAGGCGCAGCTGTAATGGCTGCAATTCGTTTTGGTGTCGCACGAGGTATTTTTTCTAATGAGGCAGGCTTAGGCAGCGCCCCGATTGCACATGCTGCCGCGCAAACAGATGACCCCGTGCGCCAAGGCATGATTGCAATGCTAGGAACCTTTATTGACACTATTCTTGTTTGCACCATGACCGCATTGGTGATTATTTTAACAGGAGCTTGGACTAGTGGCGAAACTGGCGCTGCATTATCGACACTAGCCTATGGGCAAGGTATTGCTGGTGGAAACTATATTGTAACGATTGGTTTAGTCATCTTTGCGTTCACTACATTAATTGGCTGGAGCTATTATGGCGAACGCTGTGCAGAATATATATTTGGCACTGGTGTTATTATTCCCTACAGAATAGTTTGGGTGGTTGCAGTAATGACCGGTGCACTCATTAAACTTAATTTTGTTTGGTTACTCGCAGATGTAATGAATGGCTTTATGGCAATACCTAACTTAATTGCACTTGCATTGTTAAGCCCTGTTATCTTCAAAGTAACTAAAGATTATTTAAATAAAAATTAATCCTTTAGCTGTTAAAAAGTAATACGAAATGGACTTACCCAACCATAGCAAGGATGCTTTAAAAGCGATCAATAGTGCCGTCAATGCTGCACTAGAAGAAGATATAGGTAGCGGAGATGTCACCGCAGCCTCTTTCAGCAATAACGAAATGGCTTCAGCGAAAGTCATTTGCCGCGAAGAGGCTATCCTATGCGGACAACACTGGTTCGAATTAACTTTCCATAAACTCGACCCCAACATTGTTATCAACTGGGATCTTAACGATGGTGACAAGTTAGATAAAGATGTAGCAGTTTGCACTTTGAATGGGAATGCGCAAGCCATTTTAACGGGTGAACGCACTGCATTAAATTTTTTACAGACTTTATCTGGCACGGCTACTAAAACCAAAATATATGTGGATCGGATATCAGGCACTAATGCGCAAATACTGGATACAAGAAAAACACTGCCAGGAATGCGCTATGCACAAAAATATGCCGTACGATGTGGTGGTGGCGAGAATCATCGCATGGGTTTATACGATGCAATTTTGATTAAAGAAAATCACATTGCAACCGCAGGGTCTGTATCAAAAGCAGTGAACGAGGCCAAGCAAAAATACCCCTCTATTAAATTAGAAGTTGAGGTAGAAAACGCCAAGCAACTAAAAGAAGCATTACAAACTCAGACTGATGTTATCTTACTTGATAATTTTTCCCTAGCTGAGCTAGAAAATGCTGTTACAACAACGGATGGGAAAAAGAAACTTGAGGCTTCAGGCAATATGACCTTAGAAAACATACGTGAAGTTGCAAAAACTGGCGTGAACTATATTTCTATTGGCGCAATCACCAAACATGTTCAAGCAATAGATTTCTCGATGCGTTTTACTTCTGAGTAACTTTTTTCGCTTGTTGCCAAAATTGCTCTAGCTCTTCTAATGAATAATCAGCTATGAGCTTACCTTCGCACCGAACTTGCTCCTCTAAATACTGAAATCGTTTAATAAACTTTATATTGCCTTTGCGTAAAGCATCTTCAGCATTAACATGTATATGTCTGCTGATATTAACAACGGAAAACAATAAATCACCTAACTCTTCCTCAAGAGCCTCTTGTTTATTATCAGTATTAATAACTTCTTTTAACTCATTTAATTCTTCTTCTACCTTTTCAATTACTCCAGAAAGATCTGGCCAATCAAAACCGACACTAGATACTCGTTTTTGTATTTTTTTTGCACGAAGCAATTGCGGCATAGCAACAGGAATATCACTTAATAAACTTACCGAAGTTTCATCTGCTTTTTCACTTCGCTCTTGCTGCTTAATCTTTTCCCAACTTTCATTGGCCCAATCTTTATTTTCTGAATTTTGTTTATCGAACACATGCGGATGACGGCGTACCAACTTGTCACAAATATTGGCCGCAACATCTTCCAGATCAAATAGATTTTGCTCTTTTGCCATTTGCGTGTAATAAACAATCTGTAATAACAAATCACCCAACTCATCTTTCAATTGCACAATATCTTGCTGATCAATGGCATCAGCAACCTCATACACCTCTTCAATCGTATATGGCACGATAGAGGCAAACGTCTGTTGAATGTCCCAAGGACAGCCATTCTCTGGATCACGCAGCACCTGCATAATATTGAGTAAACGCAGTAAATTATCCATCGATATATCTGATTAATTGAAGACTTAAATTAAAGATTGGGTAGGAGCTTATATATTAGTATTTAATAATAATCTTATTAAAGAGGTATATGCCTCGGAATAATGCCGTGCTTCTATATATATCAATACGTTCCGAGAACTTCTGAAACCACTTTTTTTGTATAGTTATGTGAAGTTTGTCATACTATTATCATGATATTCGAATGATAATGAAATGACACCACCCGAAGAGAAAAGACCTCAAAATTCAGCCCTATTGCAAGTAAGGATATCTCGTGATCTACGTGATGAATTTATGCGCCAGGTTAAAGATGAAGACGATAGCGCTTCTCGCCTTGTTAGGCAGTGGATACGGCAATATATAAAAGCTAATTCACAAGAAGATTTATTTAACACGTGATCCGAACCATTGACAAACGCTATAAAAATAAGGTGAGCGCAAATCACGCACATAGTGATAGCGATACTAGCCAATTATCAAATATGGCCATAAAAGTTTCATTAGTTAATGTTGGTAAAGATCTTTGGACGTATCTTTGTCGCCATACCCCACCACCACTTGCTATATCTAACTTAGCAAACGAGCAGCAATTAACAGACATTCTCCACGATGGCCATATCGACAGCAAAGTAATAGTACTTGGCCATCATATGAAAGAACCGTTACATGTAATCAACTGGATTCTCGAACACGACGTAACAATCAAAATCTTTTTACTACGCAAACCCACTGACTTTGATCTTATGGATCAAGCTATTCAAGCTTCACCTGTGCTAGCAAAAGACGTAGAAGTCTGGTCAACGGCTAATATAAAAGCACTGCCTGCGGCATTAAAAAACTCATTAGATGATCCCAACACAGACCAAGACAAACTAATTGAGTTTGAAACTTCTCTTGAATCTAAACCAGATATTATTCCAATAGACCCAGAGCTAAATTCTGAAAACAAGCTGGATACAATCTTAGAAGCTGCAGCAATTGGCCTCCTGAGTATTGATGAAGAAGACACTCTCGTCGAACTGAATAGTACTGCTGCAAAAATGCTAAATCTTGATGAGCAAGATTCATTAGGCACACCACTATCATTGATTTTCAAGCAATCCGAAATTATCAAGCTACATCATATTATTAATACCTGCGATGATAATTTAGAAGAGATCAATCCAGAAATAAAATTTCTTGGCTTAGATGATTCGGTAAAGTTCTTTCGAGCATCTGCCTTCAACGATGATGACAAAGATCAATCTGTTTTTAGCTTAGTTCTACAAGACATTACTAAAACATCAATTACCGAAAATAAACTAGAACAAGAAAAACAGCGCAACCGTATCACTTTAAAATTACTTAAAGATGGTGTAATTGCTACAGATATGAAGTGCCAAGTTGAGTCTATGAACCCTGTATCTGAAGGCTTAACAGGGTGGCCAAGTTATGAAGCAAAAGGTAATCATATTGATAGCATCCTTAAGTTAATAGACGCTACAACAAGAGAGCGCATTACAAACTTAGGCAAAGGCTGCTTAGATACCGGCAAGCCTATAGAATCAAGAAGCAATCTCATTTTGCTTGATCGCTTCAATAACGAGCATCCAATAGAATTATCGGTAACACCCAGCAGCTCATTGAATATTGAAACTGGTGGCTTAGTCTTAATATTTAAAGACGCATCTGAAACAAATCGACTTACACAAGAGATCAGCCATCAGGCTTCGCATGACGCCTTAACTGGATTACTCAACAGACAAGAATTTGAATTACGCTTAGATGGCGCAATTTCCAGTGCTGCAACACATGATGTTCAACATGTTCTGTGCTACCTAGATCTCAACCAATTCAAAATCATTAATGCACAAGCTGGCCACACTGCGGGAGACATTGTTCTAAAACAAGCAGCAGAACATATGAAGCAACATATGCGCAGCATTGATGTATTCGCCCGCTTAGGTGGCGATGAGTTTGCTTTGCTGCTGGTTAACACCACAGCAGACCAGGCCAAAATACTTGCACAAAATCTTATTAACACAATTCGCAGCTCCACATTTAAGTGGCGTGATCAACATTTTGAGATTGGCATAAGTATCGGGCTGATTACTATAGATAAACACTCCCAAGATCCTGCACATATGTTAACGCGTGCAGAGCTTGCCTGTTTTACCGCAAAAGACCATGGAAGAAATAAATTACACATCCACAGAAAAGAAGATGATGAGCTAACACGTCGGCATACTGAAATGATGCGTGCAGCTGGCGTAACCGGCGCACTACAAGAAGATCGGTTCCGTATTTATTGCCAACCGATTGTACCATTATCACCTAAGCAAAATGAATCGTTACATTATGAGTTGTTAATACGGTTAACTGACCCTCAAGGCGATTTGATTATGCCTGCCAGTTTTATTCCAGCAGCAGAACGTTATGGCTTAATGACTAGTCTAGATCGCTGGATGATAAGCACTGCTTTCAATAGTTATAACGACATCTTTGGCAAAGAGTCTGGCGTGCAAATTTCTATTAATTTATCAGGCAATTCACTAAATGATGATTCGCTACTCGATTTTATCAAAGGCGAGATTACCCGAACTGGAATTGAACCTTCGAATGTTTGCTTTGAAATTACAGAAACTGCTGCAATCAGCAATTTAGATCAAGTTAGCCAACTGATACTAGAGCTTAAAAGAATTGGTTGTCGCTTTGCTTTAGATGATTTTGGCAGCGGACTTTCATCATTTACCTACTTAAAAAATCTGCCAGTTGATTATTTAAAAATTGATGGCAGTTTTGTGCATGACATGATTGATGACTCAATTGATCACGCTATGGTTGAAGCAATTAATCAGGTAGGCCACATTATGGGCATAGGTACTATTGCTGAATGCGCTGAAAGTGAAGAAGTCGTTGATATGCTGCGCAAACTTGGCGTGGATTATGCGCAAGGTTACGCCATGGGCTCTCCTGTCCCAATTGAAGGCTTGAAGCAGCTAAGTTAAGCCATGCCTATCTCACCACATATCGAACAAGAAATTACTGAAGTGGATGCTCTGCGCAACAAATTAGAATCTCTGGTTCATGATGCACGCAGAAATGAAGTCACTTTACGCAAATTCCAAAATTTAGAATTAAGGTTACTAGGTTGTAGCTCACTTGCTGAACTTATGCAGCTGATTGCTCACAAAAGTAAATCTACCTTTGGATGGGATGTATTAACAATCATATTGCATGACGAGCATCAGGACATAAAACGATTATTGCGCGATGTCGGCGAAGACACTAGCCGATATCCAGAACTTGTTTTCACAAATGACATTTTACAACTTAAGAAATTTTACGGCCGATTCAAAAAACCACTACTTGGATCATTCGATGGTAATCTTCACGAAGAATTATTTCTAACGGATAGAAAGTTCCCGCGCAGTGTAGCGTTGCTGCCGCTATTTCGTAAAAATAAATTACTTGGCAGCCTGAACCTAGGTAGTTTTCAGACAGGTAGATTTAACAAACAAGATGCGACTGATTTTCTCGAGCATCTAGCGGCTGTTTTAGCCACCTGCCTTGACACCACGATCGCCCAAGAAAAACTCAAACAAGCAGGCTTAACCGATGCACTAACCGGAGTAAACAACCGCAGATTCTTTGACCAACGTCTCAACGAAGAAATATCACGTGCGCAACGCCTAAAATCATCTGTTAGCTGTTTGTTTATTGATATCGATCACTTCAAAGTTGTTAATGATAGCTTTGGACACGAAACCGGTGACAGAGTGCTCACTAAAGTTGCGGAACTAATCAGAGCACAATTACGAAATATTGATGTAGTTGCACGATACGGTGGAGAAGAATTTGCAGTGCTGCTAGAGCAGTCTGGTCAAGACTGGGCTGAAGAAGTCGCTGACCGTATTCAACAAAGCATTGCGGAAACTACTTTTGTTAGTGGCGAGAATTGCTCTTTAACCGTTTCCATTGGTGTTTCAACTATTGAAAATCCAAATACAAAACAGAATACTTTTGATCTTGGCCGTGAGTTACTACGCAAAGCGGATAAAGCACTTTATCAAGCCAAACAAGACGGCAGAAATAAAGTCGTTTTACATAGCACGCTATAAACTAATCTAAGCTCGATCAGTCCAAACTGGGAAATTTACCCAATGGCCGCTTAAAGGTAAATGCCGTAGGTTCTGTCACTAGCTTTTCCCTTGCCTGTTTCTCATTGCCACCCAATATACTAAATGGCAAAGACACTACATAAACTGCCGAACCTACCACCGTTGCAACCAAACCAATGGGTCTTGCAACAATAGCATCTGCAACCATCACTTCGGCTGAGCCAGATTCTGCAAATTGGTAGCCATGATGACTACTTCGATATTTGTAAGATGAATCTGCTGCATGAATATTTGTAGTCGAAACAAAACAACAGATAAAAATTAAAAATAATCCTTTATAAAAGATACTAGCTTTCATATTCTACACCTCCAGGTTCGGCTGAAATTATAGGTACCGTCCAACTAAACACTTAATTTAGTTGTTGGTATTTGCAAACTTGATTCAAGCACTCAATAATTAACTCTCGCATAAATAATAGTTTATCTATGAACACTATTTTAGCGCATCAAAGAATAGACTCACTAATTTTTATAACTCTCAGAATAATAGAGAGATATTATAATAATAATAAAAATAAAGGCTCTTAAATACATAATTCGTATAAATAGAACTAAGTCACCCGAATCCAGGATTTAGCGCTCAATTTTATTACACAACGGCCGTTACGTTGATGTGTATAAAAAGGCAAATTCATCGAAAGATGGAGACGCAAAGTCACCGGTCTAAGGATGCCATGCAAACTCTGAAATTGAGAATGCATAAATCTAAGATAGCGGGACCGCCAGTAAACATCGAGCATGTATTCATGTTCATCTGAGTGGTCTTGTTAACCGTGCGACTTGATATCGGAATAACATATGTACCATTCAATTGCGCATTCAAAATTTGGTAATCTTTACTTCTCTGTAAAGTTTTTATTCGTATGCATATTAATTTTTCAAATTTTCAACGTTGCCCATGCTGCGTCACAAGGAAAATTGGGCACGGAATCTACTGCATCGGTTGAAATTGCAGTTACAGTGAATCAATCTTTAAGCGCAGTAAGCCCAAATGAACTATTACTAAACAATTTTAATCAATCTGGCTTGACGGCTAACAAACCATTCTGCATTGCACACAATGGATTCAATAAAAATGCCAGCGTACCTTACGAGCTAATTGTTGATCGACTCATTCCAGTAAACGAAAAGCAACATTCACTACCGTTTAACATTTACTTAGAAGATAAAAATTCAAACAAAAGTAAACAACTGCTTATAAAAGGTACTGCACTATCCAAACACAGCAGCTTAAAAACAAGCGATAATTTAATAAGTGATTGCTCTAATACAGGCGCGCAGCTTTTAATCGAAAAAAATAATACTATTAAGAAAACAGCATTACAGTCCAATGCGGCTGGGTTATTGATACTAGTAGTCAGTCCAAATTAGAGAAATTAAGCCTCTAGTTGACACCTTTATTTAAGAACCTACATTAATATGATATCTCTAATGAGATATATTTTACAAGCTTCTCGTAATAAATTCACTCCAAGTCTTAAAATTTTAACCTCCCTATGTATAATCGGACGCTCCTTTTTTAGTGCTTGCCCACCATAATAATAATTAGGTCGAGCGACATAAATTCATACAAACCAAGGAATTACTGATGAGTACGACAAATGATGCCCTAGCAAAATGGGTAGAAGAGGTAGCGGCACGAACACAACCTGACAATATTGTTTGGTGTGATGGTAGTGATGCTGAATACGATCGCATGGTTGATCAGATGCTTTCAACAGGCACGCTAAGTAAACTTAACGAAGAAACTCACCCTAATTGCTATTTGCACCGTTCGGATCCTTCTGATGTTGCACGTGTTGAGCACTTAACTTTTGTATGCTCTAAGAGTGAAGAAGATGCTGGTCCAAATAACCATTGGATGGAACCTGCAGAAGCGCACAAAAAAATAGATGCTTTATTTGATGGCTGCATGAAAGGGCGCACCTTGTATGTAATACCTTACTGCATGGGTCCAATTGATTCACCACTATCTAGAAACGGTGTTGAAATTACCGATAGCCCTTATGTAGTAGCCAACATGAAAATAATGGCTCGCATCGGTACTCCTGCATTAAACCGCATAGAAAAAGATGGCACTTTTGTTAAAGGTTTACACTCAACGGGTGACTTAGATCCAGAAAGACGTTTTATCATGCATTTCCCTGAAGAACTTTCTATTAAGAGCATTGGTTCTGGTTATGGCGGTAATGCACTGCTTGGTAAGAAGTGTCACGCACTTCGAATCGCAAGTTGGCAAGCACGTACTGAAGGTTGGCTTGCAGAGCACATGCTTATTGTTGGCTTAGAAAGCCCACAAGGTGAAACTCATTACATTGCATGCGCATTCCCTTCAGCATGCGGTAAAACTAACCTTGCCATGTTAATTCCACCAGAGCAGTACAAAGGCTGGAAAGTTACTACAGTCGGTGATGACATTTGCTGGTTACATTTACGTGAAGATGGTCGTTTATGGGCGATTAACCCAGAAGCGGGTTACTTTGGTGTTATTCCAGGAACTAACGAACATTCAAACAAAAATGCATATGAATGCTTGAAGTCAGATGCTATTTTCACAAACGCTGGCACAACAGCAGACAACCAACCATGGTGGGAAGAGAAAGATGATGGAACAGTCCCTGCTACTGATTGGAAAGGCAACCCATACGATGCAGACGTAGGTCCTGCTGCACATCCAAACTCACGCTTTACCGTTTCGGCTAAGAACAACCCTGTATATTCTCCAATGGCAGATGATGCTAATGGTGTTCCAATTTCAGCAATTGTATTTGGTGGCCGACGCAGAGAATTGGCTCCACTTGTATATGAAACCAAAGACTGGAATCACGGTGTTCTAGTAGGTGCTTCTTGTGCATCTGAAATGACTGCTGCGGCAATCGGTGGTGCGGGACAGGTTCGACGTGACCCAATGGCCATGAAACCTTTCTGTGGTTATAACTTTGCGGATTATTTTGCACACTGGTTAAGCTTTAATGGAAAGTCAGACAAGCTACCAAAGATGTTCCATGTTAACTGGTTCCGTCGTGATAAAGATGGCAAGTTCATGTGGCCTGGCTTTGGAGACAACATGCGTGTTCTGTCATGGATCCTTGATCGTGTTGAAGGCAAAATCGATGCTAGAGAAACGCCAATTGGTTACTTACCAAATGTTTCTGATATCGATATCTCAGGTCTAGATGTTTCTAACGAAACTATGGAAGCGTTACTTGGTGTTGACGTAGGTCAATGGCAAGAAGAAGTTGCGGCAATCGGCGAATACTTAGACGAGTACGGTGCACGTATGCCACAAGCCATGAAAGATGAGTTAGCTAAAATCTCTACAGCCTTACAAGCAAAAGCTGCATAGTTTTTTTAACTAGCAAAAAATCAAAAGCCCCGCGAGTTAACACTCCCGGGGCTTTTTTATGTGTGTATGTTTTATGGGCAAGAAGCGATAGGCCCAGAAGAAAACCCTATGCTACCTGTATTCGTACCCGTAGCACGACATGCAACGCCACTATTTATAACCCCTTCAATTCTGTTTCCAACACCCGACACAGTGGAATTTGTAACTTGTATTGCATCATCGCTCGTATCACCATCACCAATATTACTAATTGAAGAAGTATCTAAAGAAACAATACTGCGATTAATCAACATTCCATCTCTTGCAGTGGTATTGACTGATAAGTCTTGAATAGCTGCAGTACTTCTTAAGGCATAAACACCAAATCGACCGCTATTGGTAACCGAAGCCATATTTATATTTAAGTTTCCACGATTTACCAAAATCCCATCAAACACTGAGTTAGAAATATTGGCATTATTAAACGTTACATCACCGTATGTGTTGACCACGCCATATCGACCAGAATTCGAAACAGTTAAGTTTGTAGCGGTAACGATAGGCGCAATGGTTGACGTACCCTGTACTTGAAAACCATCCCCTGTTACATTGCTGACTGTTACATTATTTAATGTAACATCTGAATTTCTATAAATATAAATTCCATCTCTATTTGCAGAAGCAGTGATATTCGTAATCGATGCATTAGTTAAATTCAAATCCGAATCTCGTAGATATAGCCCCTCTCTAGCTGATGAATCAATAGTTGCATCGGTAATCGCAACGTCGGAATTATTCGTTAAATATAAACCCTGTTGACCCGCATTGTTAATCCGAATTCCGTTTATAACTGATGTTGTGCTGTGTAGATATGCGCCCTGATTATTTGCATTGACCACATCTACATTTGTTGCGTTAAACGTTGCACCACGACTATATATACCCTGTCTGCCTGCATCTGTAATATCAAGATTTGTGATATTTGCAATAGAGCCGTTATATACATATAGCCCTTGTGTTCCAGCATCACGTATATCCAGGTTATCAATCGTTAAATTTGTGTTTCTGACTAACATACCTTGCGAAGTCGTAGCATCGATAGATACATTATTTAAATTAGAAGTTGTGCTATTTAAATACACTCCGCGATTGGACGAATTGTTTACAGTCAAATTAGATCCATTAAAGAAAGTAGTACTCGTCGCAAGTAAACCTTCCCTACCAGAGTTTTGAATACTCACATCATCGAAATCTAATGAACCTCTATTTACATACAATCCTTGCTGAGCTGAATTCATAATATCGACATTATCAAAATTTGCCGCTGTTCTTAGCAAATAAATACCCTGCCTTACAGAATTATTAACACTTAAATTCTCGGCATTTAAAGTTGCATCTCGGGTATAAATTCCTTGTGCACCTGCATTAGCAATACTTACGTTTTCCAAATCCATTGAAGAATTACCGTATGCATATACCCCCTGGTGACCAGTATTTCGAATAATTGCATTTTTAATGCTAGATGTAGTGTTATTAGTGATAATTCCTTGACTGGTTACATTATCTATTAACAAATTATTTACATTTAATGTTGAACCAGCATATGCATAAATACCATCACGGTTTGCATTCACGTCTATATCTGTAATTGAAGCGTTAC
Organism: Gammaproteobacteria bacterium; assembly: GCA_014075255.1. Lineage (NCBI taxonomy): Bacteria > Pseudomonadati > Pseudomonadota > Gammaproteobacteria > Gammaproteobacteria bacterium. The sequence continues at coordinate 1,438,709 of CP046178.1, forward strand.
TTAAATTTAGTACAGAATTATGTAGCTCAATTGCTTCAGAACCTGATTTGGTAATTGCTACATTATTAGCCGTGACATTAGAACCTGAACGTATCCGCAAAGCTTCTCGCCCAGAATTTGAAATATTAATATTGTTTAAATTGGCTGAAGTATTGCCACTAAAATACACGGCTTCAAAATCCGTATCAGACACATGTAGGTTATTAACGACTGCACTAGAACCCGAGGTCAATAGTAATCCTTGACGACCAATATTAGATATATTGATATTTTCAAAATTAACCTCGGAATTATTTTGCACATAGATACCTTGACGATTTGAAGCAGAATTTAATACATTCGTATTTAACACGCATACATTTTGTGAATTATTAACTCTAATCGGTCTACCACCAGATAAATTTACACCTGTGATGGTTACATCATCATCGTTATTAACATAGATGAGTTCCCCACTACCTGTTCTCGAAATACTTCCTCGACCACCTGCTGGCGTGTAATCCATATCAATTAAACTGCCATCTGGCTTTTGCGCTTGCAATGTAATGTTCTGACCACCACCTACAATAATCTGTCCAGGTGCAGTATTGATTGCTGTTCCACCTACATTAATCGCACCTTCACTACCATCTGCAATAATCAAACTATTCTGGCCTGCTGCAGTTACCGTGCTTGCGACATTTGTGGTGGATGCATTAATCGTTTCAACCGCACTGATCACTTGGCCCGTTTTAGGATTAAGCAAGGACATTAACGTATCACCTTGACGCTCACTCGTTATGATGTCGTCATCACGTTTAACAATTTCAACCATTCTTTTTTCTAATAAGGATAAAGATGGTTTTTTACTTTTCCCACCGAATGGAATTCTAAGTTGAAGCAAAGCAAATGATTCACTACCGCGAACACTATCTTCTGTATATTCTGCGCCTAGGGTTAGACGTGACCCTTGTGAAAAAGATGAGAGCATAGGCAAATCATGAAACCGCATCTCGAATCTAAGCTTAGGGCCACTCACTTTTTTAAACCCGTTCGCATCGTAGTGATAACCACCGACAAAAAAACGGGAATCCTCTAAAAAAGGAAGTTTTTTCCCGATTTCCAAATCGACACCAGACAAAGCTCTTTCTTCACCAAGTCTTGCTTGTATTTGATTACCATTTAATTCAACAACACTTGCGCGATCAGAATCTTTCTTTTTGTTTTCAGCAATATAAGCATTTGCACGAATATCCCATTCAGTGCTAAGCAATTCTCCACCAATCGTCATCTGATCAAACGTATTATCCGTAGTGGATTCTTTCCAATCGTAAAAACCCCACCCACCAGCAATCCAATTGTCATAAATTTTTCTAACACCAAGACCTACATTGCCCTCTTTATAACTATGGTCATCAAAATTTGTTTTAAGACTAACAAATAATAGGGAGTCTTCATTTTGTTGAATAGGTAGAAATAAGTCGCCTTTGGCTAGAGAGCGATCACTTCCAGGTTTAGCCGAGAATTCAATATACCCTTCCCATTTGTCTTGATCTTGTGCAGATACAGCTGCAAGCAACAACGTAAACAGTGTTGCTATAACAAATATTTTTACAGAAAATCTCCGCAACATTTTCAACCACTCACTTCCTTGTTTGGCTCAACGCAATAATTTCGATACGTTCAGCTAGATTTACGCAGCCCTATTTCATCCTGAAAGGACCTATTCTTTATTATGAGTGGTATTTAGGAATTCTTGAGGTTACTGGTCGGGAAATTAGGCCAAATTCAACTGGAAATATTCAATACTAGCACTACGTCATTAGAATAAATGCCGCTGTAGGCGGATTCAGAAACAGATATTTAGTTGCTAAATGACAATATGAAATGCAGCGTAGCTGGCACTTAAATGAGCGCGACGCCTGTATGACACAAGCTTTGAAAAATGAGTTGGCTAAATTTTTACAGCATTACCAGCTAAGGCTGTATTAATTACTAGCTTAAAACATAAAAGCCCCGTAACTGAAAGTTCACAGGGCTTTTTAGGCATCCATGCCAATTGTTAACTCTCCTTAATCTAGCAGATCTTTTCCTTAACTATATTTTTCCCAGCATTTGTTAAACAAATTTCCTGGTGTCCTTTTTTAGACGCACTATCAATTAACTCAACAACTTGTTTGCCTTGAGGATTTGCCTTATTTAATTGCTCAAAAGATGGCCCGCCACCTTGCGCCATCGCTATTTGTGTAGTTAAAAAAAGTGCCATTAAGGCTAATAGTATATATTTCATAATAATCTCCATTTTTAAATAAATATTCACAGGTACAAAAAGAGACCTTTGTGGAAATGAATTGATTACATAAAATATTCTTATTAGTACAATAAACTTGCTTAAATAAAAAAATATTAATTAAAAATCTGCTCAAAAAACACCTGCATACGGTTCCAAGAGTCTTCATCCGCATCTTGGTTATATCCTAATGCGGGTAGATTAAATTTCTTAGCAAACTCATCTGCCTGTGGATTAGTAAAGCTATGCTTAACATTCGGGTAGGCTATAAATTCATACTTTACACCAGCATTTTGCATTTCTTCTTTAAAAGCATCTACCTGATCTGCTGGAATAAATGGATCATCTTCCCCATGCAACACTAAAACTCTAGCCTTAACAGAACCTTTCTTAGCGGGAGTCTCAGTACCCAAGCTGCCATGAAAGCTCACCACGCCATCAACATCAGTTCCTATTCTAGCTAAATGCAACACCATACCACCGCCAAAACAGTAGCCTATTGCAGCTGTTTTAGAAGTATCGGTTTTATCTTGCTGGTTAAGCACTTTAAATGCTGCTGCTAAGCGCTTTTCTGCCAGAGGTATATTTCCAGTGACTTGTTTCATGAACTTGCCCGCATCACCAGGATGCTCAGCTAGCTTGCCATCTCCATACATATCTACCGCAAAGGCAACATAACCAAGTTCTGCTAACTTTTCAGCGCGCATGCGTGCATATTCATTGTGGCCCCACCATTCATGTACCACCAATATACCGGGACGTTTAGTATCGGTAGATGAATCATATGCTAAATAACCATTTAACTTTGTATCACCTACCTGGTATGCAATTTCTTCCGTATAGATTTTTGAAAGTTGCTCACTATTTATATGCTCATCAGCTTGCACGCACACAGATAACATCAACAGTAAAACAATAAAAATATTAAATCTCATTACTCACTCCTGAATTTTCTGACTAGTTCTATTGGCCCATGACCATCGTTATTGTGATTTTAGATTTTACCATTACCTTTTACAGGTATACGATTTAACTAATGCTTCTTCAACGATAATCGAAGCAGAATACTTGAGACCTTTATTTTTTGTTTTCACATGGTCCGCCACAGCCTTAAGCACTTCATTTTTTGTCATTTCATCTGGTGCGCAGATCGCTAATGACACAGATAAATGATCAAACATTGCCCCCACATAGCCGGCGTATTTAGCTACGAGAAGTAAGTCCGCATCTTTAGACGAGTCTTGAGATTTTTCCCACTCCAAAGCCGCTTCCGCTAACTTTTCACCATTATAAAAGTGATACGCCACAGCATATGCGGGAGACACCATAACAACAATAATTAACACTGCTAATATTTTGCTCATTCCACCCTCCAGTTGCTAAAACTTAAATTAATCTTCAATATGAGATCTAATAAAAAAGCACAAACCCCTAAGCTAAGGATATTTAATTGAGTGCGACTATAGAAGAAAGTTCCAGACATGGCAAAACCTACAAATTAATCATAGCTTTCACCTGTCCTTGAGTAGAAATTTTATTGAAGAAAGTCAACTATAATCGAGACTATGAAAAAATTAATTTATACTTTATGTATATAATTAATTAAGCATATATATTATTAGCGCATAAGCTCTAAATACTTCGCAGCATAAAAGCATGCATTCACAAACACTCTTACCACTTATACTTCTCTCTCTCGCAGGATGCGCAACTTCATTAACACACTCTCCTGTTCCTGAACAACTTGTATCAAAAGCCACTGTCATTGACACTCCCTCGATACGTTTTTGGGGAGACGAAGAATCTGAAAACTTTCGAAACACACACAACTTAACCGAATGGCTACAAAAACGATCACAATACTGGGGCACGAATAAATCCACACCTATAATTAACTTTCTTGCTTTATCAGGCGGCGGTGAAGATGGTTCTTTTGCAGCAGGCATTATCACGGGCTGGACGCGTCATGGTGATCGACCAGAATTTGATGTGGTAACGGGAGTTAGTGCTGGCGCCCTAGCAGCACCGTTTGTATTTTTAGGCTCTGAATATGACGACATGCTTTTTGATGTGTATTCAAATTTAGGGCAAGAAGATATTTATCGTACGCAAATTTTCAGCGGCCTATTCGGTGGTAGCGCAATCTTAGATACCCGCCCCTTAAAGAACTTAATTAGCCAATACGTAACTGCTGAAATCCTCGATTTAATTTCTAAGCAGCATTTAAAAGGTCGGCGACTGTGGATAGGCACTACCAATCTCGATGCAGGTAGACCCGTAATTTGGGATATTGGAGAAATTGCACTCAGCGGAAAACCAAATTCATTAGATCTGGTTCATAATATTTTATTAGCATCATCGGCTGTACCTGGAATTTTCCCGCCAGTAATTATTAATGTAACTGCAGAAAATCAGCCTTTTACTGAGCTTCATGTTGATGGAGGTGTAACTCGGCAAGCATTCCTATATCCACCGCAATTAGTTGAATCCGACCTTATTGAAGCAGTAGAAAATAGAGTTGAGCGTAGACTTTACATCATACGCAATGGGCGGAGTCAGGCTATATATGAACCGGTAAAAACCAGCCTATATTCGATTGCTCTTAAATCACTTAGTATGACTATAGAAAATAAAGCGGTGGGTGACTTGTATAGAATTTATGAAATAACCTCACGCGATGGAATAGACTATAACTTAGCTATTATTCCTAAATCTTTTGATTTAAAACCTAAAGAAGCCTTTGATCCCGAATACACTAAAGCACTATTTAATATTGGTTATGAACTTGCTAAAGACGGCTATCCTTGGGATAAAGCGCCTCCAGAAAGTGCAAACAAATAAATACTTATGGATGTAACTTTCGAAAATAACCGTGGCGAAATATTAGCAGGCGTAATCGACCAAGTAGAAAATCCGATTGCACAAGCTATCTTCTCGCACTGCTTCACTTGCTCCAAAGACCATGCGGCGAGTTATCGCATTTGCAAAGCTCTTGCTGATCAAGGCATTCAGGTATTGCGTTTTGACTTCGTTGGTCTTGGTAAAAGTGAAGGCGACTTTTCTACTACTGACTTCTCCAGCAACATCGATGATATTAAAGCTGCAGTAAACTTTTTAACCAAAAATCACTCAGCGCCACAATTATTGATAGGCCATAGTTTGGGTGGCATTGCTGCAGTAGCGGCGGCATGTGAATTAGATGAAATTCAAGCCGTAACGACTATTGCTGCACCTAGCCGTCCTGCACATGTGCTTGATCACTTCGAGCAACATATTCCTAAGATTCTTAAAAATGGTTTTGATGACGTAACAGTCTTTGATCGTTCATTCAGACTCACCAAAGAATATATTTTGGATCTTAAAGATTATGATGAACGCCATTTCATAAGAAATCTGAATAAACCAATACTGGTTTTTCATTCACCTTTCGATGACATCGTTTCAATCGATGAAGCTGCAAGAATTTTTATGGAAGCCAAACACCCCAAAAGCTTTATATCGCTAGATCACACAGATCATTTAATTTCCAAAAAACGCGATGCTGAGTATATTGCAGAAAATATCGCATGCTGGACTAAGCGCTATATAAACCCGTAGCAAACTAATAAGTAATATTGAACTTTATCTGCTAATTATGGTTTAAAGTTATAACCATATTTTCCAATCACTAGCTTTGTTCATCTTAAGGATCAAAATCATGCATAAACATGTTCTTCTGAGTTTACTTTTTATAGGCATTTTACTTATCTCCTCTTCTCAAGTAACTGCAAATGAAGCTACCGCTGAAGCATTGGTTGATGCAGCTACTACTTCAGTAAACACTTTCACGATTGACCCTGACATGAAATGGTTCCGAGACAATATGAGCAATGCCAAAGGCGTCTTAGTCGTGCCTCAACTGGTTAAAGGTGGTTTCATATTTGGCGGGTCAGGTGGCAGTGGTGTTCTACTGGTGAAAGGTGGCGGAAATATCTGGAGTGATCCTGCTTTCTACACAATGGGATCTGGAACCGTAGGTTTTCAAATTGGTGTTGAGGTATCCGAAATTATTTTAATGGTAATGACCGATAGAGGCGTCGACGCACTGCTTACTTCTTCTTTCAAATTAGGCGGCGATGTTAGTATTGCCGCAGGCCCCATCGGTGCCGGTGCCAAAGCTCAAACTGCAGATATTTTAGCATTCTCAAGAACCAAAGGAATTTATGGCGGTGTTAATATTGAAGGCGCTGTATTAAAAATACGCAATGACTGGAATCATGATTATTACGGTAGCGAAACGGCACCGCGCAAAATTTTGATCGAGCGTAAAGCCACTAACTCACATGCAGATAACTTGCGCAATGCCGTTGCAAATCTTGCAATAAGAAGCGGCGGATAATGTACACAAGATAATAATTCAGGTTTAAATTCAATACGTTAATCAGAAATCTAATAAAATCACCATAGTTTTTATAAGGAATATCATAATAGTATTAATGCAATAATAAGCTTATTTATAATTATAGAAGTTGATTAAACAACACCATGGCAATCAACCCTCCTCCACTCGACAAAGAAGTCTCGCGTATTGCTGCGCTGATGCGCTACCGTGACATCGATTATTCTGATGAAACGGAATTTAATACCATCACCGAATTAGCGGCAGATATTTGCAAGGTATCGATCGCTTTAGTGAGTTTTGTGGATACCAATGATGTAAAACTTCGATTTAAGTGCGGCTTAGACGGAGTATCCAGCGTACCTAGAGATATTTCATTTTGCCACCACACAATAATGGGGACAGATCCGCTAATAGTAGAAGATGCAAGACTAGATCCACGCTTCAAAAATAGCCCCGTGGTCACGAATGATCCAAACTTTTTCTTTTATGCAGGCTTTCCTATTATCACAGTTGATGGCCACGCAATTGGGGCGCTTTGTGTGCTAGACGATAAACCCAATCATCTAAATTCATTTCAAATTAAATCATTACAAAAGCTCAGTAAAATTGTTGGGAAATCTCTTGAATCTAAGCGCTTAGAAGTAGAGAAACAGCAACAAGAATCTCGTAGTCGTTTATTTTTCAAACATGCCCCTATATGTATTCATGGAATTGATCTAGATGGCTGCTTTACCAGCATGAATCCAATTGGATTAAAAATGCTAGACCTAAAACTGGAAAGCCAAGTGCGAGGAACCCCCTACCTTTCTAATGTAGCAGAAAAAGATTACGACCGAATTAAATGCCTTCTTGATAGCGCTTTACAAGGCCAAACATCTACTTTTGAATTTGCAGGCACTAATGGAGACATTTACTCATCATGCTTTGTTCCAATTAAAAATTTACAAGGCAATGTAACCAAGCTTATGGGCATTTCTGAGAATATTTCTATTCGCAAAAATGCTGAAGAAAAATTGGCAAAAGAAATGGAACGCTTAGAGCTTGTTATGTGTGCTACTAATGACAGTGTTTGGGATATGGATAAAATCACAAATAAAGTCTGGTGGAATAAAACCTATACCGACAATTTTGGTCGACCACCAGAAGAAAATACCTGGGATTGGTGGCTAGAGAGAATCCACCCTAATGACCGAGAACGCGTACAAAGTTCTCTTGCGAATATTACGGAATCAACTTCAGAACGCTGGGATGAAAAATATCAATTTAAAAAACCAGATGGTAGTTATTGCTATGTAGATGATCATGCATACATCGCACGAGACAAAAAAGGCAAGGCTACAAGAGTTTTGGGGGCTATGCGAGACATCACCAAGTCAAAAAATGCTGAACAAGAGCTACGTGAAATAAATATTGCGCTCAGCCACTCTTTGCCAGGAATTTCACGTTTAGACAACAATGGATTGTACACTTATGTCAACAATACTTACGCAGAGCTACTAGGATACTCGCGACAAGAGCTTATCGGTCAATCCTGGAAAGTGACTGTAGATCCCAGTGAACTAGTTATTGGTGAACGCGGTTATCGACAAATGCTCGAAAAGGAGAATGTAGAATTCGATATTAAAGGCGTTAAAAAAGATGGATCGACTATCTTCAAACATATTTTGATTTCAAAACGCATGGATAACAATGGATGTTTCATAGGACATCAGTGCTTTATGAAAGACATCACAGATCGTGTAGAAAGCGAAAAGAAACATAAGCAACTGCAACATGAATTGGCGCATGTTTCACGACTAAGCAATATGAATGAAATGGCTACCGGTTTAGCGCACGAACTTAATCAACCTTTAAGTGCTATTTCGCTTTATTGTGATGCTGCACAAACACTAGTGGCTGCTGAACCTAATATTAACCATAAACTATTAGAGATCATTCAAAATGCATCCGAACAAGTCCACCGTGCCGGGGAAATCGTACGACATTGTAGACAATTCGCCAGTAAACAACCTATGGAAAAATGCGCGATAAACTTAAATGATCTCACCCAAGAAACTGTGCGTTTCTTAAATTCAGATGCCCTAGACCATGATATTTCAATAAACGTCACATTAGATAAAGAATTGCCCTCTATTGAGGTAGATAAAGTTCAAATTCAACAAGTATTGGTGAACATAATACGCAATGGCTTAGAAGCCATGCAAAACAATAATGGAAAAGCTCGCACCCTTACCATCTACACACACCTCAATGGAAAAAATAAAAATAAGCCTGAAGCCCAAGTGTCGATTAAAGACACCGGCCCGGGTCTTGAAATTTCACAAATCAATAATTTATTTCAACCGTTCTATACCACCAAATCAACCGGGATGGGAATGGGTTTATCCATTAGCCGTTCAATAATCGATGCCCATGGCGGCAAGCTTTGGCTTGACCCCATTCATAAAAAAGAAACGCAGTTTCACTTCACATTACCTATTGATACAAGATAATTAGATGTCAACACAAGGTACAGTTCATGTTGTAGATGATGACCCCGCAATTCGTAATGCACTTACTGCATCACTAGAACTACGCGGCCTAGTAGTTGAGAACTATGAATCAGCAGAGGATTTTCTACGCTCTTACCAAGACAATAAAATTGGCTGCTTGGTATTAGACATCAGTATGTCAGGAATAAATGGACTAGAGTTACAGGAAATTCTTGCTGAAAAAAATCACAACATACCCATAATATTCGTATCAGGTCATGGCGATGTTCCCATGTCAGTTCAAGCGCTTAAAAATGGCGCGATAGATTTCCTTGAAAAACCATATCGGCAAGAAATATTACACGATCGAATCGAACAAGCGTTGGACCAATCCAAAATACTTAGACAAAAATCAGCAGAATTAGCGAGTTATAATGAACGCATTAACCGCCTATCGCCCAGAGAAAAACAAGTATTGGCTATGTTAGCTACTGACAACGCCAACACCTCTAATAAGAAAATAGCCGAAGCATTAGATATTAGTCATCGTACCGTTGAAGACCATCGCGCAAAAATTATGTTGAAAATGCAAGCTAACTCACTGTATGAACTAATAACTATGGTAAAAAGTGCAAGCTCTGTACAGCTTAAACCTCAAAATACCTAAACAGCCGCCAATACATCTATCTAAATCTTAAAGAAATACATCCGTGTTCATACGGATGTAGAGATACGGATTTACACATTTCCTCTCAAACCACATACTTTCTCTATTGAAAGTAATGCTTCGTGATACTACTGAGAATTTTACTTGGGTTTGGGGATACTTTGACGAGGTTTAACACTCGCTTAAGCCTCGTCAATTCAATACCTGTTAATAACTAATGCGTAAATTTTTATCTTGTTGTCTTTAACAGACGCGCAAGTGCTTTTGGTGCGTCAGAATTTTTATCTTTATACCAATACATTGAAGAGTTATAGCCGGTTTCTATACCCCATTGCATGGCTGGGTCTTTAGCTTGCTCAACAATTATTCTTGCTTCCATAACTGATTGTTTATCGGACAGACCTTGGCGTTGTAGATAAGAATCTAACACTAAAATTAATTCTTGCTCTGGTACTTCATGCACCTCCGCAAAATATGCCAACGCACCATAGGTGTACATCGTCATAACAGCCTGTTGAGGTGGAGTGACATCACGTATTGACGCTTGTGATTTACTCTCGATCATAAACTTCTGCAACAAGTCTAATATCAAGTTATAAGAATCAAAATTTGGCTTTCTTTTACCAATAATCGTCTCAAGTACAGACACAGTTACTTCCCTAAATACTATTATAGAATTAATTGAATATTGATTATTCTTTTGTAATTCAATTGTTTATGCAAGGTAAATTGTGGTCAAGCTATGCATAACAGCATGTAGCAAAAAGCCGATAGACACCTCTATAGGCCACTAATTAGTTACATTCTAAAATCAGTTTAATACTTTGCTAAAAGGCTTTTTGATCACTCACCGTAAAGGCCCAATCAGTTTCTAGTTGTGGACCATTAAGGTATTGATGGACTGGTGCACCAAACTCATAGGCAACCCGATGACCAACTAAATCTTAACTCAGCAGAGAGTGGATTATGATCTGAAGATTTAACATGGTGCGTTCCAGTACTCTTCGGAGTGAGTGCGCGCACGTAAATATGATCTAATAATTGACCAAATACAGTTTTACGATGATCTTCTTGAAAGGTTAAAGCATCAAGCTCATGCTCAAATGCCAACGCTTCAAGAATTTTCATGCGCTTTTTACGCCAAGTATTAAAATCACCAGAAAGTATTATCGGCCCAGTATGCCTAGCTAACACTTCTCTTACTTTATCTATTTGTTTGCGAAATTGCTTAACGCCAAAAGTAAAATTAATAGCATGAATATTAACTACAATAAGTGTTTCATCAGTATCTGACAAAGCGTATTCGGTAATATTTGTAGCCTTTGGTGTTGCTAACCATGGCTCCCAGCAAGTGAGATTATGAGATCGTAATGGCTCATGCTTACTTATCGTCATTACTCCCGTTGTGCGTTTTTTGTCTTGTAACCTTTTGTAAAGGACCAATGCACGGACTCATCAAAGGCCTCAGTTAAATCTGGATGAAGTATTGCTTCCTGGATGATCACAAGATCTTTACCATTTGCAAGATCCGATAAATCTTCTCGCCAATTTGGCTTAAGGCCTTTTTTAATATTCCAGCATAGAAAATTTATACTAGAAGCATTCAATTCTGAAATATTTGAATCTAAGGCTGCTATTGATCGATTTTGTTGATACAAATGATTTCCATATCTGAACAGTTATTAATTAAATTAATCTAATATCCCTAGACCTAGATCAAGCTCTTCTTAGACCCTAACGCACCCAGATTAAAAATTATGTAGCGAATTGCATATTTGGACAAATATAGGGAATACAAGGCTATGCCTATGAATATTAGTTGATAAAGTTGATTATCTAGTAAAAGTATTTAGCAACGCCTTACTAAAACTTACTTTCTACGTTCTAGCAGTTTTTCATACTGTTTAAGAGCATCCGTTGTTCGCTCATAACCAAATTCAATCAATTCATCCGCACGATCGAAATCAAACCAGCCGCAAATATTTCGCGGAATCTCAATCACAATATCAGGCCGATAGGTTGCCAACTTAAAGCGTGTTATTGAAGATTGCATGGTATCCATCGACTGAGTCATTAAATTGAAAATTCCTAAATTGTGCTTATCCTTTTCAACATCGCCTTTAGGCAACATACTATCTATTAGTTTCTCAACACCTAATTGATATTTATTTTTAGCGTGGTTTTCCTCGCTAGCTTCAGATACTTCTTCGCATTCAGTCGAAAATATTTCAGATGGCCCATTTAACGCAACTGCTATAGTTAACTCAGTATCATCATTTAAGGTTGGCGCAATGGGTACAGGATTAATAATTCCACCATCCACAAGTAGACGATCTGAATATTGTACTGGGGAAAATATCATTGGCACTGCAATTGAAGCTCGTATGGCTTCGAACAAGGACCCACTTGTAAGCCATATCTCTTTTTGCTCTAGAATATCAGTAGCGACTGCGGTGTAACCAATAGGCAAGTCCTCAATCGTACGGTCTTTAATAATCTCATTAAGTACCTCAATTATCTTCTCACCTTTAAATAATGATTTTCTGCTAAATGAAATATCCAACAATCGAATAATATTTCTTCTTTTTAATGCCTTTACCCATTCAACATATACGTCAAGTTCACCGGCAGCATAAATTCCACCTACTAGCGCACCTATAGATGAACCCGATATATATTTAATATCGTAGTGATGCTCTTCCAAACAACGTATTACACCAATATGGGTTAATCCACGCGCTGCCCCACTACCCAATACTAATGATATTTTTCTTTTTCCACTCATCGTCTCACCAATAAAATAAAAATATTAGACCTTATAAAACAGGATGTTAGCTAGTAATTTTACTATTCAATTAGCATTTAGAACATATTTCAGGTTAATAATTACATTAACACCATTCATCTTGTTGAAAACTTAAGGAATATAGGGAGCCGCCGATATAACTCATTAACTCAACAAGTGATTTAAAATAATGGACACCCTCAAGACCCCTGATAATCCTCGCTTTCGCTTAAGTCTTCGTGACACTTTGCGTGTGTTATGGCCCTACAGTAAACGAAACTTCATGAGCCAAATTGAAGGTATTTGGTTTATTGTTTTTTATCTCATTATATTTCAACTATTAGTTCTGCAACTTCCTATTGTGTATGCAGCCATGATTGCAGTGGGAATTTTTATCGTCGCAGTCGGCTTGATGTTTTTCATGGAAGGCCTGCGATTAGGCTTAATGCCACTAGGTGAAATTATTGGCAGTATCTTACCCCGCAGTAGCGGTATGCCCATCATTTTACTATTCGCATTTTTACTCGGCGCTGGAGCGACCTTTGCTGAACCTGCTATAGCGGTACTTAAAGCAGCAGGTAGTGGTGTACTACCTGATAAAGCACCCTTACTGTACAGCTTATTAAATGATTTTTCTGGCCAACTCGTTAGCAGTGTTGGAGTCGGCGTTGGTCTTGCAGTAATGTTAGGTGTATTACGTTTTTTCTATGCATGGCCGTTAAAATTTCTTGCCATACCTGCAGTACTTCTTTTGCTTACACTATCTTTTTTCTTTAGCCAAGTTCCAGAATTACGCGACATACTTGGACTTGCATGGGATTGCGGTGCAGTAACAACAGGCCCCGTTACCGTTCCATTAGTGCTTGCACTTGGAATAGGTGTATGTCGTGTCGTTAGTAGTAGCACAGGTGGTGGCGGTGGTTCTGGGTTTGGTATTGTTACACTAGCATCATTGTTCCCAATACTTGCTGTTCTACTTCTTTCTCTATATCACTACACAAGTAATGATTATTATGGAGTATCTAATTACAAAGGCACTGAAATCGTAGCAACTCAATCAATTGACGCAACCAGCGATGAGAAAAGCGTAGACACAGAATTAGTTGCAATAACCGATGTTGAATTTGATAGATATTTAAAAACTGGCGAACTGCCTGATGGTTATGAACTAGATTTTAATGGTGGTCGTGCTGAACTAATTAATGGAGAAATTGTTGTAACTGATCCAAATTTAGTCGTTAAAAAAATATACTCGCGTGAATATAAAATTATTGATGAGAAAACTTGGGATGCTGAGTCTTCTTTCTACACTCAACTAAAAGAAGCCACTATTGGTGCACTTCGAGCAATCATTCCACTATGTTTATTTTTATATTTTGTACTTCGCCTAGTGCTTAAACAACGTCTAGACAAAGGTAATGACGTTGGCATTGGTGTGACCTTTGCACTGATTGGCATGGCACTGTTTAGTCTTGGCATTGCGCTTGGCTTAACTCCTCTCGGCGGTCAACTTGGTAGCAATATACCTATATCCTTTGCAGAAATAGTACCTTGGGGTCTTGATCATTCAGAAGGGCCATTATTTGGCGAAGGCCATCTAGGAAAATTAGTCGCCATCGGCTTTGCATTCTTCTTAGGTTACGGAGCAACGCTTGCGGAACCTGCGCTAAATGCATTGGGTGATACCGTTGAACGCATCACTGTCGGCGCCTTCCGCAAAAAGCTACTTATGCAGGCGGTTGCTATAGGCGTTGGCTTAGGAATTGGAGCTGGCATCGTGAAAATGGCTTATAACTTGCCATTAATCTGGATGCTCATTCCTCCTTACGCCTTAGTTTTATTATTAACCTGGCGCGCACCAAATAGTTTTGTAAATTTTGGTTGGGATAGCGCAGGAGTTACAACTGGACCCATTACCGTCCCTCTTGTATTAGCCATGGGCCTTGGTGTTGGCGCCAATGTTCCAGGTGTAAGCGATGGATTTGGAATACTTGCGCTCGCATCAGTAGGTCCAATCATGACTGTACTTTCAGTTGGCCTCTACACCCAAAGAAATGAGAAAAAACTACAAGCAGCAAGTGAGCCTAATCTTGAAAGTGATTTAGATAGTGACTCAAAACAACTAGGAGCCGCATAAATGTTTAACAGTAAACACCATATTTCACTGATCACAGCAGTATTACCAGAACCATCTGCTAAAGCAGTGATAGATGATCTAACCTCAAACGAAGTGACTGATGTTTTAGTCTCAAATGCACGTGGAACACTGCTTCGTGATCATTGGTGGAAATCCTGGGTGCCGCCCATTAGCCCTTCAAAAACCATGTTACGCATGGTCGTTTCTGCGCCCGATGTAGATCGCGTTGTCAATACCGTAATATCTGAAGGACGACTCGACTTGCAAGCAGCAGGAGCTGTTTTTAGCACACCATGTGAAAGTGCTTACGTTGGATCTGAGTTTCATAACTTGCGTACTAAAGAAACGTTAAATACCACCACCGAATCAAACAAACTATCTGAAAATTTAAGTGCAATCTTTTGCAGTGTTGGTCACAGCTTAAGTGATCGAATTGCCAAAGCTGCAATCAATGCCGGAGCACACGGACCTATTGTGCATTACGCAGAAGGCAAAGGCTTACGGGATCGTCTCGGATGGCTGCGTATTACCAAAGACAGTGAACAAGAAATATTAATGGTTCTTGCTGACAATTCAGATGTAGAAGGAATTTTTGCAGCGATGGCTAAAGCTGGTGAATTTCATTTGCCAGGACGAGGCTTTATGTATCGACTTCCGATCGATAAAGGTATGTTTAATTTGCCTGGTCGCATTGCAAATCCTCACTACCCTGCAAACACCCAACAAATTATTCATGCAATTGATCATTTAACGGGACATAAACATTGGCGTGATCAAGCAGTGTTCAATGTGGGCGGTGAAGGCAAAGGAATTGGACTAAATCTTGGGCAGAAAGATAATCAAGAACTCACTAACCAAATATGCTTCTCTGCAGTCGTTAACCGTGACCAATCACAAGATTTTATGGATCTCATGCTAGACGCAGGAGCGCCAGGCTTAAATGTCAGCTACTCACGATTTGTTGCAATGAACGAAGAAACGCATGAACATCCCGATATAGCTAACGCACATGTAAGTCAAGAATATGCAACGATTCGCTGCATAACAAATCAAGCAACAGCCGACTCAGTAACGGATGCGGTAGAATCGAAAGCCGAAGAAAAAGGCATAAAAGATGTATGTGTGCTAGCCCATGCAGTACCACGTATAGCAAAATATATCCCCGGCACAAAAGACCACCGCGCAAAACCTAAACTAGCAATGGCCTCATAAATAACTTACATCACACCATAGTTTTTTAGTTTGCGTGTAGCGTCAACACAGAAAAGTTGTAGTCGCTACTACATTTGAGTCACGTTTCAATATCATGGCAGATTATTCTTTACATCAAAACTTATAGTCTTATTTGAACGAGTGTTCACATATTTTGGACAATCGCATACCTCTCCCAAAAAAGCACTTTGTATACATCACTTTATTAAGAAAGCATAATGAGATTGCGCAAGTATAATGTTTGGCGTAGGCTAATTTT
Source organism: Gammaproteobacteria bacterium (assembly GCA_014075255.1). Lineage (NCBI taxonomy): Bacteria > Pseudomonadati > Pseudomonadota > Gammaproteobacteria > Gammaproteobacteria bacterium. The sequence continues at coordinate 1,454,890 of CP046178.1, forward strand.
GAGATAATAAATAACATCAATAGTAAACCTATTTTAAACAGGGGATTTATATTGTGGAATTTTTAATAGTAAAAAAAATTGTTATAGCAACTTCTTCTGTGCTGTTGTTATTTTCAGCAGCCACCGCAAGCGCTGATAAGAAAGTGAAATTTGAAAACGATGCGCAGCTACAAGAAGTTATTAAAGTAGGCAGCAAATGGGAATGCAAATGGAAACATACACCACCAGCAACAACCTCAGGCACAAAGACTTATACATATGAAACTGTATCTCTAAACAAAATCACCGCAAAAGTCGTCAATTCATACTGTCCTGATAGTGTTGGTGCAATTGAAAGTAATTATAAGAAAGGAAAATTACATGGTGTTTTAACACAATCTGAACCTTGCAATGATACCACCAAGGGGCATTACAAAGTTTACGAAAAGAAAGATGGAAGTTTTTATATGAAAGGACCTTATTCTTTCAAATGGACAGATGGAAATACATACAAGGGTAATGCTACCTGCCATCCAAAATAACAGTAAGTATCGCTCCGCAATTATTAATTTGCGTGTAGTACCAACGCGCATAGGTGATGACTATGCGTGGACTTGAACCACGGACCCCAGCATTATGAACTTTAACTTTATATAATTAACTTTAAATAAATTCAGCCACTTACGACACCTGCCCTTATTAAAAACCCTGTTCAATCAGGTTACAACCCAGCTCACCAACGATTGATACTGTCACAATTTCATAAATATTATATTCGCTTTAGGTCGTAAGAGATCATTTGCTATGTCCAATATATGCTAATACTTTTTCCTGATACGTTCTTACTGTACTTTCTCCTCGTTTAGCAGTCTGCGCAACACTGTACAAAGGGGAATTCATTCCCTTCTGCACTTGCTCACATACGTAAATATCCTCTTCCATGAAATCCCCGGAGTTAAGCTGATCATCTGATTTGTCCGAACTCGAATATAACCAAGAGATTGCAGAGCCAAGAAGTTTTGCTGTTTTGGAAGGCATAGCACGTGTCCGCGTTTCTACAACGCATTTGTCAGGTGCTACTGGTTTCACATGGAATGTACTCCATGTAGATTCTGATTCAGCCAACCCTAAATTTGGAAATAACATAGGAACGTAAGCCCCTACTTTATCTTTTGGAATATGATCAATGAGTGGCATCTCTGGCTTATGCCCTTTGCTTAATGGCTCATAAAACCAATAATGTGGCCCATCCCATCCGTAATCTGCTTTTTTATGGTCGTACATATATAACGTCTTTTGATGCAAGTATCGCAAGTGATAAACATCCATGAAATTTTCTACAACGATTTTCCAGTTCGCTTTAATCTCGTGATGTGTACTGTATTCAGGATACTCTTGAAGCTTTTCAGGATGGTGTGGCCCTAAGTGTGGAAGTACTTGATCAAAGTAATCACTTGCTTTTCCTGCATCAGGATCTACATGCACCCATAACATGCTCCGCCACACATCAACGGATGCAGAGTGCAAACATATGCTATCAATATCTAAGTCTGAAAATTCTTCTTTACGTTCAGGAACACCTTTTAATTGACCATTTAAATCATACGACCAATGATGATAAGGGCACGTCATAAAATCGGATAACTTTCCTTTACCTGTTACTAGTGGTGTACCACGATGACGACAAATATTATGGAACGCTTTTAATGTACCGTTGTTATTAACGACTAGTATCGGATGATTTCCTACTTGTGCTGTTGTGTAATCTCCATGTTCACTAACATCTTCAATTAATCCCACAAACTGCCAGGTCTTAGAAAATAAAAACTCTTGTTCTTTATCGAACCATTCTTGCGATAGGTAAGCTTCTTTAGGCAACACAGGTACTTTATTACTCATTGGAACGCCTCCCATATAATGTATGCACTGAACCAAAGCCAAGTTAACACAGTTATCCAGTATAAAATTGGATTTACATTTCGATGTATGGACTCGATAAAATGAGTTGTACCGGTAAATAAATCCGGTATCACCCAATATAAAAATAGAATTGCCCATATCCACTGATAATTTGGATAAAGCACTACCGTTATGTAGATCAAGATCAATCCAATAATAGTTCGCCATTTGACGTTCGCGAGATCCATTTGTTTATATCCAGTTAATTATCAATACTGATAATTAACTCTTGTAGTTGTTTATTGTCAAATTTGATAATAAACTAAGGGTCTATGCCAAGACCAAGCCTGAAAGCCCAGAGAAGTGAAGAGATATTGGATGCTTACGAGCGTTGTGTTTCGAGATACGGTGTAGAGGGCGCTACTCTAGAAAAAATAGCAGAAGAAGCTCAACTGCAACGCAGCTTACTTAGGCACAATGTGGGCAATCGAGATGATTTACTCTATGCGCTAGTAGATAGATTCATACCAAAAACTATGAATGATTCAAAACTACTTGAATCCTATATATCCAGTAAAACAACACCAAAAGAATTTATTAACTATTTGTTTGATGAGTCATATTCTGACAAACAATCTATTCTTGTAGCAATGGCACTAATTATTGCTGCACCCAACTACCCAAAAATTAGGCCCCGATTACAAAAGTGGTCTGAACACTTTACTAAGTCAATTATAAGAACTCTTAAGCAAATCAATCCAAAAGCTAAACCGAGTGATTATCGAATTGTTGCGGCAGGACTTGTGGGTATTTACTTCAATGTAGAATCACTTAGCCCATTGGGTTCAATGAAAACATTTAGGAGCGATTCAAAAATTGCTGCAATTCGTTTGATTGAATCTATTTGATTGCCTGACTTGTTGTACTTTGATAAATTTGTGTATCGCTTCGCGATAACTAATTTACGTGGAATACCCCCACGCAAGGGTGGTGGCTATGCGTGGACTTGAACCACGGACCCCAGCATTATGAATGCTGTGCTCTAACCAGCTGAGCTACATAGCCATATTTGATTTTTGATGGCGGACCTTATAAAACGTCGCGACCAGTGTCAATTCTACCTAAATCGACCCCAATTATTACAGATCCAGTTCTAGGTATTTAAGCCCTACACATTGAACCTAAAATGAACTACATCACCTTCATTCATGAGGTAATCCTTTCCCTCTAGGCGCCATTTCCCAGCATCTTTGGCTCCTGCCTCACCATTTGCATCCACGTAGTCCTGAAAGCCCACCACTTCAGCACGTATAAAACCTTTTTCAAAATCGGTGTGGATTTTTCCAGCGGCCTGAGGTGCCGTAGCTCCCTTTGAAACGGTCCAAGCTCTAGCCTCTTTTGGGCCAGCAGTAAAAAACGTTTGCAGACTAAGTAGTTCATAGCCCGCTCGAATGACTCTGTTTAACCCCGGCTCCTCTAAACCTAATTCTGATAAATATTCTTGCTGCTCATCGCGATCAAGTTGCGCAACTTCTGCTTCGATTTGCGCGCATACAGGAATCACTTGAATAGATCTCTTCTTGGCTAGCTCTTCAAGATTATTTAAGTGTTGGTTATTTTCAAAACCATCTTCAGCAACATTGGCGATATAAAATGCAGGTTTGCCGGTAATTAATTGCAGTTCGCGAATCAAAGGCATTTGTTCTTTACTAACTGTATAGGTAAACGCAACTTCTTCGTTTTCTAAATGCTCTTTTAGCTTTTTATATAATTCCAGCTGGGCCACCGCTTCTTTATCACCAGATTTTGCAACACGCTCTACTCTATAAACCGCTTTTTCAACTGCTTCTAAATCTGACAAAATTAATTCGGTATAAATGGTTTCCAAGTCAGATAATGGGTCCACCTTGCCATCTACGTGAATAATATTTTCATCATCAAAACACCGCACCACATGAGCGATCGCATCGGTTTCACGTATATGACCTAAAAACTGATTCCCCAGGCCTTCTCCTTTTGATGCTCCTGCAACTAATCCGGCTATATCCACGAATTCCATCGTGGTTGGAATGATTTCTTCTGAAGTTGCAATGCTTGCTAGCTGATCTAAACGCGGATCTGGTACGGGCACGATACCTACATTTGGATCGATCGTACAAAACGGATAATTTTCCGCGGCAATTTCTGTCGCAGTTAACGCATTAAACAATGTCGACTTACCAACATTAGGTAACCCCACGATTCCACATTTAAAACCCATATCTAATACCCAAAGTCTTTACATGCACATTATTTAGAATGCAGTCTGCGCATGGCTGCTTCCAAATCACCGCTAACACAGTCTTCAATTGTGTTCATAGCATCGATAATTACATCATCGACTGCAGCGCGATCACTCTTACTGATTTGTTTAAGCACATAACCGACCACTTGGTCTTTATGCCCTGGATGACCTACTCCTAACCGTAATCGCCAAATATCTCTACTTAAATGAGAAAATATACTGCGCAGACCATTATGGCCGCCGTGCCCACCCGCCCATTTAATTTTCGCCTCACCATTCGGTAAATCGATTTCATCGTGCGCGACTAAAACTTGTTCGGGGGAAATCTTATAGAAGTCACAAAAAGGTCGCAGCGATTCACCGCTGTCATTCATATAGGTTTGGGGTTTAAGTAACCAGATCTTTTCACCCTGACAGGAAAAGTGAGCAACCTCACCTTTAAACTTTGTTTCTAGTTTAAACGTTGCGTTTTCTCTACAGGCTAGGGTATCTACAAACCAAAACCCGGCGTTATGCCGGGTTTGTGCGTGTTTTTCGCCTGGGTTACCGAGACCGGCAATCAGACGTATGCCCTTAAACTTAGACATAGTGTTCAGGACGCAAGTGGTTTACTAAGAATCATCTCCAGATGATTTATCATCACCCTTATCGTCGCCCTCTTCCTTAGACTCTTCACCTTCGACCTCTTCACCTTCAGCCACTTCATCACTTGCGACCGGCTCTTCTTCTACAGCACGTTTAACATGCACAGAAACCACAACGTGATCGTGATCTTCACCATGCGAAAGCTCAACAATGGTTACACCATCAGCAACTTTAATATCGCTAAGATGCAATGAATCGTTTAGTTTAAGTTCTCCAGCATCTACTTCAATGAATTCGGGTAGATCTTTAGGCAAACATGAAATTTCAATTTCAGTTGTATTATGACTGATTACACCACCATCAAGTTTTACGCCTGGGCAGGTATCTTCATTTAAGAAGTGCAATGGAACGTGAACGTTAATTGCAGTGTCTTCACGTACTCGCAACAAGTCCATATGTAAAACCGTTGACTTATATGGATGACGTTGCAAATCACGCAAAATTGCACGCTGTGATTTACCAGCAACCTCTACATTTAAAATATGAGAATAGAAAGCTTCTTGCTCAAGACTATGCACTAATGAATTATGGTCCAAGGTTACTGAAACTGAATCTTCGCCACCGCCATAAATTACTGCAGGCACTCTGCCCTTTTTACGCAATCTTCTACTAGCGCCTTTACCAAGGTCTTGCTCGTTACGCAGTTCTGCATTTAATGTGAAATCGACACTCATTACTTACTCCAAACTTTCAATATTCTCTTTAATTTCAACGATCTAAATTTGCGGCTATGGTGCAGGCAAAGCGCCTAGTAAATCCATATACCTTAGTCCATATATAGAGAGCTAACCGACTCTTCCTGGTTAATTCTACGCATTGATTCTGCTACTAAGCCCGAAACCTCTACTTGGCGGATTCGAGTGCACTGCCTAGCGTCCTCGCGGAGCGGAATTGTATCAGTTACCACCAATTCATCCAGCACAGAATTCTCAAGGTTTTCAATGGCTTTGCCCGAAAGCACCGGGTGAGTGGCATAAGCCCGCACACTTGTGGCCCCATGCCCTTTTAGTGCAGTGGCCGCAGCACATAGCGTGCCTGCAGTATCGACCAAATCATCAATGATGTAGCAGGATTTACCCTCTACCTCACCAATTATATGCATCACTTCAGACTTATTCGCTTCAGGACGACGTTTATCAATAATGGCTAAATCGGCATCATCCAATCTTTTTGCAAGGGCTCGCGCACGCACTACACCGCCCACATCGGGAGAGACCACAATTAAATTTGGGTCTTTACGTTTGTACACATCCCCTAACAAAATGGGTGAGGCATAAATATTATCCACTGGAATATCAAAAAAACCTTGGATTTGATCGGCATGCAGATCCACCGTTAACACCCGATCCGCACCAGCAACCTGTAGTAAGTTAGCGATCACCTTGGCTGAAATAGGCACACGAATCGATCGCACGCGTCGATCTTGTCGCGAGTAACCAAAATATGGCATTACGGCGGTAATACGATCTGCTGAAGAACGTTTTAGCGCATCCACCATAATCAGTAATTCCATTACATTGTCATTGGTAGGCATACACGTTGGTTGCACTACAAAAACATCTTTACCACGCACATTTTCTTGAATCTCAACCTGTACTTCACCATCACTAAATTGGCTAACAAACGCTTTTCCAATCGGAATGTTTAAATCATCGCAAACATCCTGTGCAAGTTTTGGATGTGCATTACCAGAAAAAACCATTAAATTGCTATCTGCGGGGAGCGATCTTTGACGAAGCATGTTGAGTTAATGCCTTAAGTTTTTTATTGCGTCATACTATATGACAAAAAATTGGCTGGGCCGGCAGGATTCGAACCTGCGAATGCTGGGATCAAAACCCAGTGCCTTACCACTTGGCGACGGCCCAATTCTTTTAATATCCATAATTACCAGAACTATCACTAGAACTATGGCTGATTATACTCACTTAACGAAATAGCAGGTGATACATTTAAGCCTTTCGTTATGTAAGCAGTAAATTCTTTTGCACAGCCTGCAGCTATTTCTTCAGCCAGTGGCTTAGATGCACAAGATGTAAACAATGCACTTCCAGAACCTGTTAATCGAGCAGGAGCATACTCACCTAAACACTGAAAAGCACGCTCTACTACAGGGTGGCGTCGCGCCAAGGGTTCAAATACATTCCGAGTATCCGCAAAGCATGAAGACCCCTTATTACACATGCTCAAGAAGTCGCGTATTTTGATCGGCACGCAATTGCGTGTCAAATCTGAATCTGCAAACATCTGCTGTGTATTCAAATGCACACCAGGAAATACCACCACGAACCAAGTCTCATATATAGTAATAGATGAAAGCTGTTCACCTATCCCTTCTACCCAACTCGCGTGCCCACGAACAAATACTGGTACATCTGCACCCAATTGCGCAGCCATTAACTCAAGTTCCTGCTGCTGAAATCCACAGTCCCAGATTTGGTTTAGTGCCAATAAAGTTGTTGCAGCATCTGAGCTACCTCCTCCCAATCCTGCACCAAGAGGGATTTTCTTGTTTACCTGAATATCAATGCCTTGCCTATTTTCAGACTTTGCGGCCATTTTATTCTGCAGCAGTTGCGCAGCCTTAACACACAAATCTTCTTGTTGAGAAATACTGGAATTAGAATTTTTGCAAACGATATTGGCATCAGCACGCGAATTAAATGTTAGTTCATCACAAAGATCAATAAACTGAATTGCACTTTGTAGCAAATGATAGCCATCTTCGCGCTGTCCAATAATGTGCAAAAAAAGATTTAACTTTGCGGGTGCAGACCATGTTTGCATAGCAGAATCAGCTAACTAAATTTGATTTAATTTTCTTGCGCACCCAAAGTCCAGCGATCAACTTTAATATTGGCATTCAATGTCGAACTAGATATTTGAATTAAAGCTGGCAATACAGGCTCACTATCATGATAACGCTTATAATCAATTATCCAACCCGCTTGATTAAGCTGCCTTAAGCGACCTTGCTCATTCAACTCTAATGAACCATACGATTGCTTGGGATCAGGGATTCCCAGCAACCAATGTCGCAATCCATTCACAGGCAAAGAATAGCCAAACAACCTTTGCATTAATTCCTCTGGATCTTGCGCATCAAAATGTTCACCTTTAGACGTTTTTAACTGAACACTACCTTGCTTGCCAGTAATTACCGCTACTTTTCTTCCCAATGGCCCATGCAAGTCAATAATAAAATTGTGCTGCAATTGATTCCACTGCACACCTGCACGAAATCCTTCATTATTTGACTTCCCTGCTACACGACCTTTTAATTTCCAGGTTTGTACACTTTGAATATTTGCACGGTGAACTTCCCAAGCCGCTTGCTTGCTGATTTCAGAGCCTGGTGGGAGTTGATGTTTCTCAACCGTGACACATGCCGATGAGATAAAAACAGAAAATAACAACCAAACTAGATTAGATAATTTACGAAGGCGCACCTGCCTCCGCAACGAGTAGCGCTTCATTATTGGAGTCTTTGTTTTAACTCTAATATGTACTCATCTTCAGGGTATCGCTTTAGCATATCGCTCATAACTTTATTGGCTTCATCGTAATTACCTTGCGCCCATAAAAGTTCTACAAGATGGCCAGCAATTTCCGCGTCTTCTAAGATACCAAACGCTTTGCGCAAATACGTTTCGGCTTCAGCATAGTTACCCAAACGAAAATGCACCCAACCCATACTATCCATCACCGCAGGGTCATCAGGGCGAATTTCTAATGCTTTTTTGATGTATCCCAGCGCTTCATCCACTCTAGTATTATGATCTGCTAAGGTATAACCCAATGCATTGAGTGCGGATGCATTTTCTGGGTCTTCAGAAAGGATTGTCTTCAGGTCAGCTTCCAATAGATCAATACGATCTATTTCTTCCGCCATTAAGGCACGTGCATATAACAAATCGCTGTGGCCAGGAAACTCTTGCAAACCTTCGCTATATAGATCCATTGCAGCAACATAAAGCTCTTCATCATGCAGTAATTGGCCCTCAATTAAATACACTTCAATAATTGATTCCGGCGCGCTCAGAGTGTCACGCAAGTCTTTTAAGTAGCTTTGCGCTTTATCAAGGCCGTCTCGCTCAGCATGTATAGACGCAATTCTAGCTTTTGCATCAATGTAATATTCACCTTGCTTTACATTTTCAAATTCAGCAATCGCTTCAGAATAATTCTTTAGTTCTTCATCTGTACGCCCAATGTAGTAATGACTTTCATCAACGCGCTGTTTACGATCAACTAGTCTCTTGAACTTAACTTTTGCCTTTGCATATTTTTCTTGTTGCAAATACAACAAGCCTAACCGATATACAAGTTCGCCATCATTTGGATTCGCCACAAGCAATACTTCAAACTCTTGAATAGCTTCATCATAACGCTCTGCCCCAATCAACATGCGTGAATACGCGGTGCGCATTTCACGATTACCCGGCTCTTCCTCTACAATAATTTTCATTTCCGCAAGCGCTTGATCAACTTCATCAAGATTCATTAAGGCTTGCGCACGCATCGCACGTGCTTCGATCAAGTCAGGCTTAAAACCAAGAGCGAGTTCGCTTTCATCAATTGTGCGTTGAAAGTCTTGCGACTGAAACGCAAGACTAGCTAGTGTTAGATGTCCGTAAGGATTTTCAAAATGCTTGTTAACTAATTTTTCAAGCAACTTAAGTGAAGACTCGGAATCAGGTTCACGTGCAAGCACTGCTCCAATAATACTGTAACCTTTTGCAGGCGAGTCATCCGCAGCAAGCATAATCTTTTCAAAGTGTGGCACAGCACCGTCAACATTACCGCTTCGCAATTCAAGCACACCCAAAATTTGGCTAATCTCTAAATTTTCACCCACCAACTCAGACCAGCGGCTCGCAGCCTTTATGCCTGCCGGCCAATCTTTAGCAAACATTGCAATTCGAGTTGCACGCTCAGCCACTGATGGCTCGTCTGTAAGTAATGAAGCATTTACATAATGCTCGAGCGCCTGATCTACATCTCCAAACTGCCCTGATAGCTCACCTACCAAGACCTCATACATGAGCTCAGATTGGGCATCATATCTCTCAGATTGGGGTTTGCGAATCTGAATCGAGTTTTCAGAGGAGCGAGCACCGCCTGTGCTACCTGGTATCGATGAACAACTAGCCAGCCCAAAAGCCAGCAATATAGCTCCTGATAGGTAGAGAATCCGTGGAATTGTGACGTTGATCTTCAATATACTGTGTTGTGTAGCTGGGTCGATTAGACTATACCTAATAGTACTGTAGATATCTGAGTAATGCATACGCATTTTGACAGATTTTACGGGTACTTAGGCCAGTTTATGCGGGCCCATTCAATCAATTAAACTCAATCATATTGTTACAACTGTACAGCGTAAAAACCCTCAAACTCTCATGTCATTACTCACCCTAGGTATCAATCACACCACTGCCCCTGTAGAGGTGCGTGAGCGGGTGGCTATAAACGAGCAAAACCTAGAACATGCGCTGAAAAAATTAATCACCGTTCCACAGGTTGATGAGGCCGCAATTATATCGACCTGCAATCGCACAGAATTATATTGCAAAGTGAATCATGTTGATCAAGGCAAACGAGAAATCCTTGCCTGGCTCAACACTTTTCACAATCTCCAATCCAGCGATACACAACCATATCTTTATGACCACTTAGATGACTCAGTAGTTCGACATATTTTTCGTGTTGCCTGCGGTCTCGACTCCATGGTGCTAGGCGAACCACAAATATTGGGGCAATTAAAATCGGCATACCAAGATGCAGTTGAAGCAGGAACCTTAGGTAGAAATTTAAATCACCTATTTCAACATTCATTCAATGTAGCGAAAAAAGTTCGCACCAACACTGCCATTGGAGCTAATGCAGTTTCTGTAGCGTCTGCTGCCGTATCTTTATCGAAACAAATATTTGGCGATCTAAGCAAACAATCTGCATTACTCATTGGTGCAGGTGAAACTATTGAACTTGCAGCGGAACATTTAAAAAGTTCAGGTGTTGAAAAAATTACCATTGCTAACCGCAGCATTGAACGCGCAGTGCGTATTGCTAATCAAGTGGATGGCTTTGGCGTAACTTTAATGTTTGTAAATGAAATTTTACCAAAATCAGATATTGTTATTTCCGCAACCGCAAGCACTCTACCAATACTAGGTAAGGGATTAGTCGAACGTGCACTCAAACTACGCAAGCACAAACCTATTTTTATGGTTGACCTTGCAGTGCCAAGAGACATTGAACCGGAAGTTGCCAATCTTTCTGATGTGTATTTATACACAGTTGATGACTTGCAAAATGTAATTGAATCCAATCTACAATCACGCAAAGAAGCTGCACACCAAGCTGAAGTAATTATAGACCACGAAGTGGAAAACTTTTCATTATGGCTGCGTGGACAAGGAGTTGTGGATACCGTACGTGCATTTCGCAATAAAGCTGAATTGCAGCGAGACGCGGTATTAGACAAAGCACATAAAATGCTAGAGCAAGGGAAATCAGTTGAAGAAGTACTGCAATTTTTAGCTCATACTCTTACCAACAAACTCACACATGACCCGACAGAGGCATTAAACATCGCAGGCAAAGAAGGCAAAAATGAGTTGATTGATGCTGCTCGTATATTGTTAAATATCTCACCCAACGATTAATCTCAAATGAATACTGCCTTCAACAATCAAGTTATTCCTGACGTTACCCATCTTCTTCACCATCTGGGCAAGAATCTCGCTCTGCGTTTTCATTAGCTACAAATAACTTTTCTCCACGCAACGCTCGAATTTTCTATATCGAGTTTATATAAATTATTTGTAAAGACTATAACGCATGAAAGACTCTATTTTATTAAAGCTAGAAAATATTAAAGAACGGCATGAAGAAATTTCTGCCGAGCTTTCTGATCCTGATGTAATTAATAATCAAAATGAGTTCACTAAATTATCAAAGGAATATGCTCAGTTAAGCCCTATCGTTTCTAAATTTAATGAACATTTACAAGCGGTAGAAGATTTAGAAACTGCTCAAGAAATGGCAAATGATTCTGATAAAGATATGAAGGCCATGGCTCAAGAAGAAATAAAAACCGCTGAGCAAGCATTAGAACAACTCGAACAAGCATTACAGACTTTATTACTCCCTAAAGATCCTCATGATGAAAGCAATGTATTTTTAGAAATACGTGCAGGCACCGGGGGTGACGAAGCCGCTATCTTTGCAGGAGATTTATATCGCATGTATTCACGTTTTGCAGAAGACAAAGGCTGGAAAGTAGAAGTGATGAATGAAAACGAAGGTGATCATGGTGGCTACAAAGAAATAATTGTGAAAATAACCGGCAAAGAAGTGTTTTCTAACTTGAAATTTGAATCCGGTGCTCATCGAGTACAGCGTGTGCCTGAAACCGAATCTCAAGGACGCGTACATACCTCGGCTGCAACCGTTGCAGTGATGCCTGAGGTAGATGAAGTAGGTGAGATTGAAATTGACACCTCTGACTTACGTATCGACACTTTCCGCGCATCAGGCGCTGGTGGACAACATGTTAATAAAACCGACTCTGCGATACGCCTCACGCACTTACCAACTGGTGTAGTAGTTGAGTGCCAAGATGAACGCTCACAACACAAAAATAAAGCACGCGCGATGTCATTGCTCAGCGCTAAACTATTAGATCAAGAGCGACAAAAACAATTTGATGAGCAAGCAGAAACTCGACGCAATCTTGTCGGCAGCGGGGACCGCTCGGAGAGAATCCGCACGTATAATTTTCCACAAGGCCGGGTTACTGATCACCGCATCAACCTCACCCTCTACAAATTAGACGACATGATGCAAGGCAATGTGGATCAAGTGATTCAACCTTTACGTAACGAACACCAAGCTGATTTACTCGCCAGTATGAGCGATCTATAACAGCCTATTATGACTCTTAAAGAGGCAGTGGAGCTCGCCACCACTACACTCTCCACAATCAGTGATAGTGCAAAACTGGATGCCCAGCTTCTTCTTTGCCATGTATGCAAAATTAAGCAAACTAAAATTATTGCTCATCCAGAACAAGCGCTGAACGAACAACAGCTAGAAATATTTACCTCGACATTAAATCGACGCGCTAAAGGTGAGCCTCTCGCTTATATCACGGGTACAAAAGAATTTTGGTCGCTTGAGCTCATGGTTAATGAACAAGTACTCATCCCACGACCGGACACAGAGCTGTTAGTAGAACTTGCTCTCAAAGAAATCTCAAACATAGATACCCCCCGTATTTTAGAATTAGGCACAGGCTCTGGCGCCATTGCGGTTGCCCTCGCTAAAGAAAGAGAGAATTGCGATATAACTGCAACCGATATCTCTTTACCAGCATTAGAACTAGCGAAGCTCAACGCAAAACAACATCAAGCAGACATCACATTTATACATAGTGATTGGTATAAAAGTGTGCCTGAGAAAAAATATGATGTAGTTATTTCTAACCCACCCTATATCAGCATAAGTGACACAGAATTAGATCAATTTGTATCGCAATATGAGCCTAAACAAGCATTATTAAGTGAAAAAAATGGATTACACGCTTTAACCGAAATAATAAAAAATACTCCAAATTATTTACTGCGTACTGGCAGCCTAATTGTCGAACATGGTTTTCAACAAGCCGACTTAGTGAGTGAATTATTCGCCAATGCTAACTACAACAATGTAAGTACGCATAAAGACTTAGCAGGAAACCTTCGTTGCACTATGGGTAATACTTAATCGAGCAATACAATAGTCTGCTTTAACAAATTATTTTTGTTAACCAGTATCGAGTTCTTTTTATGTATATGTGCTCAAATGTTTTATTGATCACAAAAAATATATGCATTACACAAGCATCATAAATGCTGCTAAAAACTCCGATGAACGACAGAACTTTAATCACAAAAAATTACCTGGGGTTAGTAATAGCTGTGATGGAAAAAAAGGGATACGATTATCGCGATTTTGAGATATCCACGGAACGTGTGCATTCTTATTCGCAAGGTCAGCCAGACCCTAAGTACATCCTTTATGTTTTTCGAGTAAGCACAGGAGTAGAAAAAAACTACTTGCTTGATAATGATTCTAATTTCTTAGATGCACTCAGCAAAGACCTAAAAGCAAGAACATTCGACTCAACCCTTATCCTATAATTCGTCTTTTAGATAATCTTCTATCTGACAATAAATATAATCACTTCACCTGGGTAACCATCTCAGTCAAAATTCCATTTGTGTGGGTTTTACAACCATTCATACACACACACTATGACATTGTTCGTCACTAATTTATTATAAAAATGCATGTTTGTAATGCCGGTAATCCAATCAATATTATGCACAATAATATTCTCCACATACTCAGTAAAATTAAATCTGTTTTAATTTTGCTACTACTCCTATGTATGCAAAATATTTGCATAGCCGCATGGTGGGATAACAACTGGAATCGTAATGTCTCATTGCAACTCACCAATAGTTCTGGAAGTAACTTAATCAACTACCCTGTAGACATTGATATATCTGCCAGTAACTTGCCTGGCTTTGACTGGAATAATAACGGCGACGATTTGCGTGTAATTGATACTGATGAAATTACGCAACTTGATTTCTATATTGACAGTTTAAATTCTGCCACAGAAACTGCAACTCTTTGGGTAAACATTCCAACATTTAATAATGGCGAAGTTCGCACTATTTATATTTATTACCACAATAATGCTGCAACTAATGTTAGTGACGCAGCTGCAACTTTTAGCGAAACTGGAATAAAATACCACACGCGAAATACTACATTTGATCCTACAACACGCGCTCAAGCTGAGGCAGACTTTAACAGCTTACCCGACAACGTTGCTGGCTATGGTTGCACAATACTAAATAATATAACCAATATTGATAATAGCGGAACATTCACCGGTCCAAATAATGACATTATTTATTTTACCGAAACGTTTTTTGAAGTCACTGCAGCCAACGCAGGCATATGGGAATTTCGTATTGGGCCCGACTTTGGTCTTGGTGGCGATCTATATATTGATAACCAATCAGTAGACGCCGAGTGGAATGATGATCTTTGGTGGTCATTTAATTTTGGAAACGTAAATGAAATATTAAGCGGCACTACAACTCCTCTGCCTACCGGTTTCCATAGTTTTCGTACCTTAGGCTCAGAAGCATGTTGTGATGGACCCGCAAGCATTGAGTTCCGTACCCCAGGCGGGTCATTTCAAGAACTTTCAGCAGCAAACTTAAACTTAGTAACACGACAGTGTCCAGTTGAAAACATCAGCACAGCATTTATTGGCACAGAAGTATTAGCAGATATTTCCATTACTAAAACCGACAACATTAACTCTTATACACCGGGTGGAAATACTACATACAGCATTATTGTTAGTAATAACGGGTTAGTGGATGTGACAAATATAAATGTCAGTGATACTTTGCCAGATGGCGTCACCGTTAACGGTAATTGGACATGCGATCCGAGTATTGCACCTGGAGATGGAACCGCGAGCTGTATTACCGGCACTGCCGCAGGCACTACCGCAACAGGAACAGGGAATATTAATCAAAATATAGATATCCCTGCAGGAAAATCTCTGGTCTTCTCAATACCTGTAAACTTTTCTACAGATATGAACGATTACTAATCTGATTCTATTGGCCAAAATTCAAAAAAGGTTTGATGGAAAAATAAAGAATAACTGCTGCAAAAGCGATATAAGCAACAAATTGAACAGGATTATTGAACAACTCACTTAATATATTTTTACGATCAGCAGGCTCGCTTCTATATCTTGCGAGTCGCTCACTTTGATAGCTATCAATTAACTGCATAGCTTTTTCTAACTGATCTTCATCGTTTAACCAAATGGCTGGCATCGAAATTCCCCAACTGCCTGCAGGAGTTTCAAAATAATCAATGTAGTTTTTTTCTAAGAGACTGCGAATTTCCTCTGCCTCATCATCAGGAACATTTTTAAGCCTGAATAATTGAACAGACATACACAAGTTACTTTAATTTATCTTTTAACAAATCATTAACTTGTTGTGGATTTGCCTTGCCTTTTGAAAGCTTCATCACTTGACCCACAAAGAAGCCAAATACTTTATCTTTGCCTGATTTATATTGTTCAACCTGGCCAGGATTATCCTTCACAACCTGCTCAACCAATGCCTCTATCTCGCCACTATCGGTGATTTGCTTTAAGCCTTTCGCCTCGATGATGGTATCAACATCGCCTTCACCCGCCCACATAGCTTGAAAAACTTCTTTCGCAATTTTGCTTGAGATGGTGCTGTCTTCAATACGATCTAATAATCCCGCTAGCATTGAAGATGAAACCGGACTGTTACCAATCTCCATGTCATCTTGATGTAACGCAGCACTAAGGTCACCCAATACCCAATTCGCCGCTAGCTTATATATTTTAGACTGGGTTTTTGCACTAGAACTTTTTACCACTGCTTCAAAATATTCTGCAGTTTCTTTACTCATCGCAAGATTTTCAGCATCGTAATCACTGAGCTCGTAATCTTGTTTAAAGCGTGTAATTTTATCTGCAGGCAATTCTGGTAATTGCTTTCTAAGCTCTTCTATAAATTCTGGCTCAATAACAACCGGCAATAAATCAGGATCTGGGAAGTAGCGATAATCATTCGCCTCTTCTTTTGAACGCATGGATCGCGTTTCATCTTTATTCGCATCATACAAACGCGTTTCTTGAACAATTTTACCACCATCTTCAAGCACATCAATTTGTCGCTCAATTTCATAGTGGATAGCACGCTCTACGAATCTAAAGGAGTTTAAATTTTTAGTTTCAGTACGCGTTCCAAATTCCTCTTGCCCTTTAGGCCGCATCGAAACATTTGCATCACAACGAAAAGAACCTTCTTGCATGTTGCCATCCGAAATTCCCAAGTAACGCACAATAGAATGTATTTTTTTCATATACGCCACCGCTTCTTCAGCAGAGCGCATATCGGGTTCAGATACAATCTCAATTAATGGCGTGCCGCAACGATTTAAATCAATCCCTGTTGAATCTGGAAATTCCTCATGCAAAGATTTACCCGCATCCTCTTCCAAATGTGCACGCGTTATACCAATGGTTTTACGCTCGCCATCACCCAAAACAATTTCCAAAGTACCGTGCTCAACAATAGGCAATTCAAATTGGCTAATTTGATAACCTTTAGGTGAATCAGGGTAAAAATAATTTTTGCGTGCAAACACAGAACGCTCAGCCACTTTAGCACCCACCGCCAAACCAAACATCGCTGCCATGCGCACCACTTCTTTATTTAAAACTGGCAATACACCTGGCAATCCAAGATCTACCGCACAAGCTTGTGTATTAGGCTCCGCACCATATGCAGTTGATGCCGCAGAGAAAATCTTGCTGTTGGTGGCCAACTGCACATGAATTTCTAAGCCAATAACGGTTTCCCACTGCATCACTATTTAAACACCTTACTCATTAAAACCAGGCGGAGACTTTTTATGCCAATCCGTATCCTGCTGATACTGATGCGCAAAATTTAATAATGTATCTTCTTCAAAATAATTTCCAATTAACTGCATACCCACCGGCAAACTGTTTGAAAACCCACACGGCACGGACATCGCCGGCAAGCCTGCTAAGTTAATCGAGATAGTATAGATATCAGACAAATACATGGTGACAGGGTCTGCCGTTTTTTCTCCAATCTTAAAAGCAGGTTCCGGTGTGGTAGGCCCTAAGATTACATCAACACCTTCAAAGGCTTTTTTAAAGTCTTCACTTATTAAACGTCGAATCTGTTGTGCTTTTAAATAATAAGCATCGTAATAGCCTGCTGATAATGCATACGTTCCTATCATGATGCGACGCTTCACCTCATCACCAAACCCTTCACTACGACTTCGATCATACAAATCACGCAAATCTTGCGGCTCTTCGCAGCGATGCCCATAACGCACACCATCCAAACGCGATAAGTTTGAAGAACATTCTGCCGGTGCAATGACGTAATAGGCAGGAATAGCTAAATTAGTATTAGGCAAATTAATACTTTTTATTTCACAGCCTTGTTGCTCATACCATTTAATAGCATCTTCAATCACACTCTTAACTTCAGCACTTAAACCTTCACTAAAATATTCTTCCGGCACCCCAATCACTTTTCCCTTTAACGAGTCATTAAGTGGCTGGACATAATCAGGCACGGCTTGATCTAAGCTGGTGGAATCTTTCTCATCAAACCCCGCCATGGCTTGCAACATATAGGCACAATCTTCAGCAGATTTTCCAAATGGCCCGCCTTGATCCAAACTCGAGGCATAAGCAATCAACCCATAACGCGACACTCTTCCATAAGTGGGTTTCAAGCCGGTAACACCGCATAAGGCCGCAGGCTGGCGAATAGAACCGCCGGTATCGGTGCCGGTTGCCAAGGGCGCAATGCGTGCCGCAACTGCAGCAGCCGAACCCCCTGAAGAACCCCCTGGCACGCAATCCGTATTCCATGGGTTTTTTACCGGTCCGTAATAACTACTCTCATTTGATGAACCCATTGCGAATTCATCCATATTGGTTCTGCCAATGGTTACACAACCCGCTTGATCTAATTTCTCTACAACGGTTGCATCATACGGTGCATTAAAACTGTCTAACATTTTAGAACCGCATGATGTTTTCACACCGTACATGCAAAAAATATCTTTATGCGCAATTGGCACACCGGTTAACAAACCGTGTTTATTCTCTTTAATTAATTTATCGGCATGGTTTGCCTGCAGCATTGCACGCTCACCAAGTTCTGTAATGAATGCATTGAGGTCGCCGAACTTTTGCATGCGATCTACAAAGCACTGCGTTAACTCAACACTAGAAAATTCGCCGTTGCGTAAACCGTCAATTAATTGTGATACGGAAAGTTCGTACATGTAAATTTAAATAAGCTCTAATAATTGAAATCGGCAATACATCTTATTCAATAACCTTAGGCACCAAATAAAGACCTTTCTCTGCTGATGGAGCAATGGTTTGAAACTTATCGCGTTGATTTTCTTCAGTAACTTTGTCTTCACGCAAGCGTTGTGTAGCGTCTAAGGGGTGCGCCATTGGTAGAATATCTTGGGTATCCACCGCATTCATTTGCTCAACTAAAGTTATGATATTGGATAAATCCGTTGCATATTGCTCCACCTCATCTTGCTTAATTTGCAAGCGCGCCAGGTTGGCAATTTTTAAAACTTCTTCAGGAGAAATAGACATGGCTCTTTACTTATTCAGGTAACTGATACAGGTTTTGTGTTATTAAATTATTCTAGCCTGCCGACAAAACAGAAGACTATGTAAATTACTACCGACTAGCTATTTGCGGGGTAGACAAATCTACAAATGAATGGCAAAACTATCACACTTATCCCTTATATTTAATGGCTTGCCGAATATTTAGGCCACTGATAGAGTACGCTAACTCACGAATTTAATACCAAAAATTAATCCTATATGTTTAAACGCATTCTTGGGGCTTTCTCCAACGACCTATCCATTGATTTAGGCACCGCCAACACGCTGATCTACATGCGTGATAAAGGTATTGTCCTGAATGAGCCTTCAGTCGTTGCTATCCGCAAAAACCCTGAAGGTGGGCAACGCACGATTGAAGCGGTTGGTGTCTCCGCTAAAGGCATGCTGGGCCGAACACCGGCCAATATTGAGGCTATTCGACCCCTTAAAGATGGCGTAATCGCCGATTTCACCACTACCGAAAAAATGCTTCAGCACTTTATAAAGAAAGTGCACGAAAGACGTTATTTTAGACCCAGTCCACGCGTATTAGTGTGTGTTCCGTGTGGCGCCACCCAAGTTGAACGTCGCGCGATTCGCGAATCTGCCATGGGTGCAGGCGCTCGCAAAACCTATTTAATTGAAGAACCCATTGCAGCCGCAATCGGCGCAGGCTTACCGATAGAAGAAGCGCGTGGCTCGATGGTGCTAGATATTGGTGGCGGCACATCAGAAGTCGCCGTGCTTTCGCTCAATGGCATTGTGTATTCATCATCCGTACGAATTGGTGGTGATAAATTTGATGATGCCATTGTGAATTATATTCGTCGCAACTACGGCGTATTAATCGGTGAATCAACTGCTGAACGCATCAAACATGAAATTGGCACGGCCTACCCAGGCAAAGAAATGTTGGAAATTGAAGTAAAAGGCCGCAATCTTTCAGAAGGCGTTCCAAAAAGCTTCTCTCTTAACAGCAACGAAATCCTTGAAGCATTACAAGAACCGCTATATGGAATCATCAGTGCAGTAAAAACAGCGCTTGAACAAACACCACCAGAATTAGGTGCCGATGTTGCCGATCGAGGCATCGTATTAACCGGTGGCGGCGCATTACTACGCGACTTAGATCGCCTTATTATGGAAGAAACAGGTATCCCCGTCGTCATTGCCGATGACCCTCTTACTTCTGTTGCACGCGGCGGCGGTCGAGCGTTAGAGCTGATGGATGAGTTAGGCAACGAACTCCTCACCGTAGACACTTAATATTCCCCCAACGCTTTACACTGACGCATAACGAGTAATTCGTTATTATAGATTGCGTCTAATCTAGTGGGATAATTATTGTGTAATTTATGGAGAATTCGCTATAAAAACGCTGTTCGGCCTCGGCCCTTCCACCTCTACAAGATTACTCTTGCTGATCTTGGCATCCGTCGCAATGATGACGGTAGATCATCACTTTCATCATTTAAGCAAAGTGCGCCAAACCATTAGCGTGGCCATGTATCCAATTGAATATTTAGCCGGCCTGCCTGCAAAAGTGTACAACTGGGGATCTGAATCTTTATCGGGGCGCAATAAATTACTTCGCAACAATGCAGAACTGCGTGCAGATCAAATACGTCTTGAGTTACGACTGCAAAAACTTACTACCTTAGAACAAGAAAATACTCGACTTAGAGAAATGCTTAGTTCTGCTAAGTATTTTAAAGAAGAACGTATACTCATTGGCGAACTACTCTCGGTGGATTTAGATCCGTACCAACAACGCATTGTCGTCAACAAAGGCACACGAGATGGTGTCTACGAAGGACAACCTTTATTAGGCGCACGAGGCATTATTGGACAAATCGATAAAGCCGGACCCTTTAATTCTGTAGCACTATTAGTGTCGGATCCGAATCATGCTTTGCTGGGTGTCATTGCGCGAAGTGGGCAACGCAGCTTAGTGGTCGGCACCGGCAACATTCAACAACTCGAGTTATTACATTTAACCAGTACGGCTGATATTCAAATTGGTGATCTAGTCATTACTTCAGGATTAGATGATCGCTATCCATCCGATTATCCGGTTGCAGAAATCACCAGCATCAAACAAGTGTCGGGCGACCCGTTTGTTAAAATCGAAGCCAAACCATTGGTAGAATTAAATAGTATTCGCGAAGTGCTTTTAATTTGGCCAAGCGCTGCCGATGCAGACTATAGTGCCCAGAATATTCAAGAGAACAAACTTGAGAATACTCTTGAAAATTCTGGCGACAAAAATGTTGTGATTCAAAACTCAGGCACTCGTAATTGATTTGAACACATGAATAACTCTTCTGACTTTTTCACCATTGTGGTAACTTTTGTAGTAGCGATGATGCTAATGATCATGCCCTTGCCTGATTGGGCGCGCGCGTACCGACCCGAATGGATTGTATTAGCCCTTATCTATTGGAACATTGCCGTACCGAAAAAAGTCGGCGTCGGCATCGCTTGGATGTTGGGTTTATGCGTGGATGTCATTCAAGGTGCTTTACTCGGCCAACATGCATTAGGCTTTGCGATTACCGCTTACATCGCGATTCGCTTTCATCAGCGCGTGCGCGTGTATCCATTACACCAGCAAGCCATGTTTGTCGGCATGATTTTATTGCCCTACATGAGCATCTCTTTATGGATTTTAGGAATCTTAGGACAAGACCCTAAGACCTGGGTCTATTGGGCACCGGTGATCACCAGCGTGTTAGTTTGGCCGTGGATCTTTTTGGTGTTGCGTGCAGTAAGAAAAACGGCTTTGATTTATTAATTTTTTTATAAAAAAGTCTGACCTCTTCTTTTACTCTCATACGTAACAGAACTCGATTGATTTTTTATACTCTTAGAAATTCTTTTAGTTTAAATATTAATTCAGATAATGTTAAAGCCTCACTTTTATCCAATACATTAACATTAATTAAGTACTCTTCGATTGAAGATTTTAGTTCCGAAGGTTTTTGAATATTACTGCTAGATGAAATTTTAACAATCTCTCTAGTTTTCTTTCCAAATAATCTACCCTTATATTCTTGCGCCTCTACCAGCAAAGATAATAATTTACCATTCGCATCGTATGCCACATATTCATTGTTCTTGACATCGATAGGCTCTATATACGAAGTAAGTTCTTCTTCAGATGAAAATAACAATAGATCGCTATTCTCATTTAAAATTATCGGTAATTTCACTAAAAACGATCCCCAAAACCTTTATCTGTAGCTTTTTTCTCCCACGGTCTATGTCTTCCTATACCTT
This sequence comes from Gammaproteobacteria bacterium, assembly GCA_014075255.1. NCBI lineage: Bacteria > Pseudomonadati > Pseudomonadota > Gammaproteobacteria > Gammaproteobacteria bacterium. The sequence continues at coordinate 1,477,293 of CP046178.1, forward strand.
GTCCTGGCTTGGTTTTTCCAGTCAAAACATTAATTCCTCTACGATGATAATGCGGAAATCTCCCAATTGCATTTCCTGTTCTATTACCGAATGGTGCTATTCTAAAGTTTTTACTAAATGCAATCTCACCTCCGCGCGCAAAACCCCTAATTGCACCTGTACCGCCTATTAAATAACATTCTGGACAAACTGACTCTGCACTACCACTAAACAATGCTCGTTCAACATAACCAGTTCGGTAATCAAATTGATAAATATTGAAGTCTCCATCAGCCAGGTATGTAAATCCACCCTCAGCACTGTAAACAGTTAGCGACACTACTTGGCCGTCGTAAGTCTCAAATTCACCAGAAGTAGGTGAAAAACCACCTGAATGCGCTTCATCATTAAACGCCCTTGAAAATGCACCTGTAACTGCACCATTTGCAAACTTGCCACCACTTACTGCAGAAGCTGTTCCGCCAACAATTGATGCAGCTATTGTACGCTGAGTGCTAAAACCTCTGTTTCCACTATCAATACCGCCAACTTGTTTTGAAAATACTTGCGTTACTCCTGCGGCTGCAAAACCTTCGCCAAATTTACCGCCACTTACAACGCTCGATACTCCACCCACTGCGCCATGCGCTAGTGTTTTTAATGCCTGCTGACCTTTAGTTAATCCATTAGCCAAGCCTGTGACCGCATTACCTCCTTCTAAATAATTAAAGTAGCCGCCCACTTGATTAAACGCACCTGCCGTCAACGCACTTACCAATCCTGCTTTAAGGTCACCTCCGCTTGCCACCAGCCCCGATGCAAAAGCTGCAACATATACATTTACGCCGGGTATAGGTATGGCTACAAGCGCAATGGACACAATTGTCCTACCATATTTCTTTATAAAATCTGCAATGGCGCGAACGATACTCCGCACCAATCTTCGTATCGCTCGTTTAATTTTCTTAAACAAACTCTTAAAGAAGAAGCCACTGGGGTCGGTATAACTCAGTGGATTATTTAATACATAAGAGTATCGATTGAGACTCTGCATGTTCTTCGGTGCTTGCACATTCGGGTCTGCACTTAAGAACCTGCCCAGTGTTGGATCATACACACGGCCATTCATGTGAATGATGCCGACGGCATCTAACATTTCGTGCCCGGTAAAGCCGCGTGTGTTGTTACTGGCGATGGTTGGGATGCCATCATTCCAATTGGCTAGCCTGCGTTTACCAAACGCATCGTAACTTAGGCGATCTACCTCCACTTTGTTTTCATCAGTAATTACATCTATGGAACCTAAATGGTCGCGATGAAGATATCGTGTGTCGTTGGTGTTGTTACTGCGATGGGTATATATTGCAATGGTGTTGCCACCAGCACTAATGAAGTGCTTGTATTCGGTAACGCTAGTATCGCTCTTCTCTACTTTCTCCATACCACCTAAATAGGTGGTGGTGGTTACACCGCCTTCAATTAAGTTTTGCTCGTAACGCGCGCGGCTCGGCCCGTATTTAAACTCTGATTCGCTGCCGTTTTTAGTTATGGAAATCGGTTTGTTGTAACTGCTCCATTCTATAGTGCGGCCATCCCCTGAGATCATATTGCCATTGTCATCGTAGACATAGGTTTTGCTGCCTACACTCGTTACCGCATGAGGCCCTGCATCAACAGAACCAATTATATTACGCGTACCATAGTTGTAGGTTGCACCGGCCTCTACATCGGACTTGGTTTTTATGTTGCCAATACTGTCGTAGGTGAATGTTTTAGTAGTTGCTCCAACACCAATGAATTCTGCTGACTTTAAACGATTTAAACCGTCGTATAAGAAATTCTCGGTGAAGTTTTGCTCTAGATCATTTCGTTGTTTGAGGTTTCCTACATCATCCCAAACGTAAGTTAAATTTTGCAGAAAACCTCCATCACTGTATATAGAATTTATTCGGCCTGTACTTTGGGAGTACGAGCGTGCAGTCATTACATTGTTGCCCAATGTCTCTAAGCTGATACTTCCATAGTCATTCGCTGCGAGTGCTTGCCAGTAATTAATACAGCTGCCTTTGGCCTCACGTACTTTTTCTAAGAAACCAACTGCGTTGTAGATGTTTTGAGTTTGGAAGCTATTACCAGGGCCAGATTCTGGATAAGTGTTGATATCCACACGCCCAACGCTGTCATAACTCACGCTAGCGGTGTACGTTATTCCACCAATTGTCGTTGCGGTTTCGGTCGGTCTACCTAAGCTGTCAAAGCTGTAGCTTCTGCTTAACCCGACATCTTGACCATCAGCGCATAATTTACCAATACCTTGATAACTACTAGTGCTATCTGCATTACAGTCATAGGTCCAAGTACTTTGCCCTTCAAATTCATTGCGTTCATAGAGTCGACCCAGCACGTCGTATTTCATGTCCACGACTTTAAGTTTCGCATCAGTTTGCTGAGTTAACTCACCTAGTACGTTGTACTCATACAGCCACACGCCCATATCAGGGTCATCCATATAGCGTTTAAAACCTCGGATGGTGTAGCGGTTTTCTGTGATATTACTGTGTTCATCGGTAACGAAGCGCAAGTTGCCATACGAGTCGTATTGGAAGATGGTGTCGCCTGGTACTCCAACATCGGTGTTCAAGCCATTATCGGTAGTGCTGAGTGTCCACCCCAAGCCGTTTTTAACTTCTATGGTTTCTTGATCTTTCGCTTCACCTTCGCCATTAGCATTAACGGCTGTGATCAGAACACTTAATCCGTCGTAATCACTAGTAGTGGTGCCCGTTACTGGTGAGTCTTCTTGTTTAACACGATCGAGTAAATCGTAATGATATTCAGTAAACGCACCTGGGCCACCGCTAATGTCTGAGTAGGGTTGATAGACTTTTTTAGTCCGGCCCAAATAGTCATAATCAGTTGCCACATATACTGAAGCGCCATTAAAGCTTTCAGATTCTTTTAAAATATCTCGACCAAGTTTATCGAAGTACGCGACACTGGTAGCCCCAGCCGTTGATGTGGTAGTGACTTTAAATACCGCATTTGGATCTTCACAAGCACTATTACACCAGTTGTAATAAATGTTGGTTTCGGTGCCATCCGAACGGATCTCTCTTATCTTTCTTCCTTGTGCATCGTATTGCCAGATGGTGTCTAAGCCATTCGGCCCAGTGAGCTTGGTAACCCCACCCCATGGGTTGTTGTATTCCCGCGTTTCGCTATGCGTGGGACCCATTGCATTTTCTGCATACACCGGGAAGCGCCCGTTCGCATCATATGTAGTCTTAGTAATTCGCGTACCTACAAGCCCTGCCCCTGTTGTTTCAACTTGTTTGCGGTTGCCATAATCGTCATGGATGTACGTTTTTGTAAGTGCATTTGGTCCCGGTTCTATCGTTTCAGTTAGCAAGAATCCTGTATCAGAAGCATAGGTGAATGCAGAAACACGCGTATCGTTCGGCGGTGAACCATCTGTTGGATCTGCAACGCCACCGGTTTTCGTAACTGTGGCTTGCGTTAAGCGACCTAAATGCCATTTTTCAGGATCATTTTCAATGTTGTCATAGAGGCTTGCTGTAGAAGTAGTGTATTCATTACCACTTTCTGCATCCGTTGTGGTTACCAAAACGGTTAACGCATTACCATAGTCATCTAACGTAGTTTCTGTTGTAACCGTGGTGATGAGTTGATGATCTAAAAGATCATAGGTGCGCTCGGTTTGTTTTTTAACGTACGGATAGATCGGGTCGCCATCGCCATAACTACCTTCGGTGCCTAAAGTGCCTTTAATATCGAATTCCAACACTTCAGAAACACTTAACAGATCACCTGACGGTAACTTCGTTTCTGTTTTATACACCTCTCCAATATGAGGGTACTCTTGCTTACTGTAAGTGATGGTTTGAATGCCGGTGGCGTCATCTATCTCTATAACTTCTTCGAAACCTAAATTTCCGTGACCATGGAAATTTACACGACAGTGTTTATATTTATAGGAAGTAGATAGTTGCCCGCCAATACCATTGTCCACTAGTACATTTGAAACAACACTGCCATGAACGGATGCGCTTAGATCATGATTAGGAAACACTGCTCCTGTTCCCGGTGTATAAACATTTGGATCATCAAGTGTTGCATAATTAAATACAATTGATTTGCCTTCACCATTACCCGCATACCCTTCGGTAATTTTTTTGATTATAGTCGGCGTTGGTGTTTCAGTGATGCGTACAGATGCACCACTAAACCCGGTTTCATCAAACATCACCACATCTGCAATCGCATCACCATTAACGTCTCCAACGCCAACACTAGCATTTGGACATTTATATCCTCCCCATTCAGTCCCACCAAATGGCAAAGAATTGAAATACGGTATATCGCAATACTGGGTAACGCTATATGAACCTAGACTTACTGAACTTCCAATGGCTAGTCCAGAACCTTTACGGATTGTGATGGGTGCATTAAAAGTTTTATTCAGCGGATAATTTGAACCACCACCACCCGGCGCTCCGTTATATCTTTGTGTTGACCCACCATTACCAGAGACTCGAATGTAGTCGTCCACTCCATTTGCAGAAATATCTTTAAAATGGATAACATTACTATCAGCATAAATTCCATCAGCATAAAAAGGGACTTCATTAAAGGACACATCGCCTCGAGATAAGCGAGAATTCCATAACGTCGTTTGACCAGAAATTTCATAATAGGTCAAAATGTCATCTCGACCATCTCCGCTGTAATCCGCTGCAAATACCTTTGTTTTCCCAGGATACTGAAACAAAGCATCAATATAAGAAATACTGGCTAAGTTGGTTCCATCCGATGCATGCAAATACAACCCTAAACCATTCTTATAAACAATGTCTTCATAACCATCACCATTGAAATCACCTACATCACTAAAATCGTGCGTGTAATTACCTGAATACGTTTGTGCAGGTTGAAAATCACTTCCATTGGATATGCGAATCGTGTTTTCTAATAGGAAATCTTTTTTATTGTCCCCATTAATATCGATTAGATGGGTATACCCATCGAAATTACAAACAGTGTCTTGACATCCAATATGTCCATTGCTTAAAGTACATTTGCAACTGGGTGTGTAGGTTGCAATTTGAATTTCAGGACCAAAGCTTGAGCCTGTGGAATGACGCATATAGATATTGGTTGGACTGCCATAATGTGGGTGTCCATTTGGACTGTCTGCTGGTCTTTCAAAATAAACCCAATCATCTAATCCATCTCCATTCACATCTCCCACTAAACTATGTTCTATATTCCGTGTGTTTGAAGGACTCCAATCTTGAGAAGCGCCGAGTTGTAAATCACCTGTGGATTCTTCCCATTCAAATTTTGTCGGTCTTACACAATGCTCTGCTTGTGATGCATCTAGATAACACTCATCCACTTGCTCGAGCAGAGATGCATCGGTATAGGGGTCTTTATAAGTAAACTTATACAGTTTTCTATCAGTAAATCCTTCACCAATTTTAATTTGCGAGACTCGCTCATTGGTTGAGAGCACTGTAGTGCCTGCAATTGAACTCACGTCATCCGTTCGTGACTCATACACAAATTCAACAAATTGGTTTGCGCTTAGACTTGCACTATCATTTTCTGTGTATTCAATACGGAATGGTTTTTGTTCATGTGTGGAAGCGTCATAATTGTAAATGACGTTTAGAGAGTTACCTTTAGTATCGGAGAGTTTATTTAAAGACCAATTTACGACATCACTATTGATTGTAATTTTGGAATCAGATGTAAACCCATATTCAAGTATTTCACCTGACTTCGTCCACACTTGAAACTTCTCCGGACCGATGCCCGTTGTACCCAGAGATACTATTTTATTGAATGAATTTATTTGCGTGCGATACTCAGTGTCAGGAGCGCCATATGTTCCGCCATTGACCGCAACCAAACGCGCACCATCAATACAAAACTTATCATCAGCATCTAAATCTGCTGCACCAAATGCACCATCATCTACAATCGTAGTTCCACAACGTGCAATGGAAGACAAACCACTGAGTTGAAAACCTAATCCGAAAATACTATTGCCACTCCCGCTCATATACTCGAGCGAAAGTTTCGGCTCTACTCCAGCAGTGCCCGGTAAAACACTCAATGGAATGCTATAGGTAGACACACCTGTTGTTCCAACAGAATGCTGTCCCGCTATTGCTCCTACAGAAGCATCACTTTCTGATGGAACTGTAATACGACTGGAAGCTGGAGATCCATTATCAGCAGTACATGCTTGATTGCTTGATTCAATTGTGAAAACACGGCTTGATATATTGCTACTCGAGTAGCCATTACTAACACTGACTGCTTTAACTGTAGTTGTACCTGCAGTGCTTAACGTGAAAGGACTGCTGAATAAGGGCGAATTTGAGTCTGGGATCGTGTTGTCAATGGTGTAACGAATATCGGCACCTGGATCTGGTGAATAAAGCTGCACTTGCACACTTCCATTGTGTGTACCGCCATTTGGCGTAATGGTAGGTGCAGCTAACTGCCCATTTATATTAAATTCAGCAGTAACCACTTCACTATCATTTAGTCCATTTTTAACAGCGATCACTTTTAAGTGAGTGCTACTGATTAAATCAATTGAACCTGTATATAGAGGTGAAGCTGAAGTTGGTGCAGAACCATTGGTTGTATAGTGTAACTGCGCACCTGAAGTGGGTGAAGATAATGAAATGGTGACATTGTTTGCAAATGAACCACCATTAGGCGTAATTGTAGGCGTTGCGACATCAGTATCTATCGTATAGTTTACCGTTGCGCTCCCACCCCAAATACTCTGACCGGTACCACACCCTGGAGCACCACAATTGTTAATTCGATATGCTCTAGCCTTGACCGTTGTTGAAGACGTTATTGTAAATGGACCTGTATACCTTGGAGAATTTGAATTAGGTGTGAAGCCATTCGTCGAATATCTGACATATGGGCTTCCAACAATGGACACTGTCACTGATCCTTCATATGTCCCACTACTTGGAGAAATGGATTGTAAAGTGGGTGTTGGTGGTGGCGGTGGACACCACGGACAAGCTAACGCTTGTGAAAAATATAGCGATGATAAAAGAATAGATAAAACAAAAAATATCTTTACAGTGCCAACCATAAAGCATGAACGCACCCCGACTAGGTTCATAGCTCTTCTCCCAAAGAATTATTTTATTTTTCTATAGTTTATTCTGCTCCTCTTGTTAATTAACCGTCAAGTAAAGTTTTATATATGCATGTAGTAAAGAATTACTACATATTTAATTTATTATTAAAATTAGTTACTTAACTTTATAACTAAGAATATAAATTATAAAAAACTTTTATGTGAGATTTAATTTTCACCCGATGGGTTTGTGTATTCATCGTTCAATTGCTGGACGAATCGATTTGCATCTTCACGAATTTTTATCAGTTTACCGCGCGCATGTTTATTCCACCCGACCACAAATGGCCGCGCTAATGGCTGCCAGCAACGCGTATTGTGTAGAAATGCATTGCGAACGCTTCCAGTCAATTCTTTTTCAGGTAAAGATCTGGCTACCCACTTAGCCGCTAACTTTCTAACGAATTGATGTATGCCAAACAACAATAAAAGCGCCAAAATAATGGCGGTTATCGTTCCTGCATTACCGAAACCATCAAAAGCCGTACCGGTGCCGAAATGTTTAATGAAATAAATTAACATAGCGAAAAAAATGGGTAACAAAATAAATACATCCACCATCAGTACACGCTTTACCCATGTGCGTGTGGCTTCTTGCACTCTTGGAACCAAACTATTTTCAATTTGGTTCGCGGTATTTTCTAATGAACCTATTATGCGATACACGCGCTCTACACTGACTTCAGAAATACGCTGATAAATTTCACCTAAGTCTGCATCGCGTTTACGTTGATAACGGTCACGCAAATTCTTATCTGCTATATGCACCGCTGCATCTTCATTATAGGTAGCGTAAAAACGTCCACTGACTAAACCACCGGATGCCATTGCTCGTTGCCATGCGGCGACTACTTCTTCAGCGTTATCTTCTCCCGCAGTGGTATCAATTTGATTAAGAATAAATAACACTTTATTGGAATCATTGCGGCGCACAGTGCCTGCAACCAAATGCTCTAATGTATCTCTCATTGCTCCTGGCTCAGGATGACGCGCATCAAACAATACTAAAACCAAATCGGATAAGTTAATGATGTGATCGGTAATCCGCAACGTTGAGGTGCGTTGTGCATCGGCATCAAAGCCAGGCGAATCGATAAAAATCTTGCCTTTAATAAGATCCGTTGGGCAGGTTTTAAGTTGTAGATACGTATCTATGCGCGAACCTTCTCCCGCGGATACTTTTTCAATCTCATCGCTGATTTGGTAAAACGGAAAACGTGGATCAGCATCTAGCGCTAAGCCGGGAAGTACTCTAACTTTGTCATCACTGCTGTAACAAATTACAGTGAATTTATCGTCCACCGCTTGATTGCCGGTTTTTTGTAAATCGGTTTGCACAAAGTGATTGATGAAGGTGGACTTACCGGCTGAAAAGGTACCGAGTACTGAGATTAACGGCCACCACGAAATATCGGTGGAATACGATTCTTTATTAGTAAGAATGCCTAGCTTGTATGCGAGCTTATCTAACTCACAAAAATGATCCACCACTTCTACAAGTAGTGGGTTTTCGTTTTTGATATGGCTGCGAAGGCTTTTTATTCTTGCCTTAAGATTGGCATCGGGCCCAGTGAGCATTTAATGTCCTATTAAATGTAGCGATAAAGTTGAGTGGCAGTTATTGTCGCATATAGCGGAACATCTGCAAGCAACTACAGGCATCAATATGCCTTCAACCCCTTATGGAGTCTGTGTTATGGATGTTTTTGCTGCATATTTTTCAATTGTTTTCTAAATTTCTCACAGGGATCTTCATTTGTATGACTAGGCGTGAAATATAAAATATCGTAAATCGCCAACTCATCTTGCAAGTACTCCTGAGGATTATCATTACCTTCCTGTACCGGAATAAACGCAATAGATAAATAAGATGTTTGCTTGAATTTTCTTCGCAGTTGCATAGGCACCGCGTAATCATTTCTTGCATGACCATTGCCCGCAATAAAAACCACAGGAAGTTTTTTGCCCATTAGCGAAGTTGCCATTATACGATCGCGCTGCATTTGTGCTCGCGACATAAAATCTACAAACCCTTGGTTAGCATGACCACAATGAGAATCAATGATATTTTTATTTAAAGTTGTAAAATTATCTTCTGTATAAAAATACTCGCGCAGTACATCGATTTTTTTATCAGTACTTTTTTCATTAGACCAACGATGCAATTCTTCACTACTGATATTACCCGCATATAATTCAAGTTGATGTTGCACGATAGATTGTAATATTGGCGTATACAATTCCCAAGGCCAACCCTCATTTAGCATCCCTGCTAACTCTTGCAACTCATCAGACTTGTTCCATACATGCGGTTGTTCTTGCCATGCTTGTTGTGACAACATTTCCATCACTACGGTTGGTTTTACACCTGAACTTACTAGTGTATTAATAACCTTGGCCTGTAAAAGATGATGATCAGCATTGGTGTGCGCTTCACCTAAAAGTATATAGTCGTAGTACAACAACTCTTGATTAAACTGCTTATTGGTAAGCCATACATTTTTATGGGTATCCCAAATTTTTCCCACTAATATATGGTCTTGAAAAAAAGGTGATTGCCAGTCCTTTGGCCCTTGCTTAGCTGTTACACTGCCCTGGAAAACGAATAACATCAGCAACAAAACATTCAGAAAATGTTTCATATAATGCTTCAGGCAATACTTCCGAAACTTTAGAATCACCAATGTATTCATAATGGAATTTAGAATATTAACCACAACACAAGAGTTAGAGAGGTTCTGCACAGCATGCTACGACGTTGAATGGCTAGCGCTTGATACAGAGTTTATACGTGAAAGGACGTACTATCCAAATTTATGTTTAGTGCAAATTGCCTCGGAACGAGACATTGTTTGCATTGACACCATTGCTATCAAAGACCTCTCCTCGCTTAGAAAGCTGTTATATCTACCATCTATTACTAAAATATTTCATTCCGCAAGCCAAGATCTTGAAATTTTTGTAAACCTTTATGACGAAGTCCCTACTCCTATGTTTGATACTCAGATTGCGGCCAGCTTATTAGGCTATGGCGATCAAGTGAGTTATGCCTATTTGGTAAATGAGATATGTGACGTGGAGCTTGATAAATCTCTCTCTCGTACAAACTGGGAACGCAGACCGTTAACAGGTGATGAAATACGATATGCAGTAGATGATGTTAAATATTTAGCTAAAGTTTATCTGTATTTAAAAGAAGAACTTGCCCAACAGCAACGCAGTCATTGGGCTGAATTTGAATGCAATAATTTATCTGCTTTAGATAAATACAAAGTGGATGCGAGTAAAATTTGGAAAACCGTTAAAGGCGTTGGAAAATTAGAATCCGAACAACTGGTCGTACTCAAGCACCTCGCACAGTGGCGCGAACTTCAAGCCATTGCAGAAAATAAACCTCGCCGCTGGGTTTTAAGTGACAAAGCATTACGCAGTTTAGCTATAGAACAACCTATCGATACAAATTCTCTGCAACATGTAGATGATATCAATCGCGAACATGTTGGATATGTAGATGCACTTTTTGAAGAAATAAGTATAGCCAAAAATATTCCTGAAGCAGAATGGCCTGAAACCAATTTTACTGGCCCACTAAGCAGTGAGCAGCGCAAACTCATCAAGACAGCACAGTCTTTTATTCGTGAGCGAGCTGAAGAGCTAAATATTTCACCAAGCTTATTGGCTACACGCAGTGTGGTTGAAAAACTAATCCGCGGTAAACGAGAATTAGATATCTTATCTAGCTGGAAAAAAGAGCTTATTGGTGATGCGCTTGTAGAACTGATTGAATCCAGCAATCCAATCTAATGCACAAAGCTAATTAATAGGACCTGAATGATATGGCCGGGTGCTATGGCCAATGCGATATAGCATATATAAGCCCTTAATAGATAATTGCCGATATGACTACTGATGAAATTCAAAAATTAATTGAGGCCGGTGTGCCTAACTCACAAGCCATGGTAAGTGGTGGTGAAGGCAAATACGAAGCTATCGTGATTAGCAAGAGCTTTGCTGATTTGAGCATGGTTAAAGAACACCAAATGGTGTACGCCACAGTTAAGCCACAACTCGCAAGCGGCGAGTTACACGCTTTGAGCATTAAGGCCTACACACCGGAAGAATGGGAAAAAATTAAGTAACGAAAACTCTGATTTATTCGCTTAAATACACATCTTCAGAAACAAGTTTAGTGCTTATCTTCGTCATCGATGTCCACTACTGACAAGCCATTCTGACTTGCATAGAACGCAGCAACATTTTTCATCTCTTTTTCACTCAGTGCAGCAACAATTCCTGCCATGATGGGATTTTTACGGTCCCCATTCTTATAAGACATTAGCGCATGAAACATATAATCAGCATGCTGCCCTGCAATGCGTGGGAAATTAGGTGTAGGGCTATTGCCATCTTCACCATGACAAGCAACACATTGCGTTGCTACTTCCGAACCACTTTTAGCTGGCGCTGCATCATGACTTGATTCATGAGATTCTTCTTCTGAAGCGAAACTGGGTTCCGCTGCTATAACAAATAAACCAACCACAACGTATATGAATAATTTTTTCATGATTTATCTTCTATTTTTTAATTGAGAGAAATATATTTATTATTGAAGTGACTGAAAATAGGCACCGATGTCTGCCATATCTTCTTCACTTAAACCTGCTGCTTGTGCTTGCATCGTGCCGTGACTCCGCTCACCTGATTGATACCCTTTAAGCGCGGCAACAATATAGTCAGCGTACTGGCCGCCTAATCTAGGAACATGATAAGTTGGATATACATTTGTATAGCTCGGTACACCGTGGCAACCCAAACAAGTTTCTGATTTCAATTTGCCTTGCTCAATACTTCCCGCTGCAAAACCTGCAGAAGTCGCAAACAAGCCTAAAGCTATAATCAATGATGTGGTGCGTAGAAATAAACGCATAGTTGATTCTCTCCGTAGAAGTTGTGTGGCTAGAAATTGGTCGCTGAGTATACCTAGTTTTCATACAATAGGGATCTCTCCTTTTGGACAAGAGGTAAATCTGGCAGTGGATACGTAAAAGAAACATGGCAATAGATAAAAGTTTATAAATGTCATATAACCGTCATTAAAATGGTGCATTACGAAAATTTAAATTCCGACTCTATTAAAGAGCTGCTGAGCCACTATGGTATACAGATTAATTGCTCTGCACCTGGAGTTGCTATACCTCATAGCTTCTGGGGAACCCCCGAAGCCGGACGCAAAAAAAATCGGTTATATATACGTGCCGATACACCAATCCATTCGATTCTGCATGAATCCTGCCACTACATATGCATGCCTGAAGAGCAACGCTCACTCCCGCATGTTGATGCCAAAGGTTCCGCTATGGAAGAAAATGCGACTTGTTATTTACAGATCTTGTTAGCCGATCATATTGATGGCTACAGTAGCTCCCAGCTGATGAAAGATATGGATGCCTGGGGTTACAGTTTTAGACTTGGCTCAAGCTATGCCTGGTTCACCCAAGACGCTGAAGAAGTACTGCAATGGCTCATAAATCAGCAAATTATTAATTCTCAAAGCATACCGACCTGGAAGCTACGAGATACATATTTTGAATCTCGACCATTAAATGAAACCATACTTAAACCCCACCGTTGAAGGTCTAAGTGCCCCTCTAGCCCATCAAAGATTGACAACGGGCTGAAATATCCATAGCATTTTTAACAGCTGGTTAAATCACTAGCTAATTTAGTCGCTGCTTTAATTCAACAACTTGCAGGGCGACACATAAATACTGCTAAAGCGATGACCGTCCTCAAAGCTTCTAGGTCGAGTCAGCGCCAAATTAATTTGAAGCTGAAGACGGATTCAATGGTTAACACATCCCTTTTCATAATCGTAGCAATAAAGAGTCTACGTTATTGTCATAGAAATTTTCGCTAATACACATTAACGAAACTCACGCTTATAGGGTTAGTCATTAACTTTTAGATTCGCCTCATAAAATTTAGAGGTATTTAAATATGAAAATCGAAACTCAAGCCATTCATAGTGGTTACACTCCAGAACCTACTACCAAAGCGGTTGCAGTACCTATTTATCAAACCACTTCTTACGCGTTTGATAACACGCAACATGGTGCAGATTTATTTGACCTAAAAGTTGAAGGCAATATTTATACACGCATCATGAATCCCACCACGGCAGTGCTGGAACAGCGTGTTGCAGAAATGGAAGGCGGTGTTGGCGCATTGGCATTATCTTCTGGCATGGCCGCTATAACGTATGCAATTTTTGCACTCGCCGAACAAGGCGACAATATTGTTTCCGTATCTACCTTATACGGTGGCACCTATAACTTTTTTGCGCACACCTTACCAAAGCTTGGTATAGAAGTTCGGTTTGTTGATTATCGTGACATGGATGCCATGGACGCCGCGATTGATGACAATACTAAAACAGTATTTTGCGAATCACTAGGCAACCCAGCCGGGAATGTTATCGACTTAGAAGCATTAGTAAAGGTTGCACACAATAAAGGCGTCCCGGTAATGGTGGATAACACTGTGCCCACACCTTACTTATGCAAACCTTTTGATTTTGGCGCGGATATCAGCATTCTCTCGTTAACCAAATACATGGGTGGACATGGAACTTCTATAGGTGGAGTCGTGGTCGATTCAGGAAACTTTCCGTGGGAAAAACATAAAAAACGTTTCGCTGTATTGAATGAACCCGATCCTTCGTATCATGGCGTTATATACACCGAAGCGTTTGGCAAAGCTGCTTATATTGGCCGCGTTCGAGTAGTGCCATTACGCAATATGGGCGCTGCGATCTCCCCCATGAATAGTTTTCAAATATTACAAGGCATTGAAACGCTTGCAGTGCGTATGGACCGGCATTGTGAAAATGCTTTGGCCGTTGCACAATATTTAGATAAGCATGAACTTGTAAACTGGGTCAGCTATGCAGGATTGTCTTCACATACTGATCACAAACTCGCACAAAAATATTTTGGTGGGCGCGCTTCGGGAATATTAAGTTTCGGTATTGAAGGCGGTATTGAGGCAGGCACCAAATTTATTGATGCCCTTAAGCTCATAGTGCGCCTGGTCAATATTGGAGATGCTAAATCACTAGCTTGCCACCCCGCTACCACCACTCACCGTCAGCTTTCTAAAGATGAACAAGCTGCTGCAGGAGTAAGTGAAGATTTAGTAAGACTCTCCATTGGTATTGAGCATATAGACGATATTTTAGAAGATGTTGAGCAAGCTCTGAATAAAGCTAGGTAGTGGCGGAATACAAACCACCTATCATTTACCGCAATGGTCATGCCAATACCATTGCGGCGGCAACTTTCCTTCGCAAAGCCTATGCATTGCGAGTTAGTCATAACTTACGCGAACACAGTGAATCTCTCATATTATCCCTTGAAAATAATGTTCAGTTACAAGGATTATTAACTACACACAAAGACACAAGCCAAACCTCAAACTCATTCTCGGGCCAAAAACCTTTAGTAATGATTCTTCATGGCTGGTTGGGTTGTGCTGATTCCTTATATCTTTTACCTATCGCCAGCAAGTTACACGATCTCGGTTTCAATATATTTCGCCTAAACTTTAGAGACCACGGTGGTACACAACATTTAAATGAAGACCTCTTCCATTCCTGTCGTTTAGATGAAGCATTAAACGCCACTCAAGCGATTCAACAACAAATACCACACTCAAATTTTTATATTGTAGGCTTTTCACTAGGTGGAAATTTTGCGTTACGCATTGGCTCAAAAGCACAAGACAAAAATTTAACGATTGATAAGATCATCTCCATTTGCCCCGTCATGAATGCAACTAATGCTCTAGATGAAACTAATTCTATGTTGAAAATTTATACAGAATATTATCTACAGCGCTGGAAAAATATGTTGAAGGTAAAACATAAGCTATTCCCCGATAATTATGATTTAGCCACCATCAATAAGCAAAGATCACTCACCAACATGACTGAACATTTATTATTAAAATATACAGAATTTAATTCTGTAAAAAGTTACCTAGAAGGCTATTCAATTACGGGTGATTACCTAAATTCTCTATCAGTAGATAGCGATGTATACATAGCTGAAGACGACCCTGTGATTCCTTCTAATGACTGGGAGAATCTACATGCATCTGAATACCTAAATATTCACCGTACTCAGTTTGGAGGCCACTGTGGCTATTTAAACGGATTGTTTAATATGAATTGGATTGACGAACAAGTTATTAAAAACCTACAAACATAAAAAAACCTACTGCATCATGAGACACAGTAGGTTTTAAGGAAGTCCCGGTTATACTTTAAGGAGCCGCTGGGAATACGCTAAAGCCATTTTTCATGTATTTAGCAACAGCAGTGGCACAGGCACCCATGCAATCAACTGGGGTACCGCCACCCATTACACCACCACCGTAATCAACGAACTTCGGCATAACGAAATTGACGTAACCAGTTGTGAGTGTCAAATCATTTACGTCCAAATAAGGAGTAACAGAATCATCCAATCCACCTTCTCCTGTAACACCATGGCAGGTTGCACAGCTTTGGCTGTTGACAATTTTTTCGTATTCAAACTTGCCGAGTAATAATTCCGGATCACCAGCATTAACCGTTACCAGTGCATTCTGAGGTGCAAGGGCAACATTATTTATGCCCGTACAGGCCAAGGTAAAGGTAGTATCAGCCGTCAAGTTATTAACGACTTGGCTGTTTGTTGGCATCACGCCTCTAGCACCTACCCACTCAGCATTAGCAGGTGTCGCACTCGCAGTACAAGTGGCTAAGTCCGTAGCATTCCAGTTCAACGTAACCGGGTCGCCACTATTAACCATTGCGTTATTTGCACTAAAAGTAAGACTTGGTAGAGCAGGATTTACGGTAACTATTACCTGTCCATTCGTTACTAACATGCTCGCGTTAGTGCATGAAAGTGTAAATGTGGTAGTCGCTGTAAGTGGCCCTATTGCTTCACCTGCAGCATTATTTACCGCTTTGTTCGCGTTGTCCCACGCCGCATTTGCTGGCACCGAGGTTGCGCTACACGAAGCCGCATCTGTGGTGGTCCAACTAATCGTACTTGTACCATTATAGTTAACCGTAGTGGGGTTAGCAGTAAAGGTATTTATAACGGGTGCACCAATTTGTGCATCCACTGTGACGTTTGTATTTGCAGTAGCCGGTACAGCATTTGCAGCATTCGTACAGGTAATGCTAAAGGTGTTTACACCCGCAGTCGTGAGGTTCGTTAAGGTTGCACTATCCGAAGCATTTAGCGCTCCTGCCCATTGACCATTGGCAGTTGCCCCACCCGCAGTGCAGGAATCACCATCAGAAGCCCATGTTAAAACTACATCACTACCATAAGGTAAGTTGCCTACTGCATTGGAAGTGAAACTAGCGATGCTCACTTGAACATCATTATCTTGATTAGTCACCATTACATCAGAGGGGTCAACTCCCATATATGCACGATCTGTGCTGGTAGCCGCTACTACAATATTGTAAGCAATCGCACCATCTATAACTGGAGGAGTATCATTCACACCCGTCACGGTAAACAGTTGTGGAGTATTATAGTTACCTGCATTAAACGTATGAGTTGCAGGATTCACTGTGCCTTCCAGCGCATTACTACTGCTAAGACTTACCACCACATCTTGAGCAGGTAAAGTGTTTAGCGCGATTGTAAAACTGTCAGTTCCAGCATCTTCTGTGGTCATTAATCCCATGGTTTGATTGAATACAAATTGACCTTGAGCCACCAGCTCATTATCCATATTGGTTGCGGATATCGCTGGGATGGATAACGCATTGTAATCAGGATCATTACTAATTGTAGTAACGGCAATACTATATGGCGTAGCTGCTAGTGGATCTAACACGTTATCATCAACACCCATTACCGTCACGGTTACAGGAGTTTGCCAATCTGCAGGCAATATAGAATAGCTAGTTTGTACCATGGTCGCTTCACCAGCTAGATTAATGGCGAAATCGATGGTCACTGTGTCGGCAGGCTCTGTAGTTAACGACATTGTAAAACTACTGTTGGCCCCTTCTGTGGTACTAAAGTTTGCAGTACCAGTTAAATTCAAATTCGGTGTTGGTGGATTATTGTTGCCACCCGTATCATAAGTAAGTAAGCCTAGAATAAATCCTTCATGAATAAATGCTGATACATCCGATGCACAAGCACCTACACACGCACCTGGACTATAAGGCGTTTTAGGCATTGCAAAAGTATTGTAATTTGTCAGCGCCGTAACATCATTACAATCCACAAACATACATGATGCAGCACTATTAATTGGGTTTGAAGCGCTTGGTGTGCCTTGACCTTGTGCACCGTGACAAGATGAACAAGCTTGTGTAGCACCATTATAAAGAGCATAACCACGCACAGCTTCTGCTGATAATTGTGAAAGATTTGCAACAGGGCCATTCGACATTGTGCCTGTGCTTTCGCCAGATGACGACCCGCCACATGCGCTTAAACCAAACGATATGATCGCTATTACAGCGATACTTTTTATAATACCTTTCATTGTTCCAACTCCAATTGAAATCAATTTATTTATTACTTACAGCTAAACCGAAAAATCCTATTTTCCATTTAATGCAAGTGCTTAATGTAATTAGAAATAATTTTACTTTCGCAAAGCTTTCTCTTACATAAAATCAATAATATAAGACCAAACATTCATGATCTAATATGCAATGCCTATGATAGTGGCCTCAAAGAATATTTAATAATTTATAACAGACCACTGATCCGTTAATTTTGCCCATTTGTCATGATTAAAACTTCAGAAAAATGTGAACTAGAATTTTACTATGAAAATTCAGTGAATTATGATTTGGGTGAAGGCGGAATTGGTTGTAAATGCACACTTAAGCGCGTGGGTGTTTGGTCTAGTTTCCATTCAAACATCGCTGTATACGCTAATATTGCGCGCACATACTCACGTGTCTCGGTGAATGGAATCGTGTCTACCCAAACATCTGCAGGTAATTCGTTTTTCTCTGGCAACCAAGCGTTGACGCGATGAGGGCCGGCATTATAAGCAGCAGAGGCTAAAGCTCGGTGGCCATTAAACTTTTTCAGCATATCTCTTATATATTTACTTCCAAGATTGATATTCAAGCCAGGGGTGTTCAAATCATAGCGACTTGGAGCCTTGATCTTTAATTGTCTAGATACCTGTTTAGCAGTGGCTGGCATAAGTTGCATGAGTCCACGCGCACCCACTGGAGACCTAGCTTGCGGATTAAATGCACTTTCTCGGCGAATAATTCCGAAAATAAAAGCAGGCTCAAGACTTCTTTTAGTCGAGTATTTATTTACTTGAGTCGTAAATGGAGTGGGAAAACGAATACCCAGGTCATCAAAATATTCGCCCTTAGCAATGGTGCGAATTGCATAATCATGCCAGCCCCATTGATGTGCCAAAGACGCAGAAATTTGATATTGCCGAGGAGAATAATTTTGCGTTGCATGATTCCATTCTCTACGCGCATCCGTTAATTGATTCACTAATAACAACTCTCTTGCGCGAACGATGCTTGGCGTTTGCTCTATTTTCTCTAGCTCCTGAACATTGTACTGCACCGGCTCATCCACGATATTGTATGGAACCGAAAGTTTATCTGCCGCTAAAAAACCGTAGTAGCTTCGCTCATTAGCAATTTTTTCATATATTAATTTTGCCTCTAACTGCAAACCTTTTTCTGAAAATGCGCGTGCTTTCCAATATTGCCATTGCGGCTCAGCCTTCTCTACTTCATTTAACATCGCGATACCACGTAGCACCAAATCCCAATCAAGACTGCGCAAAGCAGAACGCGCGCGCCACATACCTGTGGAAGGATCAACTAGATCTTTAGGCAGCTGATACATCCAAGCAGTCGCCCGTTCATCGTGTCTATATGCTGCCCGCAATGCCAAATTTCGTTCAACCTCATCATGCAAATCTGAACCAAACGCATAGTCTTCTTGAATATCCAACCATACATTATGCGCTGACGTTAAATCTTTCCTGGCTAAACGTTTAAGACCATGGCGAACTATTTGACGATTAAGGTGATTATCTTTTAGTAAAGATTTACTACGAATTTTATTTTTGGGACTGCTATGAACCTCAAGCCAAACCTTTGCGGTAGACTGTTCACTGGTCGGTAATTTTTTAGCCACATACTTTGCTAAACCTGGCCGATTCTTATCCATAGCCAAATAGAATCGTTCCCAAACTTGTTCGGTAGTTAAATAACCTTGATCCTCATACCACTTAAATAACGGATCACATTGTGTTGGCTGCGATTTTCCAATCAGCCATAAATCACGAACTTGATTCAAAAATTGTTGTTTATTTTCTTCAAACTGGTGATTGCGAATTTTTGTATTCAAATAATAGCATTGCAGACTTGCAGATTGTTCGTCTTGGTAATATTTAAGGAAACTTTCTGAACGACCTTTTCTTTGTAGCTGTGACAACCAAGCCAATCGTAATCTTCTAGCTAAAGGTCCATCACTATATGCCGTTATGTACGCATCTATCTCCTCATCATTTGACCTCGAAAGTCGCGTACGCAACTCGTTATAAACTAAATATTGATAGAGAGGATATTCTGTTAGTTGCGTAAGATATTTATTGTATTGATTGATTTGTTTTTTGTTTAGTGCAGCACGAGCTTTATTATATAATTCTCGTTCATGAGACCATTCAGTATCTGCATGAGCTATACCGAATAACAAACACGACAGTAGGACACTGCCCGATAAACAAGTTAGCGAAAAGTGGCTTGAAAATGGATTGGGTTTAAGAAAAAATCTACACAGCGAGAATAAACACTGTGCAGAATTTTTAGAATAGTATTTAGAACGAAGTGGCTTCTTCGAAAGATTTATTGAGCTCTTCTTGAGATTTATTTGAGGCAATTTCAGCACTTTTCGAATCTGATTGGTCAACCAGACCAGTTCCATCGTGTATCTTCATTGTACCGTCGATCATCGCACCTTGCGCAACCGATACACTGGTACCACTCACATTGCCGAAGATTCTAGCACTTCCTGTGATTTCTAGCTTGCCGCGAGCGAATACATCGCCTTTCACCGTGCCACCAATAGTAATATCGTCGGTATGAATATCGCCTTCCCAAACAGCTGTCGAAACAAGCTCCACTAAACCATCAATTTCGCCATTACCTTTAACTGTGCCGCTGATTATTATAGAACCAGTGCCTTTTACATCACCCTCTATAATGAAATCTTTACCAACTATTGTGCCTGGTGTTGATACCTTGTCACGTAATTTTCGCATACCCATATGGTGCCTCCACGCATATATAAGTGTTTATATAGTATACCCATGCTAACGGCTGCATGTACTGTGCAGGCCTTTCATCCCGACTGAAGAGTAAGATTATGCTATGAACTGACAATTTGCTTAAAATTCGCAAACTATGGATACAGTTAAGAATTTTATTGAGGCGCTGTTTAACGCTCCTCACTATTCATATGGGTGGCTAGTATTGGCTGCATTAGCGATTTTACCAGCAATTGTAAGCGGCAATCTTATACAGCAAGACCTATCTAATTATATAAGCGGTAAAAGTGAGTTTAATCAAATAACAAAACCTTTGTTATTAAACCTAATCATTTTTATTATTTGTACTTGCATATTAGCGTACGCGTTTTACTTGTATGCATGGATATAAACACTACATCTTTTGTATGACTTTGAATACAGTAGCTTGTTGTTCGCGCTCTTCAACTAACTTTGCCTCTTGAATAGAAGAATAGTGACTAATTTCCACGTTGTTCTCAATCTTTGATGCAACAATGGACGAATACGTACTTAGAGCACCTAAATTTTCTAGTTTTTGATGCAGCCCAGCTTCACTAGACTTATGCCAAGCAGAGGGCATAACATCATGCACAATTAACAATCCATTCGTATTGAGATTTCCCCAAGCTTTATCGATCAATGCTTCCTGTTGTGATTGGTTTAATCCCGATAGTGCGTGAATCAAACAAATCACATCAGAATTATTATTAAATTCGATACTATCCCTATCTCCCATCTTCACATCATGCTGATCTCCAGTATGCGGAGCAAAATAACTGGCAAAACTTTTCGCAACGGCTTCTTCAGTTTGAGTTATATGTACCGTACTGCCCCCCTCAACATTAATATAGCTACTTAACAATAAATCGGTAACTAACAAACCATAATCGTTGCTGACACAATTCACCTTTACAGGTGCTTTTACTCCAAAGGTATCTAATATAATTCGCTCTATAACTGAATTGTGCGTGTAATTTGCCCATACTCTTGTGGCAATTTCAGCAAATGCCTCAGCCAAACCATCACGATTTCCCGCTTCTAATAGTTTTCCTAGGGCAAGATTTGCACGCTGTTGATAAAACCACTGCGCGGTACTTGCAATCGGATCAGGCCATTTACGACCTACACTTAAAGACATCACGCCATCATTTTCTGCACGCACATTACTGAAACCTGTCCAACGCTCGCGACTTAAGAAAATATTCTCTAAAAAACTACGCGACCAATGGCCTTTTTCCTGAGCCTGCCCCTCAGGATAAACAGGTAAAATTATGACCCCACCTGGCTTAACCACTTTTAATAGCTCCAACAAAAATGACGCGCCCCAATTACTTGCAAACAAAGGAATACTGATGCCGATATACACTCTGTCAAAAAGATTAGGCAATGTTGGGTAAAAAAAATTGCCCACTTTGTCATCTTCTAAACTCACGCTTAAATGAGTTGAAGTTGGCGTCATACTGTAAATATTATCGTCAGGGCGTATCTGGTTATTCTTATCACGCTCGCCTGAAAAGTAATACTCTAAATCTTCAGTGATAAATTCTTCAGTTAAATGAAATGCTGCATCCGCCATAGCTAGTTATTCTTATAAATTTGGTTGGATAGAATAAAATCGAGGATGAATTCTGCTCAAGCAGAGCCCGGGTTGCAAGACAATGCAGTAAATTAATAAAATATTTAATTCGCGAATGCGAATAAATTGCGGTATTTCGCCCTAACGAATGGTTAGAGTAATACCTGACCTTGCTGGTCTTGAATAACCATTACGTGGCAATCTACAATTTGATCGAGAATATCTATCCGTAAATCTACTTGAATAAGCACCACCGCGCTTTCTACCAGCATAGTGATTATTTTGATTATGGTATTTATACCCATTACCACGATGACCAAAATAAGCTGGATAGTAGGCATTTCCAGGCCGATATTCTTCAGCCTGATTAAGATATACAACTTGCGGCACCACCGGTTGTTGGGCTGCTTTCTGTTTAGCTTTTTCTAGCTGTAATTGCTTGCGCTCTAAACGCTCCTCTTTCATTCTAGCCCACTGATTGGTGACCGAATAATAATTCTCTTGGTAAGCCGTACTCTGGTAATCCCTACTGGCAGAATTGCTGTACACATTTGATACATCTATTTGCTTGACGGTGTTCAAGGTATTTTCAGGCAACTGATCTGAATAATGCGTAACCCCTTGCGCATCCACCCATTTATGCACAGCACCTGCATACACCGGCAACGTTACTACACAAAACAATAACGTTATAAGTATTGGGGAATTACGCTTACTTATATACATAATATTAAGACTCTAACGCTAAGTCTTAGTTCTGTCATGTTATCGCTTATAAAACCGCTAATCTTCAACTTTTTGCCAGCCACTTAAGTCTTTAGGAGCAGTATGTTCTTCTAATAAATCCCAGGTAGTATAACCCGATTGCTGCTCATACACTGCGAGTGCCGCTTCTTCAGGGGTATGGAAAGTCAATGTGGGCATATTGTCCACCCACAAGTCCCACAATCCTAGCGGTTCAATTTGTATTTCAAATGTTGATACGTCGGTTTCTAACTTATACTTCATGCATTCATTATAACTCAGAATATTTCTATTAGGTTTTTTGTGTCTACAGCAAACTTTTTTTTTCATGGATTATTTCCAGACCACATCGAAGCCAATGAAGGTAGCGGCAAGCAAGTTTGCAAAGTGTTATTTGATGTAGACTTCGAAGGTGAATTTCATTCTCACTTGTTAGCAGACTTATGGCCTGTTGACGAAGAAGAATGGGAAGCAGACGGTAGACCCATCTATGAAGTACGCTATGAACTGCCCTTCGATTGTGATGATTTTTCTAAAATGGTTGTACAATACTATCAACAAGTCATGGGGCCACAATCCACTACGATCAGTCACAGCGGACCCAAGGGGCCCATTCCCAATCGCAACGTGTACCGTGTGCAGTGGCAAGTAGCATTACCAGCCTCTAAAAAATAAATAATCACCACTAAAAAGGTTCTAACTTGATGGCTGCTAAAGCTCTTCCTCCTATTGCGGATAAGAAAAAAACTGAAATCATCCAGCACGACTACTCTCGCACAGATGACTATGCCTGGCTAAAAGATGAAAACTGGCAGCAGGTGATCCAAACACCAGACGTGCTAGCAAAAGAAATTAGAGATTACCTTGAAGCGGAAAATGCATACTTAGAAGAATCCCTAGGTGACACCAAGCCATTACAGGAAACGTTATTCGCTGAATTACGCGCACGCATTAAAGAAGATGACAGCACCGTGCCCGATAAAGATGGCGATTACTTTTATTATGATCGTTACGAAGAAAATCAGCAGTACCCAATTTATTGCCGTTATCACAAAGACTCTCCTGAGCAAGAAGAGATCTTGTTAAATGCAAATGAAGCCGCAAAAGACCACAAGTATTTTGATATAGGAGATGCGGGCCATAGCCCCGATCATAAATATTTCTCTTACAGCGCCGACACCAAAGGGTCTGAGTTTTATACGCTTTATACCCTTGAGCTGGCAACCGGTAAGCTACTTAATGATGAAATAAGTAATATTCAAAGTGTTTTCGTATGGGCCATGGACAGCTGCACTATTTTCTACACCACTTTGGATGACAGCCATCGTCCTGACAAAGTTATTCGACATACCTTAGGTACAGATACAGAAAATGACGAAATTATTTACCAAGAAGATGATCCTGGCTTTTTTGTTTCACTAGATATCACTGAATCTAATAATTTTATTTTAATTTCAGCACATGACCATGTAACCAGTGAAATATATACCATCGATGCACACCAGCCCACACAAGCTGCGCTATGTTTTTCCAAAAGACAAACCGGTGTTGAATATGAAATCTCAGAACGTAATGGTATTTTTTATATTGTTACCAATAAAGATGGCGCTGCAGACTATAAGATTATGCAAACTGACTTGCAGCACTCTGAACAAATTAATTGGCAAGATACGTACACACCTCCTAAAGGCACTCTATTAAGAGGCATTTATATATTTAAGGAGTTTTTAATTCGATCAGAACGGATAAATGGCCTACCACGCATTGTAGTGGTTGGTTTCCAAAATGATAATTTTTCAGAAGAACATTGTATTGAATTTAATGAAGAAGCTTATGAGCTAAATATTATGGGTGGCTTTGAGTTCGATACTCACATATTACGACTCTCTTACACTTCAATGACAACTCCTACACAAATTTTTGACTATGAGATGTCGACACGTCAGCGCGAGCTCATTAAACAGCAAGAGGTGCCGAGTGGACATCAAGCCACGGACTATACAACTCGTAGATTATTTGCCGCCACCGCAGATGGTGAAACTGTTCCCATCTCTTTACTTTACAAAAACACAACACCTTTAGATGGCAGTGCACCAATGTTGTTATACGCATATGGTTCCTACGGCAGCACAATGCCTGCTAGTTTTTCAACTAATCGCTTTAGTTTGGTAAATCGCGGGTTTATATATGCGATCGCCCATGTACGTGGCGGCATGGAAAAAGGATATGCCTGGTACGATGGTGGAAAATTGGAAAACAAAACCAATACTTTTAGTGACTACATCACATGCGCCAACCACCTTATTGAAAATAATTATACTCAAACAGGAAAAATAGTCGTTCATGGTGGATCTGCAGGCGGTATGCTGGTTGGAGCTACGCTTAATATGCAGCCTGAATTATTTCATGCCGCAATTGCTGATGTTCCCTTCGTTGACGTCCTCAATACTATGAGTGATGCGAATTTACCTCTCACCCCTCCAGAATGGCCCGAGTGGGGAAACCCAATAAATAATGAATCTGATTATTTAAATATTTCACAATATTCCCCTTACGAAAACGTTGCTAAGCAGAATTACCCGCATATGTTAGTTACTGCAGGACTAACCGACCCACGTGTAACCTATTGGGAGCCGGCAAAATGGGTGGCAAAACTACGCGCACTGAAAACAGATAATAATATACTAGTATTAAAAATGAATATGGGTGCCGGACATGCAGGTGCTTCAGGACGTTTTGACTATCTTAAAGAAGTGGCATTAATGTACGCCTTCTTACTTAAAGTCTTCGGCATGGCAAGCTAAGTGGTTTTATAGTATCTTTACAATTCAAATTTGATACTACGCCAAACGAATGACGTAGTTGTAAGACAAAAATTTGCCGCACGCATTTACATAGATGGAATATAAAATGGTTGCTGAAAATCTCATACGCCGCGATAGCGATTCTGATTACATTATTGCCTGGAAGCTTAAATACGATTTTGAAACAGGCAAAATGAAAGACAACACCATGACCTATGGTGAAGCTAAAGAAAAGTGCGCTGAGTTAAATGAGAAAAATCCTGAAAAAACTTTTTGGCCAGAAAAAGTTAAAGCAGCCCCAGAATGGCATATTTTATATGAGTAGACTCTACAGTTAAGCCAGAATCATTCCACTAAGGTGAAAGTCGATCTATTTTCCATTCACCAGAATCCGTCTTAGCATAACGAAGTCTATCGTGTAAGCGATTAGGCCTTCCCTGCCAAAATTCAAATAGCTCTGGCACAACCCTGTAACCGCCCCAAAAACTTGGATAAGGCACTTCTTGATCACCAAATTCTTGCTCCAAACGCTGATATTCTTTTTCGATAGCACCGTAACTCTCAATCACTGAACTTTGCCTAGAAGCAAGCGCCCCAATCTGACTACCCTTGGGACGTGAATGAAAGTATTCCTCAGACTCACTCGCTGAAATTTTTTCAACCCGACCTTGAATACGCACCTGGCGATACATCTTATCCCACCAAAAATTCAACGCAGCCATCTTTATGCTATCCAAATCTTGCGCTTTATTACTTGCATAATTAGTAAAGAACACAAACCCAACTTCATCAAATGCCTTTAACAACACCATACGAGACGAAATTGTTCCATATTTATCAGCAGTAGCCAGATTCATGGCATTTGGTTCTACAAATTCCGCATCACGAGCTTCATCAAACCAAACTTTAAATTGTGAAAATGGGTTTTTACTTGAGTGTTTTTTTTCTAACATTATGGTTTGATAATTCTTCCGTAGCTGATGAATTTCCTTGCTCATTTATATTATTCACTTCTTTTTTTCTAAACTAATCTTGATTTAATAAAGCGCCAGTACCGCCTAATCCGCAATAGCCCCCAGGATTTTTTGCCAAGTACTGTTGATGATAATCTTCAGCATAATAGAATTCAGGCGCCTCTATAATTTCTGTTGTAATCACCCCATACCCCTGCTTAGACAAGGCTTGCTGATATGCCTGCTGGGTTCGTTCTGCTATCTCTTGTTGCTCTTCGCTATAGGTATAAATACCAGAGCGATACTGCGTGCCGACATCATTACCCTGCTGCATTCCTTGAGTCGGGTTATGCGACTCCCAAAATACCTTGAGTAGATTCTCATAACTCATAAATTTTGGATTAAACATCACACGCACCATCTCATTATGGCCGGTTAAACCCGTGCATACCTCTTCGTACGTAGC
The DNA here is from genome assembly GCA_014075255.1 of Gammaproteobacteria bacterium. Taxonomy (NCBI): domain Bacteria; kingdom Pseudomonadati; phylum Pseudomonadota; class Gammaproteobacteria; species Gammaproteobacteria bacterium. The sequence continues at coordinate 1,504,381 of CP046178.1, forward strand.
ATTTGGAGTAAACCCACCTGCATAACCCACCGCGGTGGAATACACACCAACCAGCTGCCAGAACTTACGCTCGGCTCCCCAAAAACAACCCAAACCAAACATCGCCATATCCAACTCATCTGGAAATGGTGGCACGATTGTATTTTCATTTACGTAATGCAGTTTACTTACTTGTATTGCTTCTGCTCTGCCAGGCAACGCATCTTGAGGTGAAGGCATTAAGGTCTTTTTATTTGCAAACAACATATTTAATTCAATGAGTTAATCAAGCCATCTCTATTACAAAATCTAGTGTAACGCGAACTGTCAACCAATTCACAACTTGCGCGTTACTGAACCTACACAAAGCATTTTTAAATTGAGTTATATAGGGAGAATTATTATGTTTCATTTAAATAAAAAAAGCATGCTGGCTTTTAGGGCCAGCAATAAATTATGCGCGGCACTATTGGCTACCTTAATGACATTGCCTTTTACCTCTAACGCTGATGACACCGAGGTGGCTGGTACGCGCGCAGAAAAGGCATTTGAATATTTTGACAAAGACGGTAACGGCATGCTCAATGAGAGCGAGAAAGCCTTAGCACGCCGTGCACATAATGTTATCGATTATAACGATGACGGCGCCATTAACCGTGCTGAATTTCATCGTGCTAGAAGAGTGCATAATGCCGCTGACTATAATAACGATGGTGAAATTGGTCCACGTGAAGCAAACCGTGCAAAACGCTTCCATGAAGCTGCAGATTACAATGACGATGGGAAAGTCTCACGAAAAGAATATAAACGGGCCGGAAAGATTCATAATGCTGCCGACAAAAATAACGATGGCAAAATAGGACCAAGAGAATATAAACACGCAAAGAAAAAGCATGATCGAATCGATGTTAACGATGATGGAAAAGTAAGCAAAAGAGAATACAAGCACGCCAAGCGTCATAAGAAGCATCATGACAAACGCAACTAATGAGCACATGGATGCACGCTTAAGAGTCGCACCAAGGAAGGTGCGCTCTATTTTGCTGTGTACATCCATTCCAGAAACGAGCAACCATTTAAACTGGTGTGTGGAAGATCACATTTATAACAACCTATTTGCCGCTCAGGGTGTAAGTCAAACCTCTTGTTCCGTCTTCCATTTTATTCATGGAGGTAAAGCCTAATATTTACGCACATCTAATCGTTGGGTTTAGAATATGTTACATACAGATAAAAACTCTCAGACCACCAAGACTGAGAGCACTCAAATTAATCGAAGAAAAAATTCAGATCGCAGAAAATCTGATGAAGAAATTCGTTTTCCTTTCGTAGATGATGATAGCAAGCTTGTTATGAAAGAAAGAAGGAAATCAAGTCGAAGAACTACAAACTCTAAGATAATCAACAACCCGTTAAAAGCAGTTTCTAAGCTTTTCAAGAAATAGACTTACGGAATAAAGACACATTCAATTCCAACTTGTTTGTCATTAGCGACCAGCTCATAAACAGGATAAGTTCCATCACCATCACCTGATTTTACATATACTAATTTTTCATTATTAAATAAAATTTCACCTGAAAAATTAAGAGTTAACTCATCATCTAACTCCATCATGGTCCATTCCTCGTACGACTCAAAGTCCTCTTTGATACTAGCTAAAAACAACTCGTAGTCAATGAAACCCACAAAAGCGTGATCGATTTCAACTGCGCCAATCTCATTACCAAGTTTTGGATCTGAATCAACTTTCCTCATCCTTACACGATGCGCATGAAATGGAACTGGAACGTAAATTTCTAATATGTATTCACCAGGCTCGCAGGTAATCGAAGGTCCTTCTGGTGTAATTTCATTATTGCTGAGCATCACCATTGCATCTTTAATGGCAAGTGTTTTTCCTTTAACTTCGATTCTAGTTACTTCATTCCATTTCATAGCAGTTCATAAATTTTGGGATTCTATTACAACATTACATAACTGCCTTAGGTCGTTAGCAGTGATTAAACTTCAACAATTTCTGATTTCAAACTAGTTACGAATGCGGCGATTTCTTCACATTCTTGCTGCGGCACACTTATCAAATTAATATTCATAATATCTGTTCAGAATCGAAAACAGTTTTTAACCAGGCACCCTTGTATACACCCACCTATCTTCATTTTCTCGATAGTAACCTTTAACTAATTCCTTCTCAGAAAATCCCATTCTTTCTGCTAAGCATTGCATGGCCATATTATTCGTATCTGTTGTTAATTGAACTGAAATTTTATTTTCATCATATTTTTCACATAGTACTTTCAGCAGTTTTCTACCAACACCTTGGCCGGTATAACTTTTTGCCAAAAATACTTTATGTAAAAAATGAAATTTAGGTCGTGTAGATGCAAATGAAAGTGCAACCCCTGCTATTTCTTGATTCTGTTTTGCCACACAAACATAACCATGCTCCACCCAATGCCTCCACACATGCTCGCCATCAGGAATAAATTCCGAATTTCTATTATGCAACCAGGAGATTCTATCTAACTCTGCTATTTCTAGAAAATCGTTAATAGCTGCCCAACTCACTACAAGATCAGACATCACTCTATTGCACCAAACCTTCCAAAACTAATTGTGTATACAAGCTAGATTCGCGTTTAAAAAAACCTTCCGTGTGGTAAGAGTCTTCTAATTTATACAACTCATAATCTAGATGGTGGCAGACCTCATGAAACAAAGTGCGCATGTAGGTTTTAAAAGCGACTACTTGTTTACGTTTTGCAGTTAGCATCCATACAGAAATCTCGGCAACTTTTACTTTTTTCGACACAGGTTCATACAAACCGTGCAATTCACCATAATTATTATGCGGCCGACTGGTAAGTACCTTTACTTTAATTGGCGGAATTGTAAGTTGGTGGGTGAGCTGATTTACTAATGCTTGGCTGGCCTGCAATACAATTCTTTTCTCTTTTGATTTTAGCGCTGATTGCACAGAGCGCACCAATGGCAATAATTCAGCTGAATCTTTTAGGCTCACATTAGAAATTTTATCGCTGGCGCGATAGATTTTTTTATCTTTGGCAGGCAATCTTTTGTAATAAGAATATGGCATCGCTAACTTGTTGGTTGTGAAGCCAACAGTTTAACGTTTTATAAATCCTGAAACTATAGAGAATTTAAAATTCGTTATGACTTAGTTTACTTAAATCTAAGGTGAATCTAATATCACTCGCTGCAACAGAGATTGAATAATCTTCTAATCTTACTAAACCCTGATCGGTACGGTATGCACCATACCCACGCAACATTCCTGCCAAGACAAATTCACCTTGCTCGCAACTAAGCAAACCACCACCTGATTCACCCGAATCTATCCCTGCACTGGTATGAATCGCTTCAGCCTTTTTGGAAACAAAGTTGCCTGAACTTGTATGCAAACTTTGTGCACGTGGGTACCCAGCTGCCCACACTTCTTGGCTCTCATATAAGTCATTCTTACTTAAAGGAATTGGATAAAGATTTTCAGTCGATACGGATAGTAATGCGATATCGGATTCTTTATCTACCAACAATACTGATGCTAAATACATCGCATTATTAATTTCTACAGCGGTATTATAGTAATCTTCCAAAACATGCGCTGCAGTGATTACTAAGTTACTTGACACAACGACGCCACTAGCGTGACTGTTCTCACCGCTTTCGATAGGAACAATAGAATTTAGAATTTGATTAGTAGGCCAATGACAAGTGAGATCTGCAGCATAACCTGCCGTGGCAAATAAATATAAAAGAACAATTATAGTAAGGTGCTTCATCTTACGCTCCTTATAATGATGCAAGCATTGCTTGTGATTATTGTCTGCCTATATTTTATCTACTTATATAGGCAACTCTTAAGAGCAATTCATGCATGCGTATCGGCCTTTCTGCTAAACGGTGTGAAATATTTAACCCTTAGAGCTAATAAAATTAAAAGTTTGAACCTGTTCGCATTATATAATTTATAAGGGCTAATTAATAAAATTTATCACTCTGCAGCTTAATCTTTGCTATCTAGCTCTATAAAACACCAACCCACATCACGCAGCTGTGCTTTAATTTTTTTCTCTAACGCATTAATATTTTCAACTGATTCTTTTGTAGGCATGGCATCAGGTAATTTAATTTTTGCTGCCAACATAATCCTTGAACCAAACTGAATAGTGATTACATTAAACAGCTGCTCGACATTTTTATCTTGTTGGATAATTTGATTAATTATTTCTCTGACTTCAGGCTCGGCCGACGCGCCTATAATTAATGCTTTAATGCGCCATGCTACGAATATTGAAACTATGATCAATACAATGCCAATACAGATAGAACCTATTGCATCATAGATAGGGTTATCCGTGAGTACACTAATGCCCACAAACACAAAAGCAATAATTAAACCTAAGATTGCAGCACTATCTTCTCCAAGGACAACCACTAACTCAGCATTACGCGTATGCTTTAGCCAATTAGCTAATGACTTTTCACCACGAACATCGTTAATTGCACTCAAGCAACCTAATAAACTAATTATTTCTATAATTATAGCTACACCTAAAACAAGCAAGCCGATCCACGCTTGATTTAGCGCCTCAGGATGTTGCAATTTATGCCATCCTTCGTATATAGAAAACAATCCACCTACACTGAACAACAATACGGCAACAACAAAACTCCAGAAGTAGCTATTTTTACCATAACCAAGCGGGTGTTTTTCATCTGGCTGCTTTTGAGATTGCTTTAAACCCAAATAAAGTAAAACTTGATTGCCGGTATCAGCATATGAATGTATTGCCTCCGCCAACATGCTACCCGAGTTAGTATAAATCGCTGCCGCAGTTTTCATTAATGCAATCGCTAAGTTAGCACCGAACGCAAAGAAAATAGCTTTTAATGAAGATGAATGACCTGAAGCGCTCATAGCATTTCTATTCGCTTATTTTTTGCAGAAACCTGCAGGGACGACAAAGTCTGCGATGGGAATATCATCTGCATTAACGTAACGATAAGATAATGATACTTCGCTATTTATATAACGTCTGGTATTTTTATTTTGACAAGCACTGGTTTTTACAGCAGCTTCGATTTGTTGAGCAAAATTATCCTCCTTAACACTGATACCTGCTTGCTGTGTTGAGCCATCGGTTACCATAAATGAATATTCTATCTCCATTCTCCTTGCTTCAACATTTTGAAGCTCAGTATGCGCATCAATTTTTATCGGCAGCTGTTGTTGTAAGGATTGAATCTCTTGTTGCAGAGCAACTTGCGTGATTTCTGGCTGCTTTTTAAACATCAATGTAACCGTGATACTTATGATTATAATTGTTGCGAACAACAAAAAGACTCGCATAGTCTTACTAAGTGACTCTTGTGTTAAATTCTCCCCTGAAGACATTTTCTAATGCGTAAACTTCCACGACTCTGCTTCGATAAACACGCGCTTAACATTTACAAAGCTTTGTTTAATATTTTTATCAATATGCGCAATAACAGATTCCATTTGTTCTGTATGAATATCATCATTAAACTCAACGCTTAGATTAACCAATATATATTCAGGCCCCATATGCATGGTAAGCACTTCGTTAACGCGCTCTACACCTGTGAATCCGTCAACCATTTCTCGTATTCCATCCACGACCTCATCATCTGCACTCTCCCCGATAAGCAAACCTTTAGTTTCATAAGCTAACAATGCCGCCACAAACGCTAAAATTATTCCTATACCAACCGAAGCAACACCGTCATAAATATAGTTGCCAGTAAGTTGACTGATTGCGATACCAATCATTGCTACAATAAGACCTAAAGTTGCAGCAGCATCTTCAAGAAGAACTACAAATAAACCAGGATCCTTTCCTTGTTGAATGGCTTGCAAATAATCTTTGGAGCCTTTTACTTTGTTGAATTCTTTAATTGCTATGTAAAAAACCCACCCCTCTACAATTAAAGCAAAAGTTAATACGGCATAGTTTACAATTGGATCAGTGATAACTTGAGGATGCTTAATATGCTCCAGGCCTTTAACAATAGACAAGCCTGAACCGACCGCGAAAATTAGAATCGCAACCACAAAGCTCCAAAAATACACTTCTTTTCCATGTCCGAATGGATATCGTTTGTCAGCAGGTTTCTTTGCCTGCCTTAAGCCGAATAGAAGTAAGACTTGATTGCCAGTATCCACCAATGAGTGAATACCCTCAGAGAACATAGCAGAGCTACCTGTAAATACTGCTGCAGCAAACTTCATTATTGAAATAATTGCATTACCGATCAGCGCTGCAAAAATTACCTTTTTAGAAGAACCTGCCATGTCGTTAGATTATAGAATCACTTACACAATGCAAATGTGTAGATTTGTTAAATATAATTAAATTTATACTTTTTGATAGATCTCAACACCAGCATTTTTAAATTCTTGCGATTTTTCTTTCAAACCCTGCTCTATTGCAACTGGAATCGCTTCAATGCCTTGCTTAGCCGCATATTCACGCACATCTTGAGTAATCTTCATGGAACAAAAATGTGGCCCACACATTGAACAAAAATGCGCCACTTTGGCAGAATCTTTTGGCAATGTTTCATCATGTAGTTCACGCGCATGGTCAGGATCTAAACTTAAATTGAATTGATCATCCCAACGAAATTCAAATCGCGCCTTTGAGAGCGCATTGTCTCTAATTTGCGCACCTGGATGACCCTTGGCTAAATCTGCTGCATGTGCGGCAATCTTGTAGGTAATAACTCCATCTCGAACATCTTGTTTGTTAGGTAACCCTAAGTGCTCTTTAGGTGTTACATAACAAAGCATAGCCGTGCCATACCACCCTATATTCGCAGCACCAATGGCTGAGGTTATATGATCATACCCAGGTGCAATATCGGTTATCAGTGGTCCAAGCGTATAGAAAGGCGCCTCAAAACAATCTTCTAATTCTTTTTCTACATTTTCTTTGATCATTTGCAAAGGAATATGCCCCGGCCCCTCAATCATGACTTGAACATCATGCTCCCAAGCTATTTTTGTTAGCTCACCCAACGTTTCTAATTCTGCAAATTGAGCTTCATCATTTGCATCGGCTATGGATCCTGGACGCAAACCATCTCCTAATGAAAAAGCCACATCATAGGCTTGCATGATTTCACAGATTTCACTGAAGTGCGTGTATAAAAAATTTTCTTGGTGATGTGCTAAACACCACTTCGCCATTATGGACCCACCTCGCGAAACAATACCGGTTACGCGATCTGCCGTCATCGGCACATACGCCAAACGCACACCAGCATGGATCGTAAAGTAATCCACACCTTGCTCGGCTTGCTCAATTAACGTGTCTCTAAACATTTCCCAGGTTAAGTCTTCCGCTTTTCCATTTACTTTTTCCAAAGCTTGATAAATGGGTACCGTACCAATCGGCACAGGGGAATTACGGATAATCCATTCTCGAGTTTCATGAATATGTTTGCCGGTAGACAAATCCATTACGGTGTCGCCACCCCAGCGTACTGCCCAAACCATCTTCTCAACTTCTTCTTCAATAGAAGAAGTTACCGCTGAATTTCCTAAATTAGTATTAATTTTAACTAGAAAATTTCTACCGATAATCATCGGTTCTGATTCAGGGTGGTTTATATTATTTGGAATGATAGCGCGACCACTTGCCACCTCATCGCGCACAAATTCAGGTGTAATTTGTTCCGGAATGTTTGCACCGAAATTGACCCCCTTGTGTTGTTTTAATATTTTTTTATAACGTGGATCTTTTCGATGTTCTTGCAAACGCATGTCTTCGCGAATTGCAATATATTCCATCTCAGGCGTGACAATACCTTGCCTTGCATAATGCATTTGCGTTACATTTTTGCCCACCTTTGCACGACGTGGCGCATGATAATGAGCGAAACGTAAATGCGCAGTTTTTGGGTCTTCTTGTCTAGCGTGGCCAAATTCAGAAGAAGGACCTAATAAGAGTTCTGTATCATTGCGCTCCTCAACCCATTTGCTTCTTAAGGACGGAAGTCCTTTTAACAAGTCAATATTCACATCTGTTTCTGAATATGGACCCGATGTGTCATAAACCGTTATCGGGGGATTTACTTCTTCACCAAAACTTGCGGAGGTGCTTGCACATGAAACTGCTCGCATACCTACCTTAAGATCGTCGCGAGATCCTTGTACAAATATCTTTTTTGAGCCAGAAAAAGCTTGTGTAAGCTCTTCTGATAATTGGGCTGTTTTACTTTGAATGCTTTCAGCATTTGCGCTCATTGGTAGTGACCTCTTGTATGGCGGGCGCGCAGCTAATTGGCTTTTAAGCTGTAGCTTCCCTCCGCCAGCATTATCTGGTTCAGGTTGTAAGGGTAAATCTCAGCCCAATACACCAATAACTAATTTAAGCCTTGTGCAATGGACTCCCCCAGCTTCAGGATCTGTAATTTTAATTGAATCACGACTGCATTGATATGGTTAAGGGATCATTATTGGTATAAGAATTACTTGAATGTGTTGCTCAAACAGTGAACACACCGTACCCTTTTACATATTCTGATTTATTAAACTTATTTATGACTTTTAACGTGGCTATTGTCGGACCTGGCCGAAGCAAGCAAGGCACAGGCCCATTCATTGCGCGAACTTTTAAACAGCTGGGATGCGACGTCCAAGCTATAGTTAGCAGCTCGCTAGATTCTGGCCATCAGGCAGCCGATGTTTTGAAAAATGAGTATGCAATTAATTGCACAGCTTATGAAAATCTTGAAGCGTTATTAAAAACTCACTCAATTGACATAGTCGTAATCAGTAGTCCAGCCAATACCCACCTTCAGCACCTAATCACAGCAGTCCAGGCAGGATGTCATGTGTTTTGCGAAAAACCTCTTTGGTGGTCTAATTTAGATTTTACTTCTGAAAGTGATATAAGAAAAATCACCAGTGAAGCTAAAGAGGTAGTAAATTTATGCCGTACCAACAAAGTATTACTGCAATTAAATACTCAATGGCCTTACACACTGCCCACATACTATGAGCTATACCCACAACTAAAAAGCCCACAGGCTATCGAGTCATTTTCAATGTGGCTATCGCCACAAAGCCAAGGCAGCGCTATGATCGTAGATGCTGTCCCGCATTTATTAAGCATGCTGTTTTCCATAGTCGGCAATGGAAAAATCAATAATATCGAATCAAATTATATTGCAGCAAATCTTGATCAGGACTTACTGATTAAATTCGATTACTTACATGCATTCGGGGATACGCGAGTTTCGATCTCACTAACTTCTAGCAATACCTCCCCCAAACCAGCAGCCTATGCCATTAACGATCTGCGGGCTGATAGACATGTTGAACTCCCTCATTACCTGATATCATTACGCTCAGTTGAACATCAATTACCTGTAGAAGACCCTCTGGTTTGCTCTATCAAGAACTTTATAAGTACTATTCACTCTAAAGCCACATCTGATGAAGTCACATTAATTGACGGCATGACGCAGCTAGCGCAAATTTATCAAGCGGCAACCCAACCAAAGAATACATTGGAATAATGGAAAAAATACATACTGAAAGCGGCGAAGTGTTAATGACTCTTTCACCCCTCATTGATTTTACTAAGCATAACTTTGAGGAAAAACAAGATTCTACTCCACTTCATGTGAAGACTGTTTCACACGAAGTCGTTAAGCAGACTGAGCTGTCCCCCATTCATGACTTCATGGGCAAGCTACGCCAACCGGAAGTGCTTGGTAAATTAAAAGAATACGTCGAATGGCAAGTACAATGGCGCGAAGGTTACGCTAATAACTCTATGACGCTTGATGAAGCCTTAGAAATGGCACCTATCAGCGCACCTATTTCTATTAACTTAGACGCTACCACCGTATGCAATTACAAATGTGATCACTGCGTGGACATGGATATTCTAAATAAAAATATTCACTACGAGCATGAGAAATTAAAAAACTCACTCACTTATCTAGCAGAAAAAGGCCTACGCTCTGTAATCATTATTGGCGGCGGCGAACCCACGGCTTACAAGGGCTTTGAAGATATTGTTCGCCATTTAAAGTCAATGGGCATTCAGATTGGTGTGGTAACCAATGGCAGCTTGATGAAGAAAGTTGAAGCAGTTGCCGAAGTGCTAGATGAACGTGATTGGGTGCGACTATCTTTAGATTCTGGAACCAATGAAACCTTTCGCGCAATGCATAAGCCTGGCAGCAAGAAAGTTACTCTAGAATGGATTTGTAGCCATATTCCTCATATCAAAAAGGTTAACCCAAAATTTAAAATTGGTTTTAGTTTCATTATTGTATGGAAAGACTGCGAAACCAACGATACAAAAATCATCGAAAACGTTGATGAGATGCTTGCTGCCGCCAAAATGGCGAAAGACCATCAATTCGATTACATCTCTTTCAAGCCTTTCTTAACGCGCGCAGAGGCAAACAACGCAGAAGTTATCGGCATTGATAAAGAACAAGAGCATGTTGAATCAATCATGAAAAAAATTCGTGCTTCAGTTACAGAATCTATGCAATTAGAAGACGATAACTTTGCCGTGATTGAAAGCACAAATTTACGTGTGTTAGAAAATGGCACCTACATGAACTACACTGAACAGCCACATAACTGTCATATGCAGTATTTCAGACAAGTACTAAGCCCACTTGGTGTATTCAATTGCCCAGTATATCGCCATGTACCACAAGCTTTATTAGGTGAAAAACATGCTTACGATACACAAGCTGGTGTTATCGAAACACAAAAAAATACATTGCGCCTTATTGAAGCTTTTGATGCTACAGAAGAATGCAAAGATGTGACCTGTTTATATAATCATGCAAACTGGTTTATTGAGGATTTAATCAATCATCCTGAAAAACTAGACTCATTAGATTCAAGTTTTGATCGTGGCGACTTCTTTCTCTAATAATCTCTGCGCACTTTCGTAGACTTTATCAACTTCGATATTATTCAAACAGTTGTAATGCCCGAAAGGGCATTGCTTCTTCCAGCAAGGACTGCACTCTAAACCTAAGTATTGAATTTCTTTCTTATCTGTTAATGGCGGTGTGTACTTAGGTGTTATCGCGCCATAGATAGCGACCACTGGACTGCCTACTGCTGCTGCTATATGCATTAAGCCAGAATCATTTGTAACTGCCACTTTTACCAGTGAAAGTAAATCAATAGCTTCTTCTAGATTAGTTTGTCCGCACAAATTAACTGCATCGCCATTTGAAGCTTGAGCAATTTCTTCGCCAATTGGATTATCTTTTTGAGAACCATAAACATACACGTTATAACCTTGTTGCTTAAATCGAATAGCAAGCTCACCAAAATATTTTCCTGGCCATTGTTTAGATGGTCCAAATTCAGCACCAGGCATGAATGCTATCGAAGGAGTTAACTCATCAACTCCTACTTTTTTTGCAGTTTGGTGACGTTTTTTCTCGTCCACCATAAGTTGAGGATAGTAGATTTGCGGAGCCTGTTTTATTTTTTCTGGATCGGCTGCCAGATGCAGATATTTTTCCACAGCTTTATAGGTTAATTCTGTATCAAGCTCTCGCATTTCATTTACAACCCCGTAGCGCATTTCCCCTCGATAGGCGATGCGTTTTGGGATTTTGGCAAAATATGGAATTAATGCAGACTTAAAGGTACGCGGCAGAATAATCGCCCGATCATATTCACCTCGCAAGCTTTTGCCTATTCGATAACGCTCAGCAATTTGTAGCTTACCGTGCTGGAGATTCACTTTTATAACCTGGCGCACTTCTGGCATCCGCGCAAGTACGGGTGCTGACCATGCGGGCGCTACCACATCAATGATGTTGCCTGGATTTTGGCGTTTCAGAGCAATGAATAAACTCTGAACCATCACCATATCACCAACCCAAGCGGGGCCAATTACAAGTATCTTATTTGTACTCAAAAGCGATGAATAACCGTAGTAGATTTATAAATAATAATGCACGGATGTATTCTGATATTATGACGTGCATATAATATAAAACACACCACTAAACCAGATAAATCAGCTGGGTATAGAAACATATGGATATAGAGCAAGCAAGATTCAACATGATTGAACAGCAAATACGTCCTTGGGATGTATTAGATGTTGATGTTTTGAAGGTTATCGAAGATACACCACGAGAATTGTATGTGCCCACTCAACATCAAAAACTAGCTTTTTCTGATCTTGAGATTCCTCTCAATCATGATCAATTCATGATGTCGCCCAAATTAGAAGCAAGGATGCTACAAGCATTGCAATTACAAGCAGATAACAATGTTCTAGAGATCGGTACAGGAACTGGATTTGTTACGGCTTGCCTAGCAAAGCTCAGTAATCATGTTGACACGATAGAACTATACGAAGATCTAAGCGCACATGCCCAAACAACGTTACACCAACAAAAAATAACAAACATTTGTTTTAAAACGGGTGACATTTTGGATAAAAGTTTTTTTAGCAGCCATATTAATAAAAAATATGATGTCATCGCTATTACCGCTTCAATGCCTATTTATAACGATATGTTTGAAGACTTTTTGACCGAAAATGGGCGCATGTTTGTAGTGACTGACAACGCACCGGTCATGCATGCAAAAATTATTACTCGCATCGATAATCATGGTTTTACCTATACAAATCTTTTTGAAACTAATCTGCAGCCCTTAATAGGCTTACAGGCAGCACAGGTATTTGAGCTGTAATGAGACTTTTTTTATTATGTTTAAGGAGTTCAGCCCCCAACAATTACAGGATCATCTCGAACAAGTAAGCAAACAACCGATCTTATTAGATGTAAGAGAGCCTTGGGAGTTTGAACGTTGTTATATAAAAAATTCAAAGTTAATTCCTATGAGGCAAGTACCCAGTGCATTACGTGAATTTGATATAGATGAAGAGATTGTTGTGATATGCCATCATGGAATACGCAGTCGTGCGGTAGCAAACTATTTAGCTCAGCAAAATTATTCAAAAGTGATTAATCTATCGACAGGTATTGACGGTTGGGCACGAGATATAGATACCACCATGCCCATCTACTAATGAATTACTACCGATCATTCAATATTCCCTTAATACATCACGTAAATTACAGATACATAGGCATGCAATTTCCAAGTAAAAAGACTCTTAATTTCCCTAATTTCATTCTGCTCAGCACAATATATATGCTGGTATTGTCGTTTTTTAACCCAGCACATGCATTCAGCCTAATGGATGTATACATGATGGCAAAACAACAAGATGCTGATATTCATGCTGCTGAATCGCGATACAACGCTGAAATACTAGAAACACCCATCGCACGCGCCAATGTATTACCACAAGCCAGTATTAATGCCAATACAACAGATGTTAACCAAGAAACCGATGGCTCAACATTTGGTGTATCTGGCAGAGAAGTAGATTTTAATGATCACGGCTACACGTTAAGCATCACCCAAGCGCTTTACCATCATGATTACTATGTTCAATTACGCCAGGCGAAAACGTCAGTAGCAAGAGCTGGCATTGATTTAGACGCCTCATATCAAGAACTAATAACACGAACAGCGGATGCATACTTTAACGTTCTAGCCGAACAAGATAATGTAAATTTTCGAATATCTGAAAAAGAAGCCATTGAACGTCAACTTGAACAAGCTAAAAAGCGATTTGAAGTTGGACTTATTGCCATTACCGACGTTAAGGAAGCTCAAGCATCTTATGATCTAGCGGTAGCCAGTGAAATCGAAGCCCAAAATGCATTTGAGATATCTAAAGATTCGCTGGAAGTCATTATTGCTGAACGTGCCAGCGAACTAAATTCTTTGTCTGATCGTATGCAATTAATTACCCCTGTCCCTAATGATGTTGATGAATGGATCAACAAAGCTTTGAATGAAAATTTAACTTTACTATCCAGTGAACACACAAGAAAAATTGCGCAACAAGAAGTAAAGTTACAACAATCTCAGCACTATCCAAAACTTGATATTGTCGCTACGCACACGGACACAGACACTGGCGGATTATCAGGGAATCGAGAATCTGAAGATTCACGTATAGGTCTTGAATTAAGCTTCCCTATATTTGAGGGCGGCCGCACACACTATCGCACCAAACAAGCACGCTACAGAGCAGAGCTCTCAACAAACGAGCATGAAAAAATACGCAGAGAAACCATAAAAAACACACGTGACGCGTACTTAAATGTCATTTCTGGCGTCAGTCGAGTAAAAGCGCTTGCACGAGCGCTTGAATCCACAGAAGCAGCAGCTCGCGCTGCAGAAGCAGGCTTTCAAGTAGGCACCAGAACATCGGTAGACGTCTTGCTAGCTCTACGAGAAACATTCCGTGCTAAACGTGATTATTCACGCGCACGCTATGATTATTTATTAAATACATTGAATTTAAAACAGGCTGTAGGTACTCTTAGTGTTGATGATTTAGTTCAGATTGATGGTTGGCTAAATTAATTTCAGATGCTAAAACATTGCACCCTACAAGCACTCGATACAAACTTTCACTTCTAGCGCTAAGCCCTCTCGCACTGGCTCATGTAGCCTATCGCGCGTTCAAAGACGGTGGATGGCGTTTCTTCAAACAACGATTTGGATTTGGGTATGTGCAAACTAGCTCACGCCCCATACACTTTCATTGTGCTTCGGTAGGTGAATTTATCACTGCAAAACCTCTAATACAGGTTATACATGCTAAATATCCTGATAAAAATATCGTTGTAACTACAAACACGCCTACTGCAGCAAAATTAGTAAATAAACTCGATCATAAGAATATTACTCACCATTATTTACCTATAGACCTAGCCTTTTCTGTTAAACGCTTTTTAAACAAGATTCACCCACATTGCACACTCATTCTAGAAACAGAGATATGGCCCACCTACTATTCTTCTGCTGCAAATAAACTAATTCCAATCATAATTATTAATGCCAGGCTCTCAAACAAAACTTCTGAAACAAACCAATTTATTAAAAGTGAATATGCACGTGCACTCAAAAATATAAGCTTAATATTAGCCCGCTCAAAAGAAGACCATGATAAATATATAGAACTCGGCGCAATGACTGAAAAATCACACGCCGTTGGAAATTTAAAATACGCTATAACCGAAAGTGCACATAAAAAACTCGCATGCACCACCATCAAACGTCCTTTTTTCTTAGCCGCATCTACCCACGAAGACGAAGAAACGCAGATTGCCGAACATGTTGAGTTATTAAAAAGAAAAAACTATTTGCTTATTTTTGCACCGCGTTATCCAGATCGTTGCAAGCAACTTGCGCAACAGTTTCAAAACAGTGGAATGAAGGTTGCTGTGCGCAGCCAACGCGATGAAATTGTAGACGCAACCGATATTTATATTGTAGACACGTTAGGTGAATTAAATGTGTTTTTTAACGAAGCTGCGCTAGTATTTATAGGCGGCTCTCTTATCACTCGCGGCGGGCATAACATATTAGAACCAGCAAGTTTTGGGAAATGTATAATTGTTGGTCCTCACACGGATAATTTTGCGCTAGAAACCAAAGAATTATTACAAGTAGATGCGCTCATACAAGTAAGAGGTAACCACCAGCTAGGCACTAAACTCATCAGCTTATTGAAAGATGACTTACAACGAGAACATTATGGAAAAAATGCTATGCATTTTATGGAAAAGCAATCAGGTGTTTTGTATGCCTACTTAGAGTACTTGCAACCGATCTTAGAAAAATCAAATTAACCACTTTCCTAGTCTTAATCTGCATAACCTTGCATTAGTGATGAGAAGTCTGTTGGATGGTAATGAAAATCTTTATTGCTATTCGCTAATTTCTCTAGCGAGCGCTTGAGTCGGCCTAGATTTTGCATCTTCCATTTTTCTGATGAAGCCTTAATAATCGATCTATCAAAATCGATCAGGTAAATCTCTTTTTGCTGATCCAGCATAATATTATGTGCATTTAAATCCGCATGATGACAATTATAATGGTGAAATTTTTTGATAATCTGACCCATTCTCTGCCATTCCTCACTAGAAACAGAATCTTCCACAAGCAGGGAACTAAGTGTTTTTGCATTGGGTATCAAAACTGTGATGATGTCTGCTTGATACGTTAATCCATTTCTATGGATATGCGCTGCCGCAGGTATTGGCACAGGAAGCCCAGCTCCATGCATTGTTAACAATATTTCCATTTCCTGCATGGCTCTGGTTTTAGCCAAGGTCATCCATAAGTACTTATCATCAATGAATATAGCGGGAACACCACCACGCCGATAATGACGCAATACTAAGTTTATTTCATTATATTCAAAACCATAAATACCCCCTCTGCCATGCTGCAATTCTGCATTGTTAATACTTAGTAGCGAATTAGATTCTAGGAAATCAGGGTCAAATAACGCTTGCGGAAACCTTTCGAATAGTAATTTATTGTAGGCAACGATATCATCACCCTCATAGTTGACTTCAATATCTTTCATTACGTTATCTTGAATATTTGTTTTTGACTCTAAATCTAATTCTACGTATTTGATTCTACTGATTTAACCCCACAATGAAACATCCGCCAAACTCAATTTGCATACTGCGTTTATCCGCAATTGGTGATGTAACCCACATGATCCCAGTAGTACATACCCTGCAAAAATACTGGCCCAGCACCAAACTTACCTGGGTTATTGGTAAAAGTGAGGCTAATTTAGTCAAGGACCTTCCTGGTATCGATTTCATCATTTTCGATAAATCCAATACTATTGCAAGCTACCGATCCATTGCTAAAGCGATGAGAAAGCAGTTATTTGATGTATTGGTTTGTGCACAAGTATCATTCCGAGCTAATTTTATCAGCACACTCATACCTGCCAAACTTAAACTTGGTTACGACAAAGCACGCGCAAAAGATCTACATACACTATTTATTGATGAAAGTATTTCAGATACGCCTGAACAACATGTTTTAGATAGTTTTTTTAGCTTTATTGAATATCTTGGCTTAAATGAACGCGAACTTAGTTGGAAATATGAAATTTCTGATGACGCTCAAAGTTTTGCAAGTCAACACATCGATAAAAATCGTTTTAATTTAATTATCAGCCCTTGCTCAAGCCACCCAAGACGCAATTGGAGTAACGCACGTTATGCTGCCGTTGCAGATTACGCAGCTCAAACATTAGATGCACATATAATGTTATGCGGCGGCCCATCCGATTTAGAAAAAACAGCAGGTATCGAGATTGAAAGATCTATGCAAGCTCGAGCAACAAATTTGATTGGCAAAGACACTTTAAATAAGTTTCTTGCGCTTTTAAAATATGCTGACGCCATTATCACACCTGACTCCGGCCCGGCACACATGGCAACCGGGTTTAACACCCCCGTACTTGGTTTACATGCAGCAAGCAATCCTAAACGTAGTGGCCCCTATCTTAGTCAAGATTGGTGTATAGATAAGTATAATGATGCAGCAATAAGATTTAAGAACAAACCTGCCAATGAACTTAAATGGGGTACAAAATTAGAATATGATGGCGTTATGGATTTAATCACCGTAGATGACGTTACATGCAAACTAGAACAACTCGTAAAACGACAAACAAAAGGCAATAATTAAATATACAAATATGGAAAACATTAACATACCAATCTCCCCCGGTGAGCTCTTAGACAAAATCACAATATTAGAAATTAAATCTGAAAATATTGAAAATGAAGAAAAACTTGCTAACGTTGCAATAGAACTGAATCTTTTAAGTAAAATTTGGGGAAATACATCGCAAGATTCAGATCTCGAAGCTCTAAAAAAAGAGTTAAAAGACAATAATAAAGCTCTATGGGAAATTGAAGATAAAATTCGTATCAAGGAATCTAATAAAGAATTTGATCACGTATTTATTGAATTAGCTCGCTCTGTATATATTCAAAATGACAAGCGCGCAGATACGAAGAAAAAAATTAACCTAAAGCTTGGATCGATGATCGTTGAAGAAAAATCTTATGCGGATTACTAAGTTACTTGCCACTTACATTCCGATTGCGATACCAGACAGAAAGCGCATACATCATCATAAAGAGTGCGAGTAAACATTCTTTAGTTTCACCCGCACGTATATCCAAGACAACTGGGATATCTATTTCAAGCAGCCTATAGACTTTCTCATGCCAGCTTACTAACAAAGAAAGTAATGCAGCTGGCAAACAAACATAGGTCGGCAACAACCAATCATAAAATGACTCTTTATTAGGCATATGATGTTTATACCTTCTAAATATAGGAATTAACACTCCACCAATCAAAGCAGCTAGTGACAATAAAGTTCTGGGTATTTGATCAAATATAGCAGCAGTATTATGTAAATTGGTTTCTTGTTGATCGTTAAACTCAGTCCACTGTTGCGGAGTACCCCAGCCAAAAAAGTGCTGCCCCCAGCTCATTTCTTCGCCAGCATAATAAATAGCACCTAGTAAAAATAAAACCATCCAGATCTTCAAGCCAGAAAACTGTACTCTCTGTTTTGCAAATAAAAATAACAAACAGGCAATTATTGCAGTAAGTAAAAATAACACTGTAATATTTTCGATTATCCCCTTTTCTCCATACATATATGCATCTGTATGCACGCCTATAAAACGAGCTATATAAGGCATCACCGCAACAACAATGGGTAACAACAACCAAACTATTTTATGTAAATCTTTACTCATAAATTTTACGCAACCTCAATTTCTACCAATCCATTTTTTTTGCTTACCCCTTCTATCCCAGTTTCTTAAACTACGGTAGTCACGAAATGATTTTTTTCGGATACCTAGTTTAAATGCAAGCCCAACAATTGGATTAGGCGGGAAAAGATATTGCGGCATAATATTAAAATCATACAGCTTAGGAATCCATTTTCCACTTGCTTTATTTACAAGCACATTACCAACACTAATATCTAGATCGTGTATGCCATTTGCCTCTGCTTCGCGCACTATTTCGTAACCGGACTCCAATATTTCACTAGGTAAACAACCAAGCTCAACTATCACTTGTTTTAGTATTTGTCCCGTAACCCGCTCTTGAACCATACAGTGAGTAAACTCGCCATCCTGTGGAAATACTCTATAAGGCTTAGCAATATATCGCTTTATTTTCGGCAACTCATACAGAGCCACATTTCTACCATATTCATACTTAGCGATATCAACTTGATATTTATGTGCATATTTTTGCGCCACCTCTTCATGGTAGATCTTTATAATTACCGGCTCGCTATCTACGTATGCGTTATATGCGTGAGCACGCCCACCTCTACCAATATACTCAGCAATTTCAATATCATTCGGTAAATTTATTTTTGATTCCATGGAACTTTTTCTTGTTAGGGATATGCGCTCATCCAGGCGATCTATTATTACACTAACGCAACACTAAACTTTTCATTAATCTTGGAAAATGCTTCAAATTTAATACCGCTCTTGGCTCAAGCTTGGCAGCATTTAAATAATTTTGTGATGCAATTTTATAATCTTTATTGATACAAGATATTCTGCCAACTTTTAAATATCTTTTTACCAATACATGCTTTTTTAATTTTAATAGCTCGTTGCTAGAAGGCAGGCTCGCAAATAATTCCTCAACACCATGTACTCCAGTTTCTATAATTCGTTGATAGTTTTCGCGCAAGCTATCTGTATGCCTTGGCATCTCCACTAAGATGTCTGGAATAGAAACACATTTATAATGATACATAACATGGCTAAAAAACATAGTGTCTTCATCCACATGCACCTTTAAAGGAAATTTAATCTTATCTAATACACATCGCTTTAACACTGATGAACTAGGTCGTAGACCAACCATCTTTCCATTCAGAAGAGTTATAACGTTTTCCAAATTGCTCTCTACTAATTTTACAGGCGTACGTAATCGCAATTCACCACTGTAGCTTACAGCTTGATAACCACCAAAGATCATATCTATTTCTGATCGATTACTAATTTCCTCATAAACAACCTTCAAAGTACCCGGCAACAACTTATCATCCGCATCCAGAAATAGTAAATAATCCCCACTGGATCGTTTATATCCATAATTTCTTGCGGTGGATACACCTTGATTATCTTGATAAAAGTAACAAATATTAGAATTAGAATACTTGCCCTGCAGAGCCTCTACTACCGTGCTTGTATGATCCGTTGAACCATCATCCACAACGATGATTTCGTGAGCAGACATGGTTTGATCAATAACTGACTTGATCGCTACGTCAATATAGTCTGCATAATTAAAACTGGGAATAATTATAGATAATTTTATATTGTGATTGGACATGGTTAGTTTTTAATTTTGCCTTATAATCCAATACAAGAAATTGTTAAAACAAACATGATTTTTAAAAAACTACCTGTGAAATATATAGATGGCAAAAGTGGCGTCTATGCAATTTCCCCTAATATATCAGATAAAAACACCTTGCTCAGTTGGATTCAAAACAAGAATTTCGAAAAATTCGTAAATGGTGGTAATCAATTACTTCGACACACCCGCAAACGAAACAAACTATATACTTTTCAACACCCAATTTTTGATAAACAAGTTATCCTCAAGGTTTCCGAAATAGACAAGCAATACAAGCTTACGAGAAGAGTTAACTTATATCTATCCACCTTACTTAATGATTATAATTTTCGTGCATTTTCTGGCGCATGCCTTTTGCGTGAAAATGATATTACTTGCCCAGAGCCGATAGCCTACTGGAACGAAAAGCATTATTTTTTAATTAAAAAAAGTTATTATCTTTATGAAATGATCGAAGCTGATAACACTGTACACAGCTTTGCTGAAAAGTTGAGCGCTAAACGTAAATCCAGCTTAGACGAAATACAGAATGTGCTCGCAAACAAAATAGTTCGCGTTGTGCAAAGTATACATAGCGCAGGCTACAGACAAGGCGACCCTCACCCTGGTAATTTTTTAATTTCAAACTTTACCAAAAAGATATCAGAGCTGACTACTGATGAAATAAACCAAGCACAAATATCTATCATAGACCTAGATAAGTTCAGTAATGCTCGAATTAATGCTAGCCATATAAAGCTATTTTTTGATGTTCGCTGTTTTAGACGTTGCACACTAGGCAAACTAAACCAGCAAGATATGTTAAAGATTTATATGGGAAATAAACATTCTAAATTATGGGCTATAGTTTTAGAATTTTGGATGCTTGGTGGGTTTAATTTCACCAAGTGGTTTAAATTTGAGAAAAAAAGAAAATAATTAACTAGTTTTTATTTTTGAAATAAGCTCAGAAGTTGACCTAGATTGAACATATTCAATAGTCTTAACTTCACCACCATTTGCAGTTACCGATTCACCACCAACAATATCTTCTATCTTATAATCTCCACCTTTAACCAGAACATCCGGCAATATTGCACGAATTAATTCTTCAGGCGTGTCTTGATCAAACTCTACTAGCCAATTTACAGCTTGCAAACTAGACAAAACGGTCATCCTATCCTTAATTTTATTGATTGGTCTAGAACCACCTTTAATTTTATTCACCGAACGATCAGAATTAACGGCCACAATTAATACATCACCAAGTTCTTTTGCTTTCGACAAATATTCAACATGACCAGAATGCAGAATATCAAAACAACCATTGGTCATAACAATTTTTTTTCCTTCACCTCGAAGAGATTTTACTTTTTTAATCAAGTCATCTTGAGGAATTATCTTGCCTAAAATTTCACTAGATCTATTGAGTTCATGTTCAATTTCGTTTCTTGTTACCGTAGCTGCACCAAGTTTACCCGCCACAACGCTCGCCGCTGCATTAGCAATGTTCACAGCATCTTCGAATGAAGAATCTGCAGCATAAGAGGCCGCTAATACGGAAATAAATGTATCGCCAGCACCGGTTACATCAAACACTTCTTTGGCTCGGGCTGGAATATTCACAGTTTTACCTGATTTCTCTATAAGCATAACGCCTTTTTCACTGCGAGTAATGATTAAAGCGTTTAGATTTAGCTCGCTTAACAAGCCTAATCCTTTATCTACTAATTCTTGCTCACTGGAAACTTGCCCAACTACAGCTGTAAACTCTGATTGATTAGGTGTAATTGCGGTTACATTTTTATATTTAGAAAAGTCACCCCCTTTAGGATCCACAAAGATACTAGTACCCATAGAGTTGGCTTTGTTAATAATCTCAGCAATGTCCTTTAATGCGCCTTTTTTATAGTCTGATAAAATCAGAACATTGTGCCTTTCGATTTCATTACAAACCCTGCTAGTTAATTTACTGACACTATCTCCTGAAAACTCACCTTCAAAATCTAAGCGTATTAGTTGTTGGTGGCGGCTGAGAACACGTAGCTTAGCTACGGTTTTTGCTAACGGATCTTTTATGCAATGCAGAGCTACATCTTCCTGCTGCAATAATTTTTCTAAGTGCTCTGCAGCCTCATCTTCACCCAGCAATCCTGCCAGTGTGCACTGACCGCCTAATGCAGTGATACTACGAGCCACATTACCCGCCCCTCCAGGCCGCTCTTCAAAATCTTTGACCAACACCACAGGCACTGGTGCTTCTGGAGAAATTCTTTGTGTATCGCCATTCCAGTAACGATCTAACATTAGATCACCCGCAACAAGAATGTTAGCCTTTGAGAAATCTGGTAAAGAAGTTGGCATATGTAAAATGTAAGTAATTAATACTGTGACACGCCATTCTCAATACGTGTGACGTTTGATTGTATACGCTCTTTAAGCCTTTGCTCATTATCTTCAAGGTGTGAGCGATCATTCAAAGAATGCCACAAATGTAGTACCGATACAGCATTAACACCCTCTTTTCTATATACACCATTATTGATGAGTCGAATTGCTAAATCTGCATCTTCGTGACCCCAACCAACATACTGCTCATCAAATCCATTTACAGCCATGAAATCTTTGCGCCACATTCCTAGATTACAGGTTTTGACCCCATACCATTCTTTCTTTTTTAGTTTTCTCAACCACCCAATTGGCAACCGTACTAATGGGAGAACTCGTTTAATGTCTTTGATTCTCCAAAGATTCAACAAGTCAGTAAATGTCAGCTTTGATGGAGCTAGCACAGAACCAACAAACTCTTGGGTATAACTTTCTGACATCATTACACGGCTTCCTCTTAGAAAATAATCCTGCTCCGCTAACTGAGCGTGCCGTTCTATAAAATCAGGGAAAACTACACAGTCACCATCAATAAATATCAGGTACTCTCCTTTTGCTTTTGCAACTGCTTTATTACGGATTTGTGCAGCGCGAAACCCATCATCTTCTTGCCAAACATGTTGAATTTTAAATCTTGCTATTTCTTGAAACCTGGCAACTATATCTTTCGTATCGTCGACAGAACCATCATCAGCGATTATTAGCTCAAACGATAAGTTCATTTGATCATTCAAGGAATTTAATACACTTAGTAGTGCATCAGGTCGATTGTAAGTGCTAACTATTACCGATATATCCACTGTCATTAATCAGAACATAACTTTTAAATTTATACAGCTTTATTTTTTTGTATCAGATTAAATGCATTACTTAAAAACACTAAGTGAAGTAACAGAAATATAGAAACCGCGTTATTGATATTTATCCAGGTATGGAAAAAACCGAATAAAAGAAAACAAATAGAAGTGGTCACTCCTGATAATACCAAATAAGCTATTCTAGGGCTTTGACCATACTGCTTATATATTTTCCAGTAACAATGTATAGGAGCAATACAAACTGCCATAATAAATCCGACAAACCCTAACAAGCCTGCTTCTGCCAAAATGCTTACATAAATATTATGCGGAGAAGTTAATAACCAACCATCTTTAATATACGTTCTGCCACTATCCATCAGCGCTTGCGCATCCAAGGCATAGTCACCCAAGCCTGTGCCAATAATTGGAGACTGTAAAAATATTAATACCCCGGTATGCATCATATGTGGCCTCAAGCCCCATGAAGAAGAATAATTTTCGCTCGGATTTTTAGCCATGTTTTGCAATTCATTTATACCCTGAAGAAATGACTGCGCAACTGGAGAAGACGGATGCAAAAATACTACTGCAATCGCAACACCAAACAATGCAAAGACAAGGGCGGTCTTTTTATTAAATTTATTTATGAAATAAAAACCTAAAAGCCCAATAAATGGGACTACTGAAAGCATAGCTGCTCTAGTTTGATTTAGCTTGATTGCATATAAAATTATTACTGCTGAAATTAAACCCAAGACAAGAAATTTTGTTTTGCGGTACTCGAAAATAATTGCCAGACTCAATAATAAAAATATACTTACCGCAGTCAAGCCATACCTAGACCAATGTCGCGCACCACCAGGTCTTGCCACATCCAACCAATGATGTTGATAAATAGCCACCATACCAGTTACCGCACAACCCAGAACAAGTCCCCATGCAATCCATGGCCCAAGCTCAAGACTATATTTGCGGACAAACATATACATAGGAATAAAGACTACGAATCTTAAAAATCTTTCATATGACCCAAACCCCTCATTCAAATCACTACTATTTATTAAGGAAAACCCAACCAGCAATACATATAGCAAGAAACATGAAAGCAAAAACTTCTCTTCTTTAAATAATTTCTCCAAACTCATCCAAGCAAAAATTAGACTTGGTACTAAAATCAGCAAAAAAACACTTGTAGCTCCTGACTTTACGCTTACCGCTACTGAAGGAAGTAAAAAAACTAACAGCCCGATAGGAATAAATTTCCAATTAGGCAAAATTAAATCAGATTTTTCAAACACGAAATAGAATACTATCTAGGCAAAATAACCAAAGAGTTAAGCTACTAGAGTTGCATAAGAAAGCCATGAATCATCGTAGTTATGACGGCCATACACAGAATCGAAATACATTGATTGAAGTTTTGTTGTAATTTCGCCTCGGACACCTTCACCTATCATGCGATTATCTAGTTCTCGAATGGGAGTGACTTCAGCCGCAGTTCCAGTAAAAAACGCTTCGTCAGCGGTATACATTTCATCGCGAGTGATACGTTTTTCTATGACAGGAATATCGAGCAAACCTGCAAGTGTGATAATTGTTTTACGCGTAATTCCATCTAATGCTGAGGTTAGCTCTGGTGTATACAATTTACCTTTCTTAACGATAAATACATTTTCACCACTACCTTCAGCCACAAAGCCATCAACATCTAACAATAACGCTTCATCATAACCGTCATGCAATGCTTCGTTTAATGCCAGCATAGAGTTCACGTAATTGCCATTTAATTTTGCTTTGCACATTGCAACATTTACATGGTGTCGTGAGTAGGATGATGTTTTTACTCGTATGCCATTCTTCATATTTTCTTCGCCTAAATATGATCCCCACTCCCATGCAGCAACAATGCAATGTGTCTTCAAATTATCCGCACGCAACCCCATACCCTCTGAACCGTAAAAACACATCGGCCGCATATATCCGTAGCTCAATTCATTTTTATTAATTACATCAATCTGCGCTTGATTGATTTCTTCTGCTGAAAATGGCATTGGCATGCCAATTATTTTTGCTGAATTGAAAAGTCTTTCGGTATGATCGTACAATCTAAATATTGCCGTCCCTTGTTCTGCCTTATAAGCACGAACACCTTCAAACACACCTGCTCCATAATGCAGGGTATGCGTAAGTACATGTGTAGTCGCTTCGCGCCACGGCACAAATTCACCGTCATACCAAATCCATCCATCTCTATCAGACATCAACACCTGAGCTTAACTCCCTATAAATTACTCTAAATACAGCCAAGAAAACGTAATCACAAATATGCAGAATTGCATTGTAAATTAAGTAGCATCTGAGTGTAACAGACTTGCCCAATTATTTTGCACCGCGATTCGCTCATTTTCAAATACATTCATACCCACAGTTTCAGGCAATAACCTTAAGCTTAGTTGATGCAAATACTTACGGTATTTTAGGTAAATTTCTTTCAGCTCTTGTACATTCTGCTGCCCCAACAAATCTGCCTGCGCGCAGGCATCAAGAATTCTTATATTATCAGTATGCTCACAAATTTGAGGATGCTTATCAGAATAACTCAGCACAAGAAATTGCACGATAAACTCAATATCAATTACCCCTCCCACATCTTTCTTAATGTTAAAATCAGCTTCTGTGTTAACTGGATTCGCATCCAGCATTTTGTTTCGCATTTCTATAATTGAAGACTGAACGTCTCCAACTACGCGTGATTGACACAACACTCGTTGCCTGATTCTTAAAAACTCTTTACTGAGCTTCTGACTGCTCGTTATGGCGCGTGCACGCACTAATGCCTGATGCTCCCACATCCAAGCATCATTAATTAGATAATTTTCGTATGCATGCATCGAACTAACAATTGATCCCGACTCTCCATGCGGACGTAGTCGCAAGTCAGTATCAAAAACTTTGCCACCTGCTGTAACTGTAGACAAACTATGAATAGACTTTTGCACAAGACGAGTAAAAAAAATATCGTTATGTATTTTTTTACTGCCTGCAGCTCCATCTCCACTTGTCTCACAATTTTCTCCCATACTGTTGTGCAAAAATACAATATCTAAATCTGAACCATAGCCCAGCTCCAAACCACCCAACTTTCCGTATTCAACAATTAACACCTCTGGCACGTAAGTCTGCTCACCCAATACGCATTGTGGTTCACCATGCTGTTCTAGCAACATATTATAGGAATACTGGACTGCACTATTGATACAGGTTTCGGCTAACCATGACAAATGATCACTTACTTTCATGATTGGATAATTTTCTACAATATCTGCAGCAGCTATTTGGATCATTTGCGTATGCTTAAATTCGCGCAAAGCTTCCATGTATTTTTCCAAGTCGGAATCGAAATTCACTAAACTTGCGGTTAGTTGTTGCTGCATTTCGAGCATGCCCGGTGGCTCGTATGCATCATCCATACTTAGTATTTCGTCAAGTAAAATAGGATGGGTTGCAAGATATTGCGAGACCCATGGGCTTGCATGTATAAGCTCAAAGAGTTTTGAAATCTTGTTTTTATTCTCAATCAGCAAAGAAATATAAGTAGAACGCTGTACAATTTTTTTCAATATATTTAAAAACCGATTAAAAATTGGCAACGGCTCTTCAAATTGCAAAAGTTGTTGCAAAAATATTGGCATGAAGCTATCTAACCTAGTTCTTGCTACCGGAATAAGCTTTTTCACAAGACTGCTTACGGCAAAGTTATTCAGCTGCTCATAAATAAACTTTGCGTCACTAAAGTAATTTTTTGTTAAAACATTTAAACAATGCTGTTCATCGTCAATCTGAAGCCATACCTTTTCTAACTCTTCTTCATCATGTCCATCTTCATTTGCAGATTCGTCGTTTCTAATAAAGATTGATATACAGTATTTACTATATTTGTATACTTTTTATACTCAACATAAAATGCTGGCCAATCTTGCACCCCCATTAAATATGCATAGTGCGCCTGCTGTTGACGCTCAAACGGTAGCGCATGGATTTGCTGATCTTCACGAAGCTGCAAACCATTCTCCGCCTTACGTAAAAATAAATAAGCATCTGTCAAATTCTCAGTCCACTCAGCACTAAGCAAGCTCTGCTCTTGCAACTGCTGCAAAGCTTTGAGTGTAGAACGAATGCGTAATGACGAATCTTTCCCTCCATAGATAAGTTGAAACATCTGCGCAATAAATTCAATTTCACGGATACCGCCAAAACCAATCTTCAAATTTTCTTTTGCTGCATCTTGACGTGCTTTTGCATCCACCAAAGCCTTCATTTCTCGCAATGACTGTATCGTCCCATAATCAAGATAACGTCGATATATGAAGGGAGTGACTTCTTGCAGGAAATGTTCGCCAACTTGACGATCTCCAGCAATCACACGCGCTTTCATCCACGCATAACGCTCCCAGTCACGCCCATGAGCCTGAAAGTATTGATCAATAGATAGAAAACTAGGAACAAGTGTTCCAGAATTTCCAAATGGCCTTAGTCTTGTATCAACACGAAACACAAACCCATCCTGAGTTGGCTCAGAAAGAATTTTTATAAATAACTGAACGACTTTAAGGTAAAACTCTATCGCCTTACCTGCTTGCTCTTGCCCAACTACTTGTTGATTATTTTCATCGTTATCAGAATAGGCAAAAACAATATCGATATCTGATGAAAAATTAAGTTCGCCTCCACCTAATTTACCTAACGCAAAAATAACAATGTTTTGCGGTAAAGTTTTTACAAAATCTTTGACAAGCGATTGTGACTGAAGCCAATCAAAACACCATTGCAATGTTTCTTGAACACAAATTTCTGCAAAAAAGCTTAATTCACTTAGTGTTTGTTGTACTGTCGTGTTTTGCTGAAGATCCCGCCAAGCAATTCTTGCAAAGCAAGTTGCTCTTATCTGTCGTAATAGTTGTTGCAACCCCTCAACACTATTAGCCTCTGAAATGGCCTCACTCAACAAGTGACGATATACTTCTATATCGTAATCAACATGCAGTTCTCCACTGGCCAATAACTTTTTTAGCCACCCAGGATGGGAAATACAAACACGCTTTATAAAGGGACTCGCATACCAAACTGCGAACAGCTCGTCTCTATTCTCAAGAATATTTGAATCATTTTTGAGATCAACAAGAACGGTATCAAAATCTTGTTGAAACTTAGATATTGCGGTTTT
Source organism: Gammaproteobacteria bacterium (assembly GCA_014075255.1). NCBI lineage: Bacteria > Pseudomonadati > Pseudomonadota > Gammaproteobacteria > Gammaproteobacteria bacterium. Next base: position 1,533,132 of record CP046178.1, read on the forward strand.
AGGCGCAGGCTTAAGCATTGGTATATAACAACCTTCGAGACATCTATTCAAACCAGTCAATTAGCCAGCCTGTTGGCCAACCTGTGCGATTTAGATATTCTAAATGCTAATGAGAATAGGTATCATTTATATTAAGTTTATCCATAATTATAGTATGGATTATATCAACAATGATCGGTGCATATATGAATACAAATATTCTACCTAAAATTTACTCAACCATCGCTCTAGGAATGTTGCTGTTAGCTGCAGTCGCCAGCGCCGCTGAAGTTAATATTTATTCTGCGAGAAAAGAAGATCTCATCAAACCCATTCTTGAAAAGTTTGAGCAAGACACTGACATTAAAGTTAATCTCATTACAGGAAAAGCGGATGCACTATTGCAGCGTTTAATTAGTGAAGGTAAAAACAGCCCCGCAGATATTTTAATTACCACAGATGCGGGTCGTCTATACCGTGCAAAAAATGCAAAGGTCTTACAAAAAATTGACTCCGAAACGTTAACAATCTCGATCCCAGAACAATATCGAGATCCAGAGGGCTACTGGTTTGGCCTAACACTACGTGCACGGCCAATCGTTTACGCTACAGATCGTGTGCAGCCCGATCAACTCTCAACTTATGAAGCATTAGTTAATCTGAAATGGAAACAAAAAATTTGTATACGATCCTCGGACAACATATATAACCAATCACTCGTCGCTTCTTTAATTGCGCAGTTAGGCGAAGAAGATACCTTTAAATGGACTGAATCATTTGTAAAAAACTTTGCTCGGCCGCCTCAAGGTGGAGATCGCGATCAAATTAAAGCCATTGCAGCAGGACAGTGTGATATCGCATTAGTAAACAATTATTATCTTGGCAATATGCTGACCTCTAAAAATGAATCGGAAGCTGAAGCAGCTAAAAAGGTAAAAATATTTTGGCCAAACCAAAAAGATAGAGGCACACATGTCAATATTAGCGGTGCCGCCATAACCGCTTCATCTAAAAACAAGGAAGCTGCCCTCCAATTACTAGAATTCTTAGTAAGTGATGCCGCACAACAATGGTATGCAGAAAAAAATCTTGAGTACCCTATCAAACCAGGGATACAACCTAGTGAGATCTTACAGTCATGGGGTGAATTTAAGGCTGATTCATTAAACTTGCATCATCTCGGCGAACATAATGCGCAAGCCGTGATGATTATGGATCGTGCCAAATGGAAATGAGCTAGTGGAATTAGATAAATAAAAATACTTCTGTAACCATCCCATGGACGCAACTCACGAAATTGACAAGCAACACATTTTATTGCGCAATTTTTTGCAGCAAAAAAGCAACTTTGGATGGATTCTAGGCACAGTCGTTATTGCCTTATTGATTAGCATTCCTGTTCTTACGGTCTTATCTTCAATAATTCTTCCAAGTAGCGATGTTTGGCAACATCTCAAAGCTACAGTACTAACAGAATACATAAAAAACTCACTCCTGCTAGTAATCGGGGTCAGCGTTGGCACGCTCACCATTGGAATAACAACGGCTTGGTTATGTAGCGTATGCGAATTTCCGGGACGTAAAATATTTAGTTGGTTATTACTTCTTCCTCTCGCCTTTCCACCCTATATCATCGCTTATACCTACACAGGCTTGCTGGATTTTGCTGGCCCAATACAAAGTATCATACGCGAACAATTTGGCTGGGGATTTGGAGATTACTGGTTTCCACAAGTGCGCACTCTTAGCGGTGCAATCACGATGCTATCATTGGTGCTCTATCCGTATATCTATTTACTTACACGCACCGCTTTTTCAGAGCAATCAGCAAGCTTTCGCGAAGCCAGTCATATACTAGGTATAGGCCTAGGTAAAACATTCCTAAAAGCTGCATTACCTTTAGCAAGACCCGCGATAATTGCTGGTTTAACACTCGTGGTAATGGAAACTTTAGCAGACTATGGAACCGTACATTATTTTGGCATTCCTACCTTTACCACAGGAATCTTTCGTACATGGTTTGGACTGGGTGATCGTGTTGCTGCTACACAATTAGCCAGCCTATTATTACTTTTTGTGTTTCTAGTAATAATTATCGAACGTTACAGTCGTAAATCAGAAAAATATCAGAATCTTTCTAACGCACAAAAAAAATGGCGCTACCCCTTATCAGGCACCAAAGCAACGTTAGCAATATTTATTTGCTCAATACCCATTTTGTTAGGATTTATTATTCCAGCACTACAGTTATTTTTCTGGGCCATCAAAACAGCACCGGATATTGTTAACAACTCGTTTTACGAATTGGTTTTTAACACCATTAGACTTGCATTAATGGTTGCAACACTCGTTGTAGCAGCTGCAACCTTTCTGGCCTATGGGAAACGCGTAAGCTCTCATTATATCGTCCCTTACAGTGTTAATATCAGCGCAATGGGTTATGCCGTTCCAGGAATTATTATTGCAGTAGGTGTCTTACTACCTTTTGCATGGTTCGATAATGCGTTGGATTCTTGGTTAGAAAACAACTTTGGAATATCGAGTGGCTTACTATTAACTGGCACACTTGCAGCACTGGTTTTTGCGCATGTTGTGCGCTTCATGGCAATCGGCCTTAACTCTGTTGATGCAAGTCTTGCTAAAATTCACCGCAATGTTGATGATGCTGCACAACTATTAGGGCATAAAACTTTTGATCGTTTCTTCAGTGTGCATCTACCCTTAATCCGTAGCGGTGTGCTTACTGCAGCATTACTTGTATTTGTCGAAGTAATAAAAGAACTGCCTGCAACATTAGTATTGCGCCCATTTAATTTTAATACCCTCGCTGTTCGAACTTATGAGCTAGCATCAGACGAACGATTAGCGGATTCAGCTTGTAGTGCACTACTCATCGTTGCAGTAGGTATCCTGCCCATCCTAATCCTAAATCGCTCTATCACTAAGAATCAGTAATACCAAGATGCGATTATGCCAAAGAATAATAGTGAATAAAAAATTATGACCACAAGACTGGATGTGCGCAACCTTAGTGTTGAACTGCAAGGCAGAAAAGTATTGCAGAATGTTTCGTTGCAATTACAGCAAGGTCAAATTGCTTCAATGTTAGGGCCAAGTGGCTGCGGCAAAACAACTTTATTGCGAACTCTTGCAGGGTTTCAGCCCGTTGCCAAAGGCGAAATTTATGTGCACGACAAATTGTTCGGCAAACCAGGTTATTCCTTAGCACCGGAAAATCGGAACCTGGGTATGATGTTTCAAGATTTAGCATTGTTTCCACATTTAACGGTCGAGCAAAATATTAACTTTGGCCTTAAATCACTTGTAAAATCAGCACAGCAGGCAAGAACTAAACATGTGCTCGAATTAACCGAACTTGATCAACAAGAAAAAAAATATCCGCATCAGCTATCTGGCGGCCAGCAACAGCGCGTTGCCTTAGCGCGTGCACTTGCACCGAAACCAGAAATTCTTTTACTCGACGAACCTTTTTCAAGCTTAGATCCTGACTTAAGAGAACAGGTTGCCACTGAAGTACGCAAGATTCTTAAACATGAAAATGTAACTGCAGTACTCGTAACCCATGACCAGCTCGAAGCTTTTGCTATGGCCGATGAAATTGGAGTAATGGAAAATGGCAACATCGCTCAATGGGACAGTGCCTACAATATTTACCATAAACCTAAAACCCGTTTTGTCGCTGACTTTGTAGGTTTGGGGAGCATGGTTCCGGCTACAGTTGTAAATGATGAAACACTGGATACAGAATTTGGTGAAGTAAAAGGTGCGCTTAACGGTGAGCACGCTATTGGCGACACGGTAGACCTATTAGTGCGGCCCGATGACATTCCACATGACGATAGTAGCCATATTACTGCGCTGGTTGAAGAAAAGCGTTTTCGAGGCGCAGAATTCCTCTACAAATTACGTCTTCAAAGTGGCAATTTTGTACTCTGTTACGCGCCTAGTCACCACAATCATAAAATTGGTGAACCGATTGGTATAAAGCTGGATCTAGAACATTTAGTGGTATTCCCAAGGGCTTAATTGGCATTACTTTGGACATTGAACCTCTATTGGTCTCCCTTCGTGATGGATAGATATAATCCATTCATAAATGAGCATTCAAGGACTTAGAGGCCTATTATTAAATTGGACTTGACCTTAGGCGTATAAACCACAACAATTATAAGGAAGATGCTAACTAGAGGAGTCAAGCATGAGACTTAGTAAATCCATAATTTACCTTTTAATACTTTCATTTATTTTTGTACAAATTTCACCCGCTTTTGCTGGCATCGTTGGAACGGATAGTTATCTATCTGAGCAAACTATCCAGCAAGACCGTGAAGACTTACGCGCACTTATGTCACGTGACGAGGTTCGTTTACTACTAGAAACCAATGGCCTGACTATGGAGCAAGCACAAGCGCGTGTGGATTCTCTGACAGATAAAGAAGTAAGCCAGATGGCGAAGAAATTTGATGAATTACCTGCAGCAGGTGACGCAGCAGTGGTTGTTCTTGTGATCGCTTTAGTTGTATTGGTCCTTGAACTTGCGGGTATTACCGATATCTTTACCGGCATTTGATCGCCCGTAAAATATTTTTCATACTTAATAATGCCCGCTGTATTGCGGGCATTTTTTTGTTCTTAATCTCGCTTTCTGCATGCGTTGCGCCTCAAACTAAGCAATTACAAATAGAGCGCCCGCACGACCTACCGACCAAAGCGTTTATAAAAAACGTACCCTTTTACCCGCAACAGCAATTTCATTGCGGCCCTTCTAGCTTAGCCATGGCAATGAATTTTTATAGTAAAAATGTAACGCCTGAAAATCTTGCTAAAGATGTGTTCACTCCAGGCCGCAAAGGCAGTTTTCAAGCAGAAATGAAAGCAGCGGTACGCAAACGCGGAATGATTGCATATGAGCTCACTCCTGAACTGGTCTATTTACTCGCCGAAGTTTCGGTGGGACACCCAGTTATTATTTTACAAAACAAATCTATTAAATATTACCCTGTCTGGCATTACGCTTTAGTTATTGGTTATGACTTAAATAAAAAACAAATTTATTTACACTCAGGCACAAATAAAAATTACGCGGTATCAATGAGTGTGTTTGAATTTACCTGGAAACGTTCGAAACGCTGGGCGATGGCAGTGCTGCCAACAGACACATTACCCAATGACCGCAATCTTATAAATGTATTACAAGCGGCAGTAGACTTAGAAGAAGTAGGCCAAGTCGAAGCCGCAAATCAAACGTATCAAACCATTACAAAACGTTGGCCAGATAGTTTAGTTGCCGTAATGGGTACTGCGAATACGCATTTAACGTTAGACAATCCTGATAACGCTACTAAATTCTATTTGCGTGCTATTGAATTGGAACCGCAACGGGCAGATATCTATAACAATCTCGCCTATAGTCTACAAGCACAATCTTGTTACCAGTCATCATTACGTTCAATTAACTGTGCAATTTCTTTAGATCCCAGTAGTGCTGAATTCCTGGACTCGCATCGCGAAATCACTCAGTCAACCAACAAATCAACCCTAAAGTCTTGCCCGAGAATCCGTTGTGGCAGCCCATAAGTAATTATGGTGCGGGTTTACTCCCCTACAACCACTCTTGCCTAGGTCTGATTAGATACGTCCATGTAACGATAAATCGATAAACCAAACATCGATACACATATGCTGACACCAGCAGTCGATTACATTTACACTATGCAGCCTGTAAATCTCTGCATGGTGTAAAAGTGGCCAAACAAAAAACTAAAAACAAAGCTAGTAGAAAATATTCCTCGATGGTGGTCGATGGGGTTGAGCGTGCGCCCAGCCGCGCCATGCTACGTGCAGTAGGCTTTGAAGATGCAGACTTCAACAAGCCACAGATTGGAATCGCTTCTACCTGGAGCATGGTTACCCCCTGCAATATGCACATCGACAAACTTGCTGATGAGGCTGCAAAAGGCGCGAACCAGGCTGGTGGCAAAGCGGTAATCTTTAACACCATTACAATCTCCGATGGCATTTCGATGGGCACAGAGGGAATGAAGTACTCCTTGGTGTCTCGCGAAGTAATTGCTGATTCAATAGAAACGGTGGCAGGTTGTGAAGGTTTCGATGGCATCGTCACCATTGGCGGATGCGACAAAAACATGCCGGGATGTTTGATTGCGCTCGCGCGTTTGAATCGTCCCTCAGTATTTGTCTATGGCGGAACAATCATGCCTGGCAATTATAAAAACAAAAAAGTGGATGTGGTTTCCGTTTTTGAAGCCGTGGGGCAGCACGCTAAAAAAGAATTAAGCGATCAAGAACTTAAGCAAGTTGAGTCGACAGCAATACCTGGCGCCGGCTCATGTGGCGGCATGTACACCGCCAATACCATGGCTTCAGCTATAGAAGCCTTAGGTATGAGTTTGCCTAATAGTTCCGCACAAAATGCCATTTCAAATGATAAGCAAAATGATTGCATCGCTGCTGGCGAAGCGGTGATGGATTTAATTAAACAAAATATTTTACCCAAAGATATCATGACTAAAAAAGCGTTCCAAAATGCTATTACGGTTCTGATTACTCTAGGCGGTTCAACCAATGCAGTACTGCACTTACTTGCCATGGCGCATGCTATGGGAGTGAAACTCACCATTGATGAATTCACTCGCGTGGGTAAAAAAGTACCGGTTCTTGCAGATCTACGCCCGAGCGGCAAATACATGATGTCCGAGCTGATAGAAATTGGCGGCATCCAACCGCTGATGAAAATGCTCTTGGACAAAGGATTATTACATGGAGATTGCCTAACGGTGACTGGCAAAACATTGGCGCAAAATTTAAAAACTGTTAAGCCTTATCCAAAGTCGCAAGATATTATTCGTGATTTTGATAATCCAATAAAAAAAGACAGCCATCTAGTTATTCTATATGGAAACTTAGCGCCCGAAGGAGCTGTGGCTAAAATTTCCGGCAAAGAAGGTTTAAATTTCACCGGTAAAGCGCGGGTGTTTGCGTCAGAAGAAAAAGCTTTAGAAAAAATTCTAGATGGTGGAATTAAGAAAGGTGATGTAATCGTGATTCGCTATGAAGGCCCGCAAGGCGGACCGGGGATGCGCGAAATGTTGTCACCTACTTCTGCAATCATGGGAAAAGGACTCGGCAAAGACGTTGCTTTAATTACCGATGGCCGCTTCTCAGGCGGTAGTCATGGTTTTGTGGTCGGCCACATCACCCCAGAAGCTGCGGTTGGTGGGCCACTCGCTCTAGTAAAGAATGGCGATCAAATCACCATTGACGCACAGAAGCGCGAAATCAACGTGAATCTATCTAAGAAAGAACTCGCGCTGCGTAAAAAGAAATGGACTGCACCTAAACCCCGTTATAAACGTGGGGTTTTAGCTAAATATGCAGCACAAGTATCTTCCGCATCAAATGGCGCTGTAACGGACTAACCTAATTGATGGCTCTATAAATTCGCTTTGATGCAGGGAAGCATCACTGATTTACCAGCACATAAGTGATTGTAAATCGTGAAAAAGATATCGCATTATCGTCTTTCGTCTCTGAAGAACTCAGAATGGCTTCATTCAGAGCTACTAAGTATCTATAAAGCATAAATTGTCAGGCGTGGAATAAGTAGATAGGATTGCCCGTTCTAATTATTACCACTTTAGTATTACCACTAAAACTTTAAGGAGCTGTCGATGGCGGAATTACTCACAGGTAAAGCACTAGAAGAGGTCATAGAGCGCAAAAACAAAATGCGTCGCGAAGCATATGACCGCCGTGCTGCACAAGAAAATAAAGAAGAAGTTAGCGCAAAAGCATGTGCAAATTTTATGACACTTCCTGAATACCAAAAATCTAATGTTGCTATGTGGTACATCGATTGCCGCTCAGAGACTCGCACTAAAGATGAATTAATTGCAGAAGTTAATAAAGGGGAAAAGAAAATTATTGTTCCTTATTGCACTGAAGACGAAAATGGCGATAACAAGCTTGGCCTGTGGTGGATGGAAAGCTTGGAAGAAATGGTTGTTGGCAAATGGGACATCCTAGAGCCACCTAAAGAATTATGGGGCAACCCAGAAAAAGAAGTAACTCCTGAAGAAATCGACATCATTATGGTTCCAGGCACTGGCTTTGATAAGAAAGGTGGTCGCATGGGTAATGGTCAAGGCTATTACGATCGTTTACTCGAGCAACTTCGCGCAGATTGTCCTCTAGTAGCACTATGTTATGAGTCACAAATGTTTGATGAAATTCTTGTGGCGCCTCATGATGTATTCATGGACAAAGTGGTTACTGAAGATGCTGTGTACGAAGGCATCGGTCGAGGTTAATTATTATGGCTGCAAAAATTGATGATACTTACGCAGAAGCGTTTAAAAGTCTCTATACAGAATTCTTAATCACTGCACGTGACCGCAAATGGCTAGACCACGCGGTTAATGCTGCAACGGGCAACGCATCAAGTTCAATCTTGTGTGATTGTGAAGCTGGAATGGATCGCTATGTCGGTCCTGGTGGTGATGAAAGTTTTGAGACTCCTGACGGTCGCCCAGGGGCTATCGTACAACTTCACATTCCACGCTTTCGCAAAGATCGTGTAAAAGCGTTAGAAAAATCTGCATTAGTGCGTATCAGTCAAAACGTTATGACTTGCCCTACCGCCTCATGTTTCAACTTGGTTGATTCAGAAGAGTATTACCATATGGGTCGTAAAGTGGCTTACTTTGGTAACGGTTACCAGAAACGTATCGAACGATTTGGTCGCAAGATGTGGTGGATTCCAACCCTAGGTGGAGAATTCATTTTAGATCGTCGTCTTGGTTATGCAGATGGGCTCATGGGCGGCAACCTTTGGTTCTTCGGTGACAGTGTGGATTCTGCACTACTTGCTGCAGAAAAAGGCGTGGAAGCGATCCTACCAATGCCGGGTGTTATCTCAACCTTCCCTGGCGGTATTGCAAGCAGTGGTTCAAAAGCTGGAAGTAACTACGACTTTACCATTGCCAGCACGTACGAAAAATTCTGCCCAATGTTACAAGATGATCCTACGGTTGAAGCTGGATTACCAGAAGGCGTTAACTGTGTAATGGAAATCATCATGAATGGCCAAGGTATGCAACCGATTATTGATGCCACGCAAGCTGCGATTAAAGCTTCGGTAGACACACCAGGACTGATTATGATTTCTGCTGGCAACTACAATGGAAAGTTAGGTAAGAGCTTTATCTATCTAGATCCAAGTAAACAGCCTGCTGAATAATTAAGTAGTACATGTTTAAAAAAAGCCGCTACTTCTAGCGGCTTTTTTTTTGCGTAACCTAATTTAGGTATCACTTCCCCCACCTATCCTAAACACAAGTTCTAAAGCATAATATTCAAATGACTACAGAATTTTCCAAACAATATGAAAGGACTCCTGGCGGCGCAATCCTTATGAATGGAAGCGTGGTTGCCGAAGCTGTTCAAAGTAAAATAGCCAAGCAGCTAGCACAATCTCCTAACGCAAAGGTAACGCTTGCCACCGTTCTAATAGGAGACGATCCCGCTAGCAAACTTTATGTGGGCATGAAAGAAAAACGTGCAGCCGCCATTGGCATTCAATCCAAGCATGTTGAACTCGCTGGCAATATATCCATGTCACAAGCCTGTGAAGAAATTATTAAGCTTGCGAATGATCCAAGCGTGCATGGAATCTTGATTCAGTTACCGTTACCCAAACAACTCGACACACATAAAATTATCGATTTATTGCCGCCTGAAAAAGATGTCGATGGTTTAAGTGAAAATAATCTGGGCAAACTAATTCGTGGTGTACCTGGATTAGTGCCCTGCACCCCTCTTGGCGTGATGCGCATACTCGAACACTATGAAATAGAAACCAGTGGCAAGCGCGCCGTGGTTATCGGACGCTCTACTTTAGTTGGCCTCCCTCAAGTTTTATTACTAGGCCGTAAAGGCACAGATGCCACGGTAACTTTGGCTCATTCTCGTAGTGGTAATATTGGCAAATTTACAAAATCAGCAGACATTGTGATTGCCGCAGCCGGAATTGCCCATCTTGTTAAACAGGAACACATCAAACCAGGCGCTACTGTGATTGATGTAGGCGTCACTCGAACCGATGAAGGTATTCGCGGTGATGTAGATTTTGATGCCGTGCAATCAATAGCGGGTGCCATCACACCTATGCCAGGTGGCACAGGACCTATGACGGTAGCTTGTTTACTAGAAAACACTTTGTATGCGGCCAAATTACAAAACACCTTATAAGCAATGCTCACTGCAAATTGATACAACACATTCGCTAAAACCACTTTTATATCCCTATAATACCCAACTCGTAATATGCAAATGGCTTGAGCCACTTTAGGGCTTATGGCAAGATGCTTGACCTTTCGCGCGACTTGTTTGCACGTAAATATATTGGCAGCTCTGGCCATCTCGAATAAAAACTATATATAGCGGAGCTACTTCTAAACTAAAAATTAATATCACTTATAAAGGTTCTCTTAATGCCTGGACAAAAACTGTCTTATCCTGGAAAAAATTATTTATTCTGCCCAGGCCCAACACACATACCACAAGCAGTACAAAACGCAATGATCGTTCCTCAAGAAGATCACCGTGCACCAGATTTTCCGGAACTCGTTAAGCCTTTATTACGCGACGTTAAAAAGATTTTCAAAACCACTAAAGGCACATGCTTTTTATTCCCAGCAACCGGTACAGCGGGTTGGGAAATTGCCTTAGCAAACACCATGTCACCAGGTGACAAAATCTTAACTACACGTTTTGGTCAGTTCAGCCACTTATGGTACGACCTGGCTTGCCGCATCGGCTTGGAAGTTGATCTAATTGAAACTCCATGGGGTGAAGGTGTTCCTGTTGAGAAGTTTAAGAAAATTCTCCTAGCAGATAAGAATCATGAAATTAAAGCTGTTGTTTGTTGCCATAACGAAACTGCAACGGGTGTGACCAGTGATATTGGTGCAGTTGGCAAAATGCTAAAGCAAATTAAGCATCCTGCATTATTAATGGTGGACTGTGTAAGTTCTGTTGCCAGTATCGATTTCCAAATGGATAAATGGGGCGTTGATATCGCGGTAAGTGGTTCTCAGAAAGGCTTCATGCTTCCAGCAGGCATGGCTATCTTGGCATTCAGCCCACGCGCATTAGCAAAACGTAAATCTGCAAAATGTGCACGCTGTTTCTTGGATATTCAAGACCACATTAATACCAACAAAGATGGTTTCTTCCCTTACACTCCATCTGTACCCATGTTACGTGGACTGCGTGCGTCGATTGATTTGATTTTAGGCGAAGGTCTTGATAACTGTCACAAACGTCATTACCGTCTTGCAGAAGGTGTGCGTCTTGCGGTTAAAGCATGGGGCTTAAAAACTTGTGCAAAATCTTCTAAGTTGAATTCAGATACCGTAACTGCAATATTGGTTCCTGAAAACAAAAATGCGAATGAAGTAATCCATATTGCATACCATAAGTACAACATTTCATTAGGTGCTGGCTTATCTAAAGTTGCGGGTAAGGTTTTCCGCATCGGTCACCTTGGCGATAACAACGAAGCGCGTATGATGGCAGCTTTAGGTACTGTAGAAATGGCACTGCTAGACGCAGGCATTAAAATTAAGCCAGGAAGTGGCGTTGCTGCTGCAGGTGAGTACTACCGCAAGACCGGCAAGAAAATTAAAAAGTTTGCTGCTCCGAAAGCAGCACCTAAGAAAAAAGCACCGGCTAAAAGAAAAGCCCCCAAGAAATAAATAACGAATAGAAAATAAATAGATAACAAATAGAAGGTACATACTATGAGTTTTACACAACCTACACCAGCAAGATCAAGAGTACAGCGATGTGAACTTGCTGTTCCTGCATCCAGCGTTAAAATGATTGAAAAATCAGCCGACTGCGATGCAGACTTCGTATTTTTAGATTTAGAAGATGCTGTTGCTCCTGGAGACAAAGTACAAGCACGCAAGAATGCAATCGAAGCCGTAAATGGTATCGACTGGGCAGGCAAAGGAAAAACCATTGTAGTGCGTATTAACGGTCTTGATACTCATTTCATGTATCGTGATGTCATTGATCTTGTTGAACAAGCGGGTAGTAAGCTAGATACGATTTTTATTCCAAAAGTAGGTGACCCAGCAGACGTATACATGGTGGATGCACTTCTTACTCAAATAGAAGAAGCAAAAGGGTTTAAAAACAAAATAGCCATAGAAGCAATCATTGAAACCGCACTAGGCATGGCCAATGTAGAAGCCATTGCACAATCTAGCCCACGCCTAGAAGCCTTGCACTTTGGTGTGGCGGACTATTCAGCAAGTACTCGTGCACGTACGGTCAATATCGGTGGCTTAAATCCTGATTATCCTGGCGATCAATGGCATTCCGCTATTTCACGCATGGTGGTTGCATGTCGTGCATACGGATTGCGTCCTATTGATGGTCCATTTGGTGATATCAAGGATCCTGAAGGCTACATGCTTGCATGCCGTCGTGGCGCAGCATTAGGTATTGAAGGTAAGTGGGCCATCCACCCATCACAAATCGAAATGGCGAATGAGGTATTTTCTCCACCAGAAGCTGAAGTAGCCAAGGCGCATCGAATTCTTGAAGAACTCGAAAAAGCAGCTAAAGAAGGTAAAGGCGCGGCAACATTAGATGGCAAAATGATCGATGCGGCTTCTGCAAAAATGGCAGAAAATGTTGTTAGAGCAGCTGAGGCCATTGCTGCGAAGTCATAAAGTTAGAATTACCTAACTTTTATTGTTGTTATTTTTTATGTCCTAGGTGCCCGCATTGCGGGCACTTTTGTTTCTTCCTTTTAGAATTTCTATTTTTGCCCATCCTTATTGCTCATGAATTGAGCAATTACCCAACAAGAGAGTTTGTCCTTGGGCGTCAGAATAGGCTATAAAAGTCGTTTGGTCTGCCGAAATTACAACGATCTATAAGGCGGCCTCCAAGATTAAGCCAATAAGATAAAAACGAATCATTTTCTCGGGAGGGAATTTTAGTGGATATCCATGAGTATCAAGCAAAAGAAATATTATCCGAGTGCGGCGTAGGCATAGCAGCAGGTGGACTAGCATATAGCCCTGAACAAGCAGTTTACCGAGCCAAAGAAATTGGTGGCAGCAAATGGGCCATTAAAGCACAAATACACTCTGGTGCTCGCGGCAAAGCTGGCGGTATCAAGCTATGCAGCAATGACGAAGAAATTTGGAATGCAGCGGATGAACTATTAGGCAAACGCTTGGTAACTCACCAAACTGGCCCTGCCGGCAAAGTGGTATATCGACTTTACGTCGAGCAAGCTACGGATATTTTAAAAGAACTTTATTTAGCACTGGTACTTGATCGCGATAAGCAACGTGTTGTTTTTGTAACCTCAACTGAAGGTGGTATGGATATCGAAGAAGTGGCTGCAACCAAGCCTGAAGCGATTCACAAATTAGAAGTTGAGCCTGCAGTAGGTCTGCGTGACTTTCAAGCACGCGAACTTGCTTTCGCATTAGGCATAAAGCCTGAACTTACGAGCCAAGCCGTTCACACAATCAAAGGTGCATATCGTGCATTCCGTGATTACGATGCGACTATGGTTGAAATCAACCCTATGGTCATTACTAAAGATGATCGCGTATTAGCACTCGATGCAAAAATGGGTTTTGACGACAACGCATTATTCCGCCGTCCACGGATTGCAGAACTGCGTGATAAATCGCAAGAAGATCCTCGCGAAACAGCGGCGTCAGATCGAGGCTTAAGTTATGTAGGCCTAGATGGCGATATCGGTTGCATGATCAATGGTGCCGGTCTTGCTATGGCCACCATGGACATGATTAAGCATAAAGGCGGCGAACCGGCCAACTTCCTAGATATTGGTGGTGGCGCTTCACCAGAACGTGTTACCAGTGCATTCAAATTAGTACTTGATGATGAAAAGGTAAAAGCAATATTAGTTAATATTTTTGCTGGTATTAATCGTTGCGATTGGATCGCCGAAGGTGTTGTACAAGCGTTTGAAAAATTAGAGGTGAAAGTACCGGTTATCGTACGACTTTCTGGCACCAATGTTGAAAAAGGTATGCAAATACTAAAAGACAGCGGTCAACCACTCATTACAGCGGATACTTTAGACGAAGCCGCACAAAAAGCGGTAGCCGAACGCAACCGTGTTGCAAAAGGCTAGGGAGAAATAAAATGACAATAATGATTGATGAAAATACTAAAGTTCTTGTTCAAGGTTTTACTGGCAAAATCGGAACCTTTCACGCTGAAGAAATGATTGAGTACGGTACCAAAGTGGTGGGTGGTGTTACTCCTGGAAAAGGTGGTCAAACACACATGGGATTACCTGTGTTTAATACAGTTAAAGATGCCGTAGCAAGCACCGGTGCCGAAGCTAGTATCGTATTTGTTCCAGGTGGCTATGCTGCAGATGGAATTATGGAAGCTGCCGATGGAGGGATTAAAACTTGTGTTTCCATCACGGATGGAATTCCCGCTCAAGACATGATGCGTGTTAAACGTTATATGTATCGCTACAAAAAAGAAGATCGTATGCGCCTAACCGGCCCTAACTGTGCTGGTAGCATCAGCCCAGGAAAATGTTTATTGGGCATTATGCCTGGCCATATTTATGAAACCGGAAATGTGGGAGTAGTTGCGCGTTCTGGCACACTCGGCTATGAAGCTGCATCACAAATGAAAGCATTAGGCATCGGTATTAGCACCAGTATTGGTATCGGTGGCGACCCCATCAACGGAAGTTCACACAAGGATATCTTAGAGTTATTTGAAGCGGATCCTGAAACCAAAGCGGTGATGATGATTGGTGAAATTGGTGGCCCACAAGAAGCGGAAGCTGCCGAATACTTTAAAGAGCATATGACCAAACCTTTGGTTGCTTATATTGCAGGTTTAACTGCACCGAAAGGTCGTCGCATGGGTCACGCAGGCGCGATAGTTTCAGGCAAAGGTGAGAGTGCTGCGGAGAAAGTAGAAATGCTAGAAGAAGCAGGTGTTATTGTTGCGCCAAATCCATCTGAGCTAGGCTCAACGATGGAAAGAGTAATGAAAGACATCTCGTAGTTGAAGCTTGTAGGAGAGAATAATAATGAGCAAATTAAAAGTAATCGTTTCACGCGCCTGGCCTGAAGAAGTTCAAGCCACGTTACGAGAAAAATATGACGTAACGTTGAATGAAAATGACGTGGCCATGTCCAAAGATGAAATGAAAGAAGCATTAGCTAACTGTGATGCATTTTTACCAACTGTAACTGATCCAGTAGATGCAGAAGTACTCAGTGCAGAACCATTACGCGCAAAGTTCATTGGTAACTTTGGTGTTGGTTTTAACCACATCGATTTAGATGCTGCCAAAGCACGCGGCTTAACCGTTACTAATACACCTGAAGTATTAACTGCTTGTACTGCGGATATTGCAATGACTTTGATGTTAACGGTTGCACGTCGCACCAGTGAAGGCGAAAGAGAATTACGCTCTAAGTCTTGGGCTGGATGGCGCCCTACTCACTTGTTAGCCACCAAAGTCACTGGCAAGACATTAGGTTTAATTGGCATGGGACGTATTGCACAAGCCATGGCACAACGCGCGCATCATGGCTTCGGTATGAAAATCATTTTTTCTGATCCTTACCCACCTCCTGCTGACGTAATTAAGAAGTACAATGCGCAACAAGTAGACTCGATAGATGAAGTATTAGCCAATTCTGATTTTGTTTCTATTCACTGCCCAGGCGGAAAAGATACTTACCATCTATTAAATAAAGAAAGCCTTGCGAAAATGAAGCCTTCTGCATTTTTAATCAACTCTGCTCGTGGAGATGTAATTGATAATGATGCACTCATCGAAGCTCTTAAGAGTGGTGTAATTGCAGGTGCAGGCCTTGATGTTTTTGAAGGAGAACCCGCGTTAGATGAGCGTTTTCTAGAACTTGAGAATGCTGTTCTACTTCCGCACTTAGGTAGTGCCTCTATCGAGACACGCGTAGCCATGGGCAATCGAGTGCTTGAGAACCTAGAGGCATTTGAAGCAGGCGAAACTCCACGAGATAAGCTCGTATAAGCCAGTAGATAGGCCATCATCGGCCAATCTATGCCCATTCGGGCATATCAAAATGGCTAGATCAGTCCTATTATGAAGAGGTCCTTTTTTGGACCTCTTTTACTATGTGTAGCTTAAAATTATTAATCTAAAACAAGTATGACTGACAACGACTCCCCGCTTTCCTGGACGCAACTTACCAAGGTTGCCACCGGCAGTATGATTATCAATCCTGCGGCATCCTATGAAGATGAATTAGTAGAGTTACTTTATCAACAACTACTAAGTGTTATTCGAGCGCGTCAACCTGATATCGAAGCTTATTTTAATGGTCAGCAAGATATTCGCGACTGCCCTACTTCAAAAATTCTATATGTCCTGCAAACCTATGGAATATGGTTCCAACTATTAAGCATTGCTGAACAAAATGCCATGGTGCAGCAACGTCGACAAATTGAAAAAGAATATAATCGTGATCGTGTACCTGGCACTTTTGCGTATTCCTTCTCAAGTGCTGAGCAAAAAGGTATTTCCGCAGAAGATATTCAAACCTTACTAAATAATAGTTTAATCAGCCCTGTAATCACAGCGCACCCTACAGAAGCGAAACGTGTAACGGTATTAGAAGTACATCGTCGAATCTATGTATTACTTAAACAGTTAGAACTCGAACGCTGGACCCCTAGAGAAAGAGATGACTTAGCTAATGAACTTCGCAACGAAATTGATTTACTTTGGTTAACGGGCGAAATTCGTTTAGAAAAGCCCAGTGTTGGACAAGAAGTAACTTGGGGCTTGCACTTTTTTGTTGAATCATTATTTGATGGTGTAAAAGAACTGTATGTAGAATTGGATCGCGCATTAGAACAAGCCTATCCTCATTATGAATTTAAAGTGCCTCCTATTTTCCGTTTTGGATCATGGATTGGCGGAGACCGTGATGGAAACCCAAATGTCACACATAAAGTTACTGCTTCCGCAATACAAACGAATGCTAAAGCATGCATTAAACGTTATCGGCAAGATATTTTTGAGCTTGGTTCTAAATTAAGTATTGCTAATCATTCAGTCAACGTTTCAGAAAACTTTACTAAAGTTTTACAAGAAAAACTTGGAATGCTGGGCGAAACAGAAGCCTATTCACAACGCAATCCAGGTGAAATATTTAGGCAGTACTTGCGTTACATGTTGGCCAGAATTGATGCGACCTTGAAGCATATTAATGATCCAAGTAAGTCTAAAATTGCCTATCATCGTGCAGCAGATTTATCGGCGGACCTCTATCTTCTGGAACAAGGACTATCCGATGCCAAATGCGGACATTTAAGTGATGCAGATGTACGACCTCTGCGACACATGGTGGACACCTTTGGATTTAGAACGGTTAGCTTAGACATTCGAGAAAATACTACGGTAGTTAATAGTGTGCTAGCAGAGATATGGCAAGCATTGCACCAAAAAACTCATATAGATTTACCTGATCCAACATCTGAAGAATGGAATAACTGGATTGTTAATCAATTAACGCAACCTCTACGTGTAGTTCCTCGTTTCGATAATTTATCCAAACAAGCGCAATCTACGTTGGCCATGCTCGAACAAGTTAAGTATTTCCAAAACAAACTAGATCGAAAAGCATTTGGTGTATGCGTATTAAGTATGACGCAAACCGCAACGGATGTGCTGGGTGTATATCTATTAGCAAAGTATGTAGGACTATTTACTGATTCTGATGGACTTGAAGCATGTCGCATTATGATTGTGCCACTGCTAGAGACTATTGATGATCTTGAAAACGGCCCAGCTGTATTAGAAGAACTTTTAGAACATGCATTTGTGCGACGCACGATTAAAAAATTCGGTGGCTCACAAGAGGTTATGGTGGGTTACTCAGATTCTAACAAAGATGGCGGCTTTCTTACCTCTAACTGGATTATCAGCAAAGCTCAATCAGAAATACATGCAGCTGGTGAAAAACATAAAGTACCGATTTCATTTTTCCATGGTCGTGGCGGCTCGGTGAGTCGTGGCGGTGCGCCGAGTGGTCGTGCGATTGCCGCGCAACCGGTTGGCACTATTGATGGCCGTATGCGAGTTACCGAACAAGGTGAAGTGGTTTCATATAAATACGCAAACCGTGGCTTTGCTGAAGAACAAATGGAAATTTTGGCTTCCAGTGTCATCACGCACTCACTTATGTCCGGCAAAGACCCTGCATACCAAAGCAATTCAGAATTAGATGAAGTGCTAGAAGCGCTTTCTGGAACCGCCTATGTCGCGTATCGAAAATTAATTGAGCACCCGGGTTTAGTCGACTTTTATCAGCAAGCCAGTCCAGTTGAAGAATTAACCTTAATGAAAATTGGTTCGCGCCCTGCGCGACGCTTTGGTGCAGCCTCTCTAGATGATCTACGCGCTATTCCTTGGGTATTTGCATGGACGCAAAATAGACTGCTAGTCCCTGGCTGGTATGGAGTAGGTAGCAGCTTAGAGCAAATCATCAAGATACGTGGTGAACTCGGCACAGATCTCCTTAATAAAATGTACGAGAAACACCCGCTGTTTAAATTAATATTAGACGGTGCTGAAAAAACACTTTTACTAGTAGATATGGAAGTTGCTGAGAAGTATTGCGAACTGGTTACAAACGAAGAACATCGAACTCAGATATTCTCTGACATAAAAGAAGAATATGAACTGACGAAGAATAATATATTAAAAATTACTGGCGAAGACCAGCTCTGTGATCGCTTCCCTAATTTTAAACGCCACTTCTATCGACGCATCGAATCACTCAATCAAGTGGGTATTGAACAGGTAGAACTAGTGAAGAAATTTCGAAGCGAAGGCGATGAAATCCAAAATATAGAAGACGTGTTAGTTCCACTATTGTTATCCATTAACTGCGTAGCAGCGGGGATAGGCAGTACTGGTTAAATTTTAAAAACTAAAAATAATAAGACCTAAAATAATAAACATGAAAAAACTTTTATACCATTTTGATACCGATGCTATACCTAGCGTATTTGACTCAGTCGTCGCTTACGATGGTGGCGCCGATCATGTAACTCAACTAGGTGGCGTCAATGAAGAAAATTGTGGCGGCCTCGTAGAAGGTGCAATCTATACACGTGCCCCAAAAGACAAAAAGAATACTGCAATTTTTGTAGGGGGCAGTGATCTAATTGAAGGTCAAAGGCTTTTTCAACTAGTACATGATCAGTTTTTTCAAAACTTCCGTGTATCGGTTATGTTAGACAGCAATGGTTGCAATACCACCTCAGCAGCAGGCGTTGCGCTGTTGAGCAAAGCAACTAATTTGCAAGACAAAACTGCAGTAGTGCTCGCTGGCACCGGTCCGGTAGGGCAGCGTGCAGCAGTGTTACTCGCTAAAAGTGGCGCTAAGGTTCGGCTTACCTCCCGCAAACAGTCCCGCTCAGTGGAAGCCTGTGATGAAATGCGCGAGCGCTTTGGCGTTGTAATGACGCCTATGCAAGCCAGTGACGATGAATCCATACAAGCTGCAATGGATGGCGCCCATGTCGTATTTGGCGCAGCAAAAGCGGGAATTCAATTACTCAATGCTAAACAGTGGCAAGATCATCCTACTTTAGAACTGATTGCGGATGTAGGCACCTCTAAAATTCTAGGATTTGAAGGCATTGATGTGATGGATAAAGATACTGAACGCCATGGCAAGCGAGTGTTTGGTGGCATCGGCATTGGAGCACTAAAACTAAAACTGCACCGTGCATGCATTGCTAAACTATTCGAATCAAATGATATTGCATTGGATGCAGAAGCTATTTATAAAATAGCTCAGAGCATGGCTTAAATAATTTTCTTATGAAGGCTTCCCCAAACTGCTCGAAATGATCGAGCAGTTAATTGCCCTCCCCTCCGTTAGCAGCACCCAAGCTGAAATTGATACTAGCAATCAGCCTGTCGTCAACAGTCTTGCAAATTGGTTAAATGACTTAGGTTTTCAAACTGAAATTGTTGCTAATTCTGATTCATCAGATTCTAACTGCCCTAAAGTAAATTTAATTGCCAGTATAGGTGATGGCGACGATGGCTTAGTGTTATCCGGTCATACCGACACGGTAAACTTTGACCAAACTGGCTGGAATACCGATCCATTCAAAGCCACTCAAGTAGACGATAAATTATATGGGCTAGGCACAGCGGACATGAAATCTTTCTTGGCTATCGCGATTGAGGCGGCAAAAGAGTTTACCAACAAAGATTTTAAGCAACGCTTAACCATCATTGCCACAGCGGACGAAGAATCCACTATGCAAGGTGCAAAAACGTTAGTTCAAACATTGGAGACTAATGGTCAAAAGCTTGGCAAATATTGCATCATTGGAGAACCTACAGACTTAACTCCTATACACCAACACAAAGGTGTAATGATGGAAGCGATTAAAATTCATGGTCAAGCCGGACATTCTAGTGACCCTGGCTTAGGCAATAATGCATTGGAAGGAATGCGTGTTGTACTTAATGAGCTTGATCAATTCAAACAAGAACTTGCTAATAAATACATCAATCATGACTTTGTTGTACCGATCCCGACCTTAAATTTAGGACACATACATGGTGGCGATAACCCGAACCGAATTTGCGGCGATTGCGAATTACATATTGATCTGCGCCCTTTGCCTGGTATGCAGATTGATACTCTTAGAGAACAACTTTGCGAACGCGTTACAAAAATAACTGAACCACTAGGTTTAAAAATTGAATTTGAAGCTTTATTTGATGGCGTACCTGCTTTTGAGACAGATAAACACTCAAAGATCATTCAACTCACCAAACAATTGAGTAAAAAGAAACCCACAAGCGTTGCTTTCGGAACCGAAGGTCCTTACTTTAATGCAATGGGCATGGAAACCGTTGTATTGGGTCCTGGTTCTATAGACCAGGCTCATCAGCAAAATGAATATTTAACGTTAGATTCAATTAATCCTACGATTGAATTGTTGAAGAATGTGATTCACGAAGTTTGCATTAAATAAACACATGGACGATGTGTGAGTACAGGGACTATGTGCAGGATGCACAAGTGTCGTGTGAGATAGGATGTCGGAAGCGACCGTACGAATAAGAGGCGCATCCTAGACGATGCCTTCAAATTAACTCTTTTACCTAATGTCCGCTTTCGGCCAATAGCGGACATTAAACATTCCTTAAGATTAATGAATTACATGCACAGGTTTAAGTGCTTGCCTACCCTGAAACTCTATATAAATACAAAAAGCCCCTTGATGGTCGTTTACGGTTCCAATAACTACGTCGCCATTTCTAATTGCACATAACATTGAAAGCTCTGACTCACAAAATGTGCGTGCGACTACATCTATATTTTGCTCTACAGCTGTTTTAATTCTTTCGTACTCATCAGGTTTAAAGTTCACTAATGTCCGATTTACCAAGGGCTCCTGTTCCAATGAATGTTTAGTTGAATCCATACATCACTCCTAATCTTTAATACTTGTAAATATTAATGAGAATGATTATCATTTGCAAGTAGGCTAATGGAGTATTTATGACTTTTTTCCTCAATGCTTGGCTAGAACGCGAAAATCCTATTTTGGAGCTAAGAGAATCCATTACAAATAGAATGGTTTATCATATTGAAGGTGACGTGTTAAATGATTGGCTAAATAAAGGCGAACTTTGTGTGAATGATTTAAATAGCATTGAAGAAACAAGCGAAGTTATTAGAGACTTACTGCTAAAAAGTATTACAGAAGATGTTTCCACCAAACAAAAGTGCGACTTCCCTATTAATAATGTAATTAAATTTCCTCGTAGGTTTAGAAGGCCTAGCAAAGGGAATTCTAGCTCTCGAAAAAGTAATAATGTTATCTATCTGTATTCATTACTAAGTAAGAGAATTTTAAAGTATCTTGATAATGCTATTTATTAGACAGTCCGAATGTCCGCTTTGGGTCGAAAGCGGACATCACAAAGAAAAACGTTTATTTAGCGAGCGCCAAAATAATTACAAGCAACACTAATATCAAAATAGCAGCTGCACCACCTATTCCACCTGCCGCAGGCAGATCTTCGAAATTCTGCGCAAATACCCTTATTTCTTCATCGGTTAAGGAGTTAATACGCTCTTGTGCTTGTTCTGCAGTAACGCCATGTTGCTCTAAGAGACTGCGCGCTTCAGCTTGATATAAAATTTGATAAAGATTCTCTCTTTTCAGATCAGTATATTGCTCTTGCAATATTTCATTCGTTCCAACCATTCCTGCATATGCAGGCATAGTGTGAGTAAATACGAGTGCAAAAACACAAACATAAACAATTGCTAAATGTGAAAATTTAGTCATGGGCTCACCTTTTAATGTAAAAATACTTGCGGACCGCAAAGTACACCAATTCTTAATTAGTTTTCTTTTTCTTAAAACGCTCAAACTTTAATTTGAAAATATTACCTTGCGGTACCGCATCATCTTCTACAATTAGATCATCAGATACTGCTTGACTATCACGGGTGGAAATCACACGTGCAGCTTCTTCATCTTGACAGGCCACTGGATCAGTGTCTTGATTACGGTAATCTTCAGTCGTACAAGGGCGGAAACCTGGAAACACTTTTGATTCATAAATGGTAACAGTTTCACTACCACTTGCCTCTTGTTTTACCGGTGACTGCGTAGGTGGCGGGGTATCAATAACAATTTCTGGCGGCGGTAGAGCTTCCGAAGTTTCTTCTGCATTAACAACTCCAACAACTAACCATACACACAACATAATCCACAAGGTGGACCATAAAGATCTATACATTAATCTACTCATACCCAACTCCTCAGTATAAAAAGATTAAGTCTACCTGCTTAACCTTAAAATTATATTAAGTGTTATAACTCTGCTTGTTTTCGCTTTGATATTTCTTCGTCTATCGCAGCGATGGATTGTTCCAATTCATTCACAGAATAAATATTTTGAATTAGATACTTATCATGCTCAACCATGGCATAAGATTCATCTAATTCTTTTCGGTAACCACCAATGGCCGTATCCGAATCTTGCATATCTGACACTAATCTTTTATGAAACTCTGGATTTTCATTAAATTTAAACATCATGGACATATAAACTGCCGAAAAACGAAAATCATAGGATTTATAGTCGCCAATTGAATGTACATCCTTGCGCGCCTCACGCATATCTACATTAAAGGTATTGCTATAACCCATCAGTGAATCACGAAACTTGCCTTCTATCTTATAATCTTCAATCATCACTGGAATAACTTGCGCGATCTTCAAACGCACATCATCGTGAGCCATGATGGTTTCTAACAACCGTTGTTTAGCGACTTCAGGTTCATCGCTAGCTTGGCGAATTACATCGAGATCTCGCTGTCGTGTTTCTCGCTCAGCATGCAGCTGCTGCATACTAAGACCGCCTAGATTCTCTGGGACCTTATGCAGTACCTTTACTCGATCTAAGATAGGAGACTTAATGGTCTCGCCCCCAGCAAAACTGGTTGAACTGATGAAAAGCATCAAAGTTATACATATGCCAGCATTAATTAGCCGTATTTTTCGCATTCTTGGTTCCATGTTTTTGATTAGATGTATAAAATTCGACCGGCTAGTGAAATAGCGCTACCGTAGGCAAATTCTCTTCACCTATTATAAGGTCCTAATGAGGTCTAAGATAGCAAAAGATTAGTACCAATAATCTATGCGAATTCATAGACTTAACAAATACGATACCAATTAATTTTATAAAGTTTTAACCATAATTTAGCCGTGCCAAAAGATTCCACATTTCAGCTAGAGAGTTTTCGACAAGCTACGCCATATATATATGCGCATCGTAGTAAAACGTTTGTGCTCTACATAAGTGATGCTTTATTAGCAAAAGACAACCGAGCTTCACTTATACATGATCTGGCACTCGTACATACCTTAGGCGTAAAGCTAATTTTAGTGTTAGGTCTACGCACGTTTATAGATAAAAAACTTGGCAAACAATCTGCTAGTTCATTTGAGAATAATTGGCGCATTACCAATGCAAAAACATTGGATACCATTAAAGAGGTTGCAGGATGCGTCAAAACAGACATAGAAGCACTATTTTCTATTGGTCTGGTCAATACACCTATGTCTGGAATGAAGCTGAATGTTGTCAGCGGTAACTATGTGCGTGCCAAACCGGTAGGTGTGCGCAATGGCACAGACTACCAACACACGGGCGAAGTACGCAGCATTGCCGCAGAAGAAATTCAGAAACAATTAGATGCAAACAATATTGTATTAATGTTGCCCTTAGGCTATTCGAAAACGGGAGATGTTTTTAATTTAACCAGTATGGAAGTAGCAAAGCATGCAGCGTGTGCATTGCAAAGTGAAAAACTGATTCTTATGCTAGATAAATTTAGCGTACCTGGAAAAAAGAAACAAAGTGACAATCACTTCAATGTAAATGAAGCTAAAGAGCTAGCTAAAAAATTACCGAATACCAAACAATTACTTAAAGACTATCTAGGTATAGCTGTGCAAGCTTGTTTAGAAAACGTAAAACGAGTGCATTTGCTAGATGCTTCTAAACCTGGCGCGCTGCTAGAAGAGCTCTACACCCTAGATGGTGTGGCTACCTTAGTAACTGCAGAAACCTATGACGAAATTCGACCGGCAACCATCAATGATGTCGGTGGAATTACTGAACTCATTCAACCACTCATAGACAAAGGTGCATTAGTGTCACGTACACGTGAGCAGCTTGAATTAGAAATTGAGAGTTTTGATGTCATTGAGAGAGATGGCATGGTGCTAGCGTGTGGCGCTCTACAAATTTATGCGCAAGAAAGTGCAGCAGAAGTAGCCTGCCTTGCCGTGCACCCAGAATACCAATCTAACGGAAGAGGCAGCAAAATGCTGACCCATTTAGAAAAAAAGTCCACAGCAGCTGGGGTCAATCTGCTCTTTGTGCTCACCACACAAACCTCTCATTGGTTTCGTGAGCATGGCTTTAAAACCTCCAAAATAGAGTCCCTACCCATGAAAAAGAGGGCTTTATACAACTATCAGCGAAATTCAAAGGCCTATAGCAAAGCGGTATAGCCAGGACGGAGGGGCTTACGCCCAAGCGCTAAGTGACTATAATCAGCGCTGGAAACATACTCCAAACACCACAAAAATATTTTACACCAGGGAGAGAGAACAGAATCATGAAGATCGATTCAAAGATATTAATTAGCCTAGGTATTCTTTTAGGCGTCATCCTTACCATGTTTACTGAAAATATGTCTTTTCAACCTATCAACACTGCTCTTAAGATTGCTGGCGGTTTATTTGCATTTGCGATCGTTTTAACTTTTATTAAGAATCTAGTCAGAAAAATATCAAGTAGACCAAGAAAAGAAAAAGCTACCACTTCGGGTCTGAGTTCAAATCAAACATCGGGCACGGTTAAATGGTTTAACTATAAAAAAGGGTTTGGCTTTATCGAACAAGAAAATGGTGAAGATGTATTTGTTCACCACCGTTCTATAATAGGCACGGGTAGAAAATCACTACGCGAAGGCCAAAAAGTTTTAATGGATATTGTCGATGGAGATAAAGGCCTGCAAGCCGAGAATGTCAGCCCACTTTAGTGGCAAAAACTTCAAATATAATTCTAAATCCTATGTTATGGCTAGTGATAGCCTTAACATTGGGTTTAGCACCCTTCTCCCCTGAACCTCATGTTTGGGAAAAATTAAAATGGGTTATCTCTGGCGCCGAAGGAATGCGACCGATTGATTGGTTTGATTTCTTTTTACATGGCGCTCCATGGGCATTATTGTTTACCTCACTAATTAAAAAGTTTTTTTTCAGATAACAATAAAACAACCCTAGATAACCACATGGAAAACAAATTCCATGATATCGCTATAAGCACGTCATATTCTTGCCATAATTAAACTGTTTAATTCGAGGCTCACTAGTTACTAAGGAGTCTCGAATGTTTTTGGCACATATGCCGGCTGGCTATCTAGCAAGCAAACTCCTAGTTGCGCAATTTTGTTTAGATCCACCTAAAACAAAATGGTTACTGTTCTTGGGTTTATTAGGGAGCATATTTCCAGACCTGGACATGTTCTATTTTTATTTGATCGATAATAGACAACATGGTCATCACAGTTATTGGACACACATCCCTTTTTATTGGGTTTGTTTACTAGCGGTTAGTTACACAATAGCAGCCTTTCTTAAATCACGATTTCTTGTAGCTTCTGCAACAGTATTTATTGGCTGCATCTTGTTGCATTTGTCACTCGATACATTTGCCGGTGGTGGCATCAAGTGGTTATACCCTTTTCAAAATTCATATATCAACATTTTTTCCATACCTGCTCGACAAAACTACTGGGTGTGGAATTACATATTACATTGGACTGCATTAGTTGAGCTCAGCATCATTTTTTTTGCAGCCGTAACTTTCTGGAAAACAGATGGGCAGTCCTATCGACGCCTAAGGAGATAAACATGAAAGAAGTATCCATTTTCTCATTCAAACCACAACCTGGTCCCTATGAAACATGGAGCTTATGCTCTGAACTGATTTTGAATGGCAAACGTACTGGAAAATATGTGCCAGGTTTTGTGATTGGTGCACAGTACGCGTATAAGAACTTATATCTAATCGTAACTTCCTGGGATTGCCCATACGAAGAATCACAAGAGTTTATATTGTTATCAAAAGACTTAACTGTTTTATGCAAAAAACATATTGGCCATATTTACTCAACCGTTTTACTAGAAAATCATGAACCCATTGCTGAAGATCAAGTGTTATTTCATTGCAGCAACGACACGGATATTTTGGTTACAGCAAAATCTGGTTTACTACACTCTTCTCCACCTTTTTTTACTACTAAAAAAATACAGCGCGAAATAATGTCTGTTGTGTAATTAATTTATATACCAATTAAGATAGCCAACTCTTATATTGTTGTTTCATTTCTTCAACCATGTCTGGAAGAGGCTGATTTATATCAATATTAAACGAATCACCAAAATATAATTTAAGGCGTACATTCATTTCATCCACACTTAGATCAAAGCATTCATTCAAACTTTCTCCTAGTCTTTTAGGGCTAGGTTGAAATTTTGGATCAGGCTGAACAATATTGAATAAACATCGGATTTCACGCTGATACTGATTCGCACGCACTTTTAGATCTTCTTTCTCTATTTCATCCTGCATAGGATCTTCGGACGGAAATAATCTTGCCAGTGCTTTCCCTACAACTGCAGTGAATATTGAAGAGATTAATAGCAATAAATAAATCGATCCGAGCTGATAATTCTCAAAAACAAATAACAACCCTATTGTTGTTGCTATAAATACGACCGCATAGATTAAAACTGGATGCATAATTCCTGATAATTTAATATAGCTTAAATAGTAATTTTCAGTAACTAGAAACTAGCAGTGGAGGAAGTTCATGGTCACACTAAAAAGAATCTTTATTATGTTTATTTTGTTATTTTCGCAATGCCTTTATGCAACATCACTAGATAAGTATGTAAAAGTTTGTACCGACAATCAAGCTAACAAAATGGGCCCTGAATTATGTGAATGCATGGGCAGTAAAGGGAAAGAATTATCCGAAGAAGAGTTTGAATTTTTTTACGCTATAGCTGCGAAAGATCAAGAAAAAGTAAATAAAGGGCATACAACACTAGAGCCAAACCAGAAAATAAATGTAATGACATTGACTATGACGGGCCCAACTAAATGTGCGAATGAACTTGCAGCACAGCAAAATTCATCAGACGAAGCAGACAATTCTGATAGTGTGGCTGGTTCTGCTTCAGAAAGTACGAATGATACTGCTTTGGGAACAGTATCTGAATCTGCAGATTCAGCAGCACAATAGCTAACCATTAGAAGAGCAGATAAAAATCTGCTCTTCTAATTTATGCTCATCTAATTTTATATTGGGTCTATGCTGCTTTTGCGGCGATATAGCCAGGTTTACCATTAATGGTTGCTGTTCCTGTAACTGGGATAGATCTCACCAAGGTATCTAGAATCGGACACTGCGCTTCAACAGCATCAACGAGCTGCCTTAGCTCCTCATCGCTTGCTGGACTTTCAATAATGGATTCAAAAGAAAGATCTTGAAAACCTGGCGGGATACCTTTATCCGCACCCATACCAAATAAGCCATGCAAATCTAGGTTACCTTCAAGCTTTACTTTATATGATGTTAATTCAATTCCCATTGCAGAGGCTAAAGCTGCATACATAATCCCTTGGCAGGTACCCAAAGCGGTAAGAATTAAATCTCCAGGACTTTGTGCAGCATCACCTCCACCAAAAGCTGCAGGCTCATCAACTGGAACAGGCGGCAAATTTCGAACTTGTGATGTGCAGTGAACATCGCCATCCCAAATTACTTCTGCACGATATTTTAATTGTGCAGATTTTGGATTATCAGTGATTGCTGCCGCTAAACTATCGACAGCGGTTTTTACGGTTGCTTGTGACATGGTGTCCCTCCTAAAATTTTAGATCTGGGTAAATCGGTATGTAGGTTTGTTTTATTTTCTTATCTCGTCATGTAATTATAACGCTTATAATATCGCACAAATGGTTTATCTTTATTATAAGACATATAAATTTCTGATAATTATTATAAATAATCCAAAGTACACAATAATTAATATATATGTTAACACTGTACCAATTCCCAATTTCTCATTATTGCGAAAAGATACGCTGGTCACTGGAATATAAAAATATTGAATATAAAAAAGTAAATTTACTGCCTGGACTTCATACTAAAAAAGCAAAAAACCTTACCTCTACTTCCTCTTTACCGATACTTATTCATGATAAAATAGTAATCAACGAATCTAGTAAAATTATTAGCTATCTTGACCAGGCCTTCCCTAACAACTCTCTTACCCCAAGTGACCAGTATTTAAAACAAGAAGCTACACAATGGGAAAAATTTGCAGACGAAGAAATTGGATCAGATGTACGTCGCATTTGCTATCACACCTTACTGAACCATCCAGATATCATCACTCCTTATTTTACAATTGATGGCCCCTGGTATGGAAAGCTCTATATGAATGTCACTTTCCCTAAGTTATCTAAAACTATGCGTAAATTAATGAAGCTTGACGATACAACCGTAATAGAAATTAACCAAAGACTCACTCAAACGATTGAAAAGATCTACGCTCATATAAAAGATAGAGAATTTTTTGTAGGCAATACTTTCAGCCGCGCAGACCTTTCAGTAGCATCATTATTGGCACCGTTATGTAGAACAAAAGGCTATGGCATAGAATGGCCTGAAAAGTTTCCAGAACCTTTACATAGTACTATCCGTAAATACGGAGATAAACTAGACTGGGTGCATCGCATTTATGAACAATATCGATGAAACGTTGCACTTGGGCTCAAACCAGTCCCTCAGAAGAAAAATACCATGATGAAGAATGGGGTGTTCCACTCCACGATGATCGACTTTTATTTGAGTTCTTAATCCTAGAAGGTGCACAAGCAGGTTTAAGCTGGTCTACTATTTTAAATAAACGTGAAGGCTACAGAAAAGCCTTCGATAATTTTGAAGCTCAAAAAATTGCACGCTATTCAAATAATCAAATAGCAAAGCTACTACTGAATCCTGAAATTGTGCGCAATAAACTTAAAATTAACTCAGCAGTAACAAATGCTAAAGCTTTTATAGAAATACAACAAGAATTCAAAAGTTTTAATAACTATATTTGGCAATTTGTAAACGGTAAGCCGATTCAAAATGCATGGAAAATTTCATCTCAAGTCCCTGCTAATACAATAGAATCAGATGCCATGAGTAAAGACCTAAAAATACGCGGCTTCAAATTTGTTGGCACTACGATCTGTTATGCCTTTATGCAAGCTGTGGGTATGGTAAATGACCATACGGCTGATTGTTTTCGCTACAAAACCGTTAAAAAGCTAGCTTAAAATGTCTCTAACCATGCCATTAAGAATAATTGCAGTAATTTTAATTGTAGCAGCTGCATTACAGTTCTTTTTCTATAACCAACTTTTAGTTAAACCTATAGTAGTAGCGCATGTACTTTTCCTGCTCAGCATTTTTAGTGATCGACATACAAAACGCATTGCAGTAATTACCCTAGGACTAGCGATGGTGGTACCAATTGGAGCTTGGCGAATGGTAGAAGCCGGCACCGCTACATATAGTTTCTTTTTCATAAATGTTTTAATATTTTTATATATTGCTTTTATTGCCTTTCAAACATTAAAAGCGAGATGAAAAAACGTATTCTATATACGCTGTTATTTACAGTCATAATTTTACTGGCTATAGATCGAAGTGCTGCCTTTCTTTATAAACCCAAACCCGGTTCTACAGATATTGTTCTTTACACAACAAAGTGGTGCCCATATTGCAATAGCCTGCGAATACACTTCCAGGCAAACAGCATCCCTTTCACGGAACATGATATTGAAAAATCACTTTCGGGCATCGCAGGTTTCTGGGCATTACGTGCTAGAGGGGTTCCAGTATCGGCCATCGGTCCAGAGGTAGTATATGGTTATGATATTAATACAATAAATAATGCCTTGATCGACCTTGGATACAGCTTAAAACTCATAGAATAAACTACACTCTATCTGAATACTTACTTATGACATCTATTGTAATCATTGCAATTATTGTTGCTGTACTTATATGGGGGATATTAGTTTACAACAGCCTTGTGTATGACAGAAATACATCCTTTGCAGCCTGGAGTGACATCGATGTTCAGCTCAAACGTAGACATGATTTAATTCCAAAGCTAGTTGAA
The DNA here is from genome assembly GCA_014075255.1 of Gammaproteobacteria bacterium. Lineage (NCBI taxonomy): Bacteria > Pseudomonadati > Pseudomonadota > Gammaproteobacteria > Gammaproteobacteria bacterium. The sequence continues at coordinate 1,564,056 of CP046178.1, forward strand.
GCAATTAAACAGTATGCAGACTACGAGAGCAGCTTATTACAATCAGTAACTGAATTACGCTCACAAGCAAAGTCAATTGAAAATATATCAGATCGCGAGAATGTAGAACGCGAATTGCAATCACAAGTGCATAAACTTATCGCTGTAGTGGAAGACTACCCAGAATTAAAAGCAAATCAAAATTTTCTGGAACTACAAAAAGATATTTCTGACGTGGAAAATAACATCCAATATGCAAGACGCTATTACAATGGAGCAGTTCGTAATATCAATACGCGTATTGATTCTTTCCCAGATTTAATTATCGCTCGTTTTTTTAAATACAAATATCATGAATATTTTCAATTAGATGATTAAGCAACGCACAATACTTATATTTATAAATACTTTTCTAGCTTTAATAGTTACCTTTTTCTGCTTATCAGAACAGGCTTTTTCTGCCGAAGAAATCTTATTTTTTGATAGCCACATTCAAGTTCATGACGACTCTAGCATGTCTGTGACTGAAGAAATAACCGTACGCGCAGAAAACAAAAAAATAAACCGCGGCATATACCGTGACTTTCCTACAAAATATAACGGAAAACTTGGTAATAAAATTAAAGTCGGTTTTGAAATAATTGAAGTATTGAGAAATGGTGTATTAGAGCCTTATCATACAAAAAAAATGAGCAATGGCATTCGCATCTATATAGGAGATAAAAATCGCTACATAAATAGAGGCGAACACAAATATTCCATTAAATATAAAACCAATCAGCAACTTGGTTTTTTTGGCTCACATGATGAACTTTACTGGAACGTTACCGGCAATGGATGGGAATTCCCAATTCTTGAAGCTAAGGCAAGCGTGCACTTACCAGACTCAATTCAAGCAAGCGAAGTTAAGCTTGAGGCATATACAGGTTTCACTGGTAGTCGTGGCCAGAGTTATGACACTGATATAGGTTATTCTGGCAATTACTTATTTAAAACCAATAGACCCCTTGCAAATAGGGAAGGCTTAACTATCGTAGTTACCTGGCCTAAGGGCCATATACATCTGCCGAGTTTCACACAGAAAGCGATATGGTGGTGGCAAGCGAATATCGATAGCCCCATTAACTTACTCGGTTTTTTAGGATTATTAATTTTTTATCTAAGTGCCTGGTGGCAATTAGGCAGAGACCCAAAACCGGGTATCATCATTCCCCGCTACCAACCACCTGCAGGTTTTCCAGCTGGCGGACTTCGTTATATCAAAGAAATGGGCCACGACAAAAAAGCTTTTACTGCAGCTCTACTAAGTCTTGCAGTAAAAGGTTATTTGAAAATAGAAGAAGTTGGCAAAACATATAAATTGCATAAATTAAAGAACACTGATCTCAGATTACCTCCTGGCGAACAAGCAATCCATTCTAGTTTTTTTGGTAAAGCTGATCACAATATAGAGTTAAAAAATACTAACCATGAAAAAATATCTAAAGCTATCTCGCAACACAAGGGCGCGTTAAAAAAAGAATATAGTCAAAGTTATTTCATTCATAACCGTAAAGTTCTTTATATAGGCATCCTTATCTCAATAATTATTGGCGCGGTTATTTTGTTCAATTTAAACAAAGGTGAAGATGCTGGAGCAGCATTATTTCTCATATTTTGGCTATCTATATGGACACCGGTAACCGTTTTTTTAATTCTTGCATGGTTCAACCTTTTTAAATCTCGCTTTACTATAGGAAAGGTGGCAGAACTACCTGTAGCCACCATTTTTGCAGGAGCATGGTCGGCAGGCGAAATTGGCGCCTTAGTAGCATTATGTTCAATAATAGGTATAGCAAATGGCTTAATGCTAATCTCAATTTTTATCGTTAATACTATTTTTTATTTTTTACTCAAAAAACCGACACTGGAAGGAAGAAAACTATTAGACAAAACTGAGGGCTTTAAAAAATATTTAGAAGTCGCAGAGCAAGAAGAATTAAATTTGAGACACCCGCCCAGAAAAACACCAAAATTGTTTGAGGCTTATTTGCCTTATGCGCTCGCTCTTGGTGTAGAAAACGAATGGGCAGAACAGTTCACTAATGTATTTAGCATGCACGGCGAAAATAAAGACTATCATCCAGCGTGGTATAGTGGCAGTCATTGGAATAACAACAACTTAGGTTCTTTCACTGATTCAGTAGGTAGCTCACTAAACTCAGCAATCTCATCATCCTCAACGGCTCCTGGCTCATCTTCCGGTAGCAGTAGTTTTGGAGGTGGCGGCTCCTCTGGAGGCGGAGGAGGAGGAGGCGGTGGTGGCGGCTGGTAACTAGAGTCATTTGTCGAATAACAAAAATGAATTCAGACCCTCGTCTCACTCAACTGCATGAGTGGATAAAAGAAATCTTTGGAAATATTGAATACTCGCTAAATTCTGTTTCTGGTGATGCAAGTTTTCGGCGTTATTTTCGCTTAGTCACTCCACATGCCCAGTACATTGCTGTGGATTCACCACCCGAAAAAGAAAGCAATGATGCATTTATAAATGTAACGCATTTATTGGGTGCAGAAGGTCTACCTGTACCACATATTCACTACAATTCTTTAGATTTTGGATTTTTTCTATTGAGTGACTTGGGTGACGACATATTACTTAATGTACTCACCACGGAGAATGCTGAAAGATTATATCAAAAAGCTCTTAATGCACTGTTATTAATTCAAAAAACAGAGGCCACTAACTTGCCTATTTATGACGAAAAATTATTAGCGCAAGAAATGGAATTATTTAGAGATTGGTTCCTCATTAAAAAATTAAAATTACAAATCAGTGAAAATGAAAACACCTTACTTAGTGAAGCTTTCAAAAGCTTAATTAAAAATGCCACTGAACAACCTCAGGTTTTTGTTCATCGTGATTATCATTCACGCAATTTGATGAATATTGATGGGAAATACCCTGGAATTATAGACTATCAAGATGCAGTACTTGGACCCGTCACCTACGATCTTGTTTCTTTATTGCGTGATTGTTACATTAATTGGCCCGATGAGAAGGTAAAAGAATTAGCGTTAGTTTTCCATAAAAAAGCTATTTCTTGTGAAATAATTAACGAGGTAAGTGAGCAAAATTTTATACAATGGTTTGACTTAATGGGAATTCAACGACACCTTAAAGCAGTAGGTATATTTTCTCGCCTTAATATCAGAGACAACAAGCCAAACTATTTAGATGATATTCCTCGCACATTAAACTATATAAAATCTATCGCAAATATTTATCCACAAACAAAGAGTCTAGCAAGTTTCATCAATAGCAAAGTGAACATTTAATATCGTTATGAAATGCATGTTACTCGCAGCTGGATTAGGCAGACGTCTACACCCTATTACAGATAAAATTCCTAAACCTTTAGTTGAGGTCGCAGGAAAACCACTTATTGAATATCATTTAGAAAACTTAAAATCCGCAGGTTTCAAGGAAATCGTTATCAATCTTTCGCATCTAGGCGAAATGATAGAAGAGCATCTTGGCGATGGTTCTCGATTTGATTTAGCCATTGAATATTCTCACGAAGGCGCAACTCCACTGGAAACTGCAGGAGGAATCATTCGCGCCTTACCATTATTAGGCAATAAACCATTTTTAGTACTCAATGCAGACATTTGGTGTAATCACTCGCTGTCATTTGCAAACCTTACACACGGCAAGCTTGCCCATATAGTGCTAGTAGATAACCCAGCACATAACCCTGATGGCGACTTCGTTTATGAATTTGGGAGAATATATAATACTGGAAGTAGCCACTTCACCTTTAGCGGTATTGGCATATACGACCCTAATTTATTTAAAGACTTCACAGTTGAAAAACGTGCTTTAGCGCCGCTTCTTAGAGATGCAATTGATCAAGAACTTGTGAGTGCAGAATATTTTACCGGTAAGTGGTTTGATATTGGAACACAAGAACGTTTGGTGGAAACTGAAGCTTATGTATCAAAAATTAACTAACTCTTTACAATATTCTTTATTTCTCAATAACCAATATATTTATACCAAAACTTACCCACGTACTCATGCAATGCATTGCTTGTTTGTTTTAGTGCGCCAGCGTTCGGAATATACTCTTTCAATTCTGAAGTAGAGGCACTGCGTTTATAGAATACAGTCGGCGCGGAGATTGGATTTAGCCCCACGTCTTCAAAACACCACATTGCTCTAGGCATATGATAAGCATGCGTAACTAACAAAACTTTACTTATAGAATTTTCATTTAGTATTTTCTTAGTGAACATTGCATTCTCAAAAGTAGTTTTACTTTTTTCTTCCAACCATTTCACTTCAACACCAAAATCTGTTTCAAGTGTCTTTTTCATTAACTTAGCTAAAGAATCTCGTTCATCATTCACACTGCCGCCAGAAATAATTATAGGTAGCTGATGCACTTTCGAAAGCCTTGATGCATATCGCAAGCGTTCTAATGTGGCTGCATTTACCGTATCTAGATTTGCATATTCGCGGGCTATAGGAATTCGTCCCGCTGATAGAACCACTATAGCTTGAGTATCTTGAGGCACTTCTTTTAGAACATCATATTCAAATTGCAATGGATCCAACAATTTATGCGCCATGAACGGTGTACTGGCAAAATACAACAGTACCGATGCTAACAAAATACTAAAAGCAGCTGTTTTACGCAGACGAATCAACCAGAAAAATAGGCCAATTGCTAATAAGACGATAAATCCGGATGGAGGGAGCAAAATGTCGCATACAATGCGTAATGTTTCAGAGTTCATAGCTTAAGAGTAACTCAATGCTTGCTGCGCTTGAAGGTCTGCATGATAAGAAGATCGCACTAATGGACCACTGGCCACATGCTCAAAACCCAATTCGTTGCCTATATTTTTCAAGGCTTCAAACTCTTTAGGATCTAGATAGCGATGCATAGCCAAATGGTGGGCGCTAGGCTGCAAATATTGACCCAAAGTTAGCATATCAACATCATGCGCACGCAAATCCTTCATCACTTCTATTACTTCATTAATCTCTTCGCCCAAACCCAGCATTAATCCAGATTTCGTAGGTACATGTTTAATTCGTTGCTTGTGCTTCTGTAACAACTGTAATGAATGTAGATAGTCCGCACCTGGGCGCGCCGCTGGATACAATCGCGGTACGGTTTCTAAATTATGATTAAATACATCTGCTGACGCTTTGCTTAGAACATCAAGGGCCTTATCCATCCTGCCTCGAAAATCAGGCACGAGAATCTCGATTTTTACTTCACTACTTTGTTGACGAATTTCTCGAATACAATCAACAAAATGACTAGCGCCACCATCTTTTAAATCATCGCGATCAACAGAAGTGACCACAACATAGCGCAAACCTAACTTCAATACAGTTTCTGCTAACTTTACAGGTTCATTCACATCCAAAGGCAAAGGTCTGCCATGCGCAACATCGCAAAACGAACATCGCCGCGTACAAACATCTCCCATAATCATGAAAGTTGCAGTGCCCCCATCAAAACACTCGGTTAAATTTGGACAAGATGCTTCTTCGCAAACAGTGTTTAATTTCTGCTCACGCAATAAGCTCTTCAATTCTCGAACTTTAGCTGATGTAGGAGCTTTGACATGCAACCATTTAGGTTTAGGTATGCGTTTCCGGGTAATTTCATCTAGAGATTTAAATGAAATAGGAATCTTAGTTACTTTTTCATGACCTCTTTGTTTAACACCAAGCTTTGCCACATGTGACTTAGATTGCGAAGTATTTGAATTTTTAGCTGTCATGAATATTTATTTTATTAACTTTATATTCTAAATGTTTGCATAGTTTAAGCATTAATTTTTCCGAAACTGCATGTATGCCTTCAGTTACTCCAACATCTTTAAGTTGAGTAACCGTCAATCCCGGAAACCCACAGGGATTGATTAACGAAAATGGACTTAGATCCATATCAACATTCAATGCAACTCCGTGATAACTGCAGCCACTATGCACGCGTAAACCAAGCGATGCAATTTTCGCATCATTTACATATACGCCATGCGCTTCAGCACGTGCCTGAGAATCAATTTTATAGTCATTTAACAAATCTACTACTGCCTGCTCAACAAGCTGAACAAAACGTTTCACACCTATAGATTTACGTTTCAAATTGACCAATAAATAGATGATTACTTGCCCCGGCCCGTGATAAGTCACTTGCCCACCGCGATCAGATTGCACAATAGGAATATCAGTTTGGCTGAGAACATGCTGCGGATCGGCATTCGCACCCAAGGTGATTACTGCAGGATGCTGCACACACCAAATTTCATCCGCTGCAGTTGAAGTTCGTTGCGTGGTGAATTCACGCATTTTATTGAATACAGAACTGTATTCTTGTAAACCTAGATTACGTATGTGTAGTTCACACATCTATTAAGCTCAGCTATTTTACAGCCATGAATTCTAATCATGAAAGGATTAATCGGCGTTTATTTATAGTGCCATTATGACCCATTCACTGGCAGTTAAGTCCATATAAATTCCATCCAAGTGCTCTTGGCTTGTCGTATTTACCACTGCCGTGATGCTGCAATAATTCTTTTGCTTACTTTCCACCTCATTGATCTTGGTATCTTCAAAATCGTTAAGATGTTTCTTTAGTATTTCGACTACCGCTTTATGAAAACCATGATGATTCTTTCCCATTATTTTAATTGGGAACTCACATGGAAAAACTAATAACGACTCTTCGTCTGACATAAATAAATTTAGAATTTAGAAGATATCTACATCTTGCGCTGTTGATACAATTTATACGTTTTTTGCCAAATTTTACCTGGCTTACCATCAGCAATTACTCTTTGATCAATTTTAGTTGCAGCCAACAATTCTTTTGTAGAACTTGCAATCCAAAGTTCATCTGAGGAATATAACCAATCTTTTGGAATGCGTTGTTGTTTGCATTCAATACCAAGCTCTTCCAATAATTCCAATATAAAATCTCGCGTTATACCCGGCAATATTAAATTGTCTTTTGGATGCGTATACACTATCCCGTCACGCACTAAAAATAAGTTACTAGAAGAACCTTCCAACGCATAATCATCACGAATCATTATCGCTTCAACGGCATCAGCCTCTGCAGCCTCTTGTTTAGCAAGAATGTTTGCCAACAAGCTAATTGCCTTAACATCACAACGTTGCCAGCGAGTGTCGTTAGTCGTTATCAGCTCGACACCATTCTCTATATATTTACTTGGCACTATTGGAAGCGGATTAGCCATAGCAAACACTGTGGCTTGCGTGGCATCTGGGAATACATGATCTCGTGGCGCAACTCCTCGAGTAACTTGAATATAAATGGCGAGATCATCACATTCTGATTGCTGAATTAATTTTTCAATTAATGATAGCCAATCAGACTCGCTATACGGACTAACTACTTTTATCTCCGCCATACTGCGTTGCAAACGACCCATGTGTTGGGACAAGTAAAAAGCCTTATTTTGATAGACCGTGATTAGCTCATAGATACCATCGCCAAATAGAAAGCCGCGATCTAATACGGAAACACGACAATCCTCTAACGGCAGGTATTCGCCATTTAAAAATGCAGGAACAGAAGCCACAGAACGTATGACTTAGAAGAATAGTTTCACGAAGAAATCCACAATGCGTCGCCATAAGCCACCTTCAGGGTTTGATTGCAACGCAACTAACGCTTGCTCTAAATAATCTTCACCTTTTAGTGTGACTTTAACCACCCCAACGTGATCACCCTGTTCAATCGGTGCGATAATTTCAGTATCAATACTCATATCAGCTTTTAAATCTTCGTACCGCCCTCTTGGAATAGTCACAAACAAGTCGTTATCCAAACCAAGTTGAATGGACTTTGACTCGCCTTTCCACATTCGTTGTTGAGCTAATACTTCTCCAGCTTTATATAATTTATGAGATTCATAATATCTAAAACCATAGTTCAACAACGCTTGACTGTTTACCGTACGCGCTCTATCACTATTAGCTCCCATCACTGCAGATATTAAGCACATATTATTCTTCAGTGCGGATGCCGCAAGACAATAACCAGCCGCTTCTGTATGACCTGTTTTAATTCCATCTACTGCACTATCACGCCAAAGCAAACGATTACGGTTAAACTGCTTAATGCCATTAAAGGTGTATTCTTTCTGTGAGTAGCGCTCATATTCTTCAGGAAATTCACTGATCATTGTGCGCGACAATAAAGCAATGTCATATGCAGTGGTATAATGATCTGTATCCGGTAGGCCTGTAGCATTAATATAGTGTGTATCTTTCATTCCGATTCGCATCGCTTGAGCATTCATTACATCAGCAAACGCTTGTTCAGTACCCGCAACATGCTCGGCTAACGCAATACTCGCATCATTGCCAGATTGAATAATGAGCCCTAACATTAGATCATCTAATAAAATTTTATTGCCCACTTCAACAAACATTCTTGAACCAATACTTCGCCAAGCATATTCACTAATTTCTACTTGGTCATCTAACCTAATATCTCCTGCCTGCAAAGATTTATAGACCACGTAGGCTGTCATAATTTTTGTAATGCTCGCAGGATCAACGCGCTCATTTGAATTGTAGTCTGCTAGCACTGCGCCACTAGCGAAGTCCATCAACACATAACTGCTCGCATCGAATTTGGGTGGCGCGGGCACCGGTAATGGCTCCGCACTAATTGCAATATTTGCAATATTTGCAAGAAACATCAATGCTAAAAAAATAATTGCACTTAATTTTTTAGCGCTAAGTTTTATAACTGTAAATTTCACCAATGCCTCCACAAAAACCGCTCCTTAATTAATTATTCAATCACTACGCGGTGATCACTTATACCCATTGCAATTAACTCTGCAACCGTATCATCTGCAGACTTTACCGTCGCTATTGGACCAATACGAACTCGGTGCAGCTGCTTAGTATCTTTCACTATTGAAGAAATGGTCACTACACCCAAGTTAAGCCCACTGAGCTGACTCTTTAACTGACTTGCATTCTTAAACTCACCAAAAGCGCCCACTTGCACAAAAATTTTCGGCCCTTGATTAGAAATAGTGGTAGCTTCTGTAACAATCTCGGGCGATGAATCTGCAACCATTTCAGACTCCACATTAATATCTAGTTCACTACTGGCACTAACAACTCGGTTATGAGTGATTCGATAGTTACGCGGATCGAGTGCTCGCACTTCCACTAACCCCGTTCCTTCCTTAACGATATCCAGCTTGGTGGCTGCCGTATACGACAAGTCAATAACTCTATTACCATGAAATGGCCCACGGTCATTTACACGCAAAACAACCTGCTTACCATTGTTTAAATTAGTAACCTGCACGTATGTCGGTAATGGCAATTGCGTATGCGCGGCTGTCATGCCGTACATATCGTAGGGTTCTCCACTTGATGTGCGTCTACCATGAAATTTTTTACCGTACCAAGAAGCGATACCTCGCTGCACAAATCCCTGACTACTTGGCAAGGTATGGTACGTTTTACCAAACACAACATATGAGCTGGGATTCCCATACTTGCTAAGTGGCTCTACTCTTGGCACTTGATCTGCTGGTAACTGAGACTTAGTTCGATCCACATCTAACGGTGGATCATCCGATATAGAGGGGCGCGTGGAAGAGCATGCACTGAGAACAAACAAAACCAAAATCCATATAGCTAGATTATGGCTATGCTGAATGGAATTAATTTTGAACAACGTAGTCTTTAATATCTTTTTTGATTTGCTGGCTCAATTGATAAACTGCCATGGCGTACATATGACTATGATTATAGCGAGTAATAACGTAAAAATTATTAAATCCTAACCAGTACTCCTCGGAGTTATTATTTTTAAACTCAAGTAGAGCAACAGCTCGTTTTGTATCTGCATTATATTCAGAAGTCACATTATATTGAGGCAACTCAGAAACGGATGCAACTGGTTTAAGTCCTTTTTCTAGCAATGCTTTAAAACGTTTACCTTGCACTTTTGCTGGCACCGTTACAACTTCATCTGCCTTCCACCCATGACGCTTAAAGTAATTTGCCACACTACCGATCACATCCTCATTGCTGCCCCAAAGGTCGCGTGTTCCGTTTTCATCAAAATCAACTGCATAGTGTCGGTAACTACTAGAAATAAACTGACTCTTACCCATCGCACCGGCGTAAGAACCTTTTATTGCTAAAGGATCTAACTTTTCTTCTTGTGCTAACAAAAGAAAATGTTCCAGCTCACTACGAAAAAATTTCTGTCTAGGCGGATAATCAAACCCAAGCGTTACCAGTGAATCAAGCACTGGATACTTCCCCTTGTAACGTCCATAAAAAGTTTCAACCCCAATTATGGCCACCACTATTTCTGGCGGCACTCCATACTCTCGCTCTGCCGCAGCCAGAATGGAGGCATTCTCACTCCAAAATGCAAGACCCTGTTGAATTCGTTTGTCGGTAATAAATATCTTGCGATATTCCTGCCAGTTTTTTTTCTTTTCAGCAGGTCGCTGTATAGCCTCTAAAACCTGTGTTTGCGTTGAGACATTTTTAAATAGATCGTCCAAAGATTCTTTTGGATATTTGTTTTTAGATGAAAATTCATCAATGAATTGCTTTACCTCGGCTCTGTTTAGGTAATCGTTTTCAGAAAATCCTTGCGTGTTACAACAAAAAAATAAAACTGCAACTGAAATTAAATGCTTATACATAAAATTAGTAAGATAAAAATTTACGATGTGAATGGATTGACATTAAAATTCCAAATGCAGCTAAAATTGTAACGGCAGAGGTGCCGCCATAGCTAATTAATGGTAATGGCACCCCCACCACTGGGAGCAGTCCACTCACCATGCCAATGTTTACTAAAAAATAGGCAAAAAATGACAAACTCAAACTCCCCGCCAACAACCTAGAGTAAGTATCTTGTGCACGTGCGGCAATCGTCAAACCACGCATAACAATAAAGCCATAAACACATAACAACACCACCACACCAAGAAAACCAAATTCTTCACTAAACACGGCAAATATAAAATCTGTAGACCTTTCTGGAATAAAATCAAGCTGTGACTGAGTACCATTCAACCAACCCTTACCATATATACCGCCTGAGCCAATCGCTATCTTAGACTGTATTATATGGTAACCAGTTCCAAGTGGATCACTCTCAGGGTTAAACATTGTGAGGATACGTTGCCGCTGATACTCATGCAGATAAAACCAAAACACCGGCATTAATGCCATTGCGATTCCACCAAATATTGCCAGCAACTTCCAAGTAATCCCGGCAAGAAAAATTACGCAAATTCCACCAAATGCAATTAACAAGGCGGTGCCTAAATCTGGTTGGATCAATACCAAACCTACTGGTATCGCAATCATCAATAATGCAATAAAGATTTGCAAGATGGTGGGTGGCATAGGTTTTTCACTGAAATACCAAGCCACCATCATGGGTAGGAAAATTTTTAACAGCTCAGATGGCTGAAAGCGCACAAAACCAAGATCAATCCAACGCTGTGCACCTTTACCACTGTAGCCAATTGCCATTACCACTAACAATAAGGCTATTCCTAACAAATATAACCATGGTGACCAACGCGCTAATTCTTTTACTGGAATTTGTGCTAAAAATAATAGCGCCACAAATCCTAATCCAAAACGAATGGATTGCCGTGTGATGGCTGCCATTTCTCCACTAGTAGCACTATATAAAACCGCTAAACCTATGCCGCAAAGCAACAATAGAGAAACAAATAAAGCTGGATCAATATTAAATAAATTCCGTTCTTCCCGGATTGGCGAAGTTACCAATGAATCTTTAATGGAGTAGCTACTTGCCATATATATTCTACTTTATTTATTGCACCAATGAACTTGCAAGCGCTGCAGACGATTTACCAAATTGTTGTTGATCCCCAGAGCCATAGTTAGCACCGTATGTGGCAATCAACTCTTCTTTACTCAGCAAATAATGATCCATTACAGCTCTTGCTACTGGAGCCGCCGATTTACTACCACCGCCGCCATTCTCAACAATCACAGCAATCGCTATTCTTGGATCATCTGCTGGTGCAAAGGCAATAAACAACCCATGATCACGTAGCTTTTCACTTACGTTTTCCTCTTCATACTCTTCATCTTCCGCTAAACCAAAAACTTGCGCCGTACCCGTCTTACCTGCAATTTTATATTTTGCGTCTTTGCCTATCCTAAAAGCTGTGCCATTTGGTTTATGCGCCACATCAATCATCGCGGATATTACTTGGTCCCAATACAATTCACTTTCTACATTTATATATGGCATTGCAGTGGCACTTGCAGACTCTTCAGTTTGATCTTGTTTACGTGTTGAACGTAAAAATCTAGGACGTATACCTTGCCCACGCATCGCTAGCGCACTGGTTGCTGTGGCGAGCTGCAAAGGTGTCGTCAGCATATATCCTTGACCAATACCGGTAATGACCGTCTCCCCTGGGTACCAAGGTTGGCCATAAACTGCTTTTTTCCACTGTACCGACGGTATTAATCCTTTTGCCTCTCCCCAAGTATCTAACTCAGTTCGAGAACCTAAATTAAATTGAACTAAAAACTCTGAAATTTTATCAATACCGAGTTCAGTTGCCAGAGTATAAAAATACACATCGCAAGACTGGATAATCGCTTTATACATATCAACTTTACCGTGACCACCTTTTTTCCAATCACGATACTTTCGCTCATGTCCTGGTAACTTATAAAACGGCCCGGCATACATAGTCTCGCCTGCCCAGACTGCGCCATAATGCAGTCCTGCCAATGCCATCATTGGTTTTATCGTAGAACCTGGGGGGTATTGGCCACGCAGTGCGCGATTAAATAAAGGACGATCATCATCATCTCGCAGCAGAGAATATTGCTTACTGCTAATTCCATTTACAAAAAGATTGGGATCAAAAGTGGGCGTGCTTACAAATACAAGAACCTCTCCAGTGACAGGATCCATTGCCACTACCGAACCATTTCGTTCACCTAGGCTGTGTTGCGCAATTTTTTGTAAATGCGCATCAATCGATAAAACTAAATCTGCACCTGGAGTGGGCAACACTTTTTCCAATACGCGCAGCTTACGACCCTGAGCATTAATTTCAATATGTTGATAACCCACTTCACCATGCAATACATCTTCGTAAAATTTCTCTACTCCCACTTTACCTATATGAGTGGTGCCACTATATTTTTGCTTATCAATCCGTTGTGCTTCTTGTGCATTAATTCGGCCCACATAACCCAGTGCATGGGTATTCATCCCTGAGAAAGGATAGAAACGATTTGCACGTGCCGTGATCTCAACACCAGGGAAACGATGACGGTTTACTGAAAATTTTGCGACTTCAATTTCATTTAAATTTAATTTCAACGGAATCGATTCAAATGATTGCTTACGTTTCACATCTTCAAAAAATTTCTTTAAATGATGCTCTTCTAGTTGAATATATTCTCCAAGCTGCTGGACAACTTGTTGGAGGTCATCCACTTGTACAGGAGTAATCTCTATTTGATAAGTCGATTTATTATCCGCTAGTAATTTCAGGTTGCGATCAAAAATTAACCCGCGCGTAGGCGCTATGGGCACCACACGGACTCGATTGTCTTGAGATAAGGTTGTGTAATGTTCATTGCTGACAATCTGCAGATGAAACAGCCTAGCACCCAGCACAAAAATGCAGCAAAAAACTAAAAATGCGACCACATAAACGCGTGCACGGAAATAGCGCTCTTCAAGCTTTGGGTTTTTGAGAAAATCGCGTGATGCCAATTCGCTAATACACCTTATATATAGAGAAACAGGTAAAAGATTCTAACCTACTTTTTATAGTGTATTTTAACCAATTCAATTTTTTGATTGCATAAGATTATTCATTAGTTGAATCACCCCAATTTACTTATATAATCAGCGGCCAGTCGAAAATGACTAGAATAACGACAACCATTCGACTGCTCTCACCTTTGACATAAATAACCAGCGATTTTGGAGAAAGATTAATGAACATCGACCAGCTACCCGTAATTCTTGGAGGAATAGGCCTCGTCGCAGCCTTTATTATTTACCGAGTTATTATGAGCTACTCACCTGGCAGCGGCAAAGTCGTTGAAATTGGTGAAGAAATTCATAAAGGCGCTATGACCTTCATACGCCGTGAGTACACAATCTTATTTATTTTTGCAGCCTTCGTAGGTGTCGCAGTTTGGCTCTCGTTAGGCTACAAAACTGCCATCGCCTTCACTGTTGGCGCATTATGCTCTTCTGCTGCCGGCTTCATCGGCATGCATACCGCAACCAAAGCGAATGTTCGCACCACAACGGCCGCGAGCGAGAAAGGCGCAGGTGCGGCATTAAACGTGGCCTTTTTTGGCGGCTCTATAATGGGCCTCACGGTTGCCTCAATGGGTTTATTAGGACTAGGCGCACTCTATTTAATGTTTGGGCGTGATCCCGCTACAGCCCATTTAATACATGGCTTTGGCATGGGCGCTTCTATTGTTGCTTTATTCTCTCGTGTTGGCGGCGGCATTTTTACCAAGAGCGCTGACGTTGGTGCGGATTTGGTGGGAAAGATTGAAGCAGGTATCCCGGAAGACGACCCACGTAACCCAGGCGTAATTGCCGACAACGTTGGAGACAACGTAGGTGATGTTGCCGGTATGGGTTCAGATATTTTTGAATCGTATTGCGGTTCCATTATTGCCACTATCGCAATTGCTGCAACACTTAGCCCCTTAGTATTAGAACAACTAGGCGCAAAACAGACCTTAATGTTCTTGCCATTAGGTTTAGCCTCGGTTGGCCTGCTTTGTTCAATTCTTGGCATCATAATTGTTAAGATATTTGCCGCTAAAGCCCCTGCCACCGCATTACGTATTGGCACATTCTCATCCGCTGTGGTTTTCATTATCGCTGCATACTTCACCATAAAATCACTAGGTGTTGATAATGGCGTATGGATTGCAGTACTTGCAGGTGCAGTAGGTGGAATCGTTATTGGACTCGTAACTGAGTATTACACCGGCGGCCCTCCTGTAAGAAATATTGCTAAAAGTGGTGAAACTGGTCCTGCAACGGTAATGATTTCTGGCTTAGCTACCGGCATGCAATCGGTAGTGGTACCCGTATTAGCCATTGCCGCAATTATTTTCTTCGCCAACCAGTTTGCGGATCTATATGGTGTAGGAATAGCCGCCGTAGGCATGTTAGCAACCGTAGGAATTACCATGGCGATTGATGCATACGGGCCTGTAGCCGATAACGCAGGTGGAATTGCCGAAATGGCCGAGCTAGGTGAAGACGTTCGAGAAATAACGGATGGACTTGATGAAGTGGGTAACACCACTGCAGCGATAGGTAAAGGATTCGCAATTGGTGCCGCCGCATTAGCTGCATTAGCGATCATTACTGCCTACCTTGCGGAAGTAAGCGCACATGGTAGCGGTAAGATCATTCTCGATATTAGTAATCCTCGAGTGTTAATCGGATTATTCATAGGCGGAATATTCCCATTCATTGTGGCCTCCATGACCATGACTGCTGTAGGCGATGCAGCCTTTGACATGATTAAAGAAATTCGTCGCCAATTCAAAGAGATTCCGGGTCTGTTAGAAGGCACCGCAAAACCCGATACGGTTCGTTGTGTAGATATTGCAACTACAGCTGCATTAAAGCGCATGATCCCACCCGGCTTGTTAGCGGTTATCGCACCGGTAGCAGTTGGTTTTGGATTTGGTGCTGAAACGCTTGGCGGAATGTTAGGCGGCGCATTACTCGTTTGCGTACTCATGGCACTGATGATGGCCAACGCAGGCGGCGCATGGGACAACGCTAAAAAGTATGTAGAAAAAGGTAACTTGGGTGGCAAAGGTTCCGATACCCATACTGCAGTAGTGGTGGGTGATACCGTAGGTGATCCATTCAAAGACACCTCAGGTCCATCCATGAACATTTTAATTAACGTAATGGCAATAGTAAGTTTAGTGATTGCACCGTTACTTTAATTATTAATGCTAGGTAAACAAAAACGCCGAATCTTTTATTCGGCGTTTTTTTTGGTTTAGAATTGGTGTCTATTAACAGATCAAAATGTCCGCTTATGGCCGAAAGCAGACATTCTCATTTTTACTGAGGTATGTGATAGTAGGAATGAATGTGAGGTGTAAATTAGGTCCTATAATTTATGCTATTACAAAATTTTTCTAATCAATATTAGTGGAGATCATAATGACAAGTGGACTAGGTGAAGGAGATATAAAGAAATATTTTGAGGCATGGTCTGTGGGTGACGTAGATAAAATTATGGCCTATTTCGGAGACGAAATTGTTTATGAAGATATTCCAACAAGTAAATTATCTACAGGACAAATTGAAGCACGAGCATTCATACAAAAATTTCTGAACGACACGCCAGGGCTCAAAATGATTCCGAACAACATCATGATTTTGAACAATAAAGCTGCGATCGAATGGACTATGAGTGGTGGCAGTGGTGATGAGGCTTGGGATGTTCGTGGAGCTACAGTTATGGAGCATGAAAATGGGGAAATCAACCGAGTAACGGACTACTGGAATGAGTAGAAGTTAATATAGGTGGTATTGAGTAATGTCCGCTTATGGCTGAAAGCGGACATTTAACAGACTGATTACTTAAGCATGCGAGCTCTGCTGGCGTGCACGATTGCCTGATCGTCCTTGATTATTAGAACGACCCTTATATGGAGACGAAGAAGGAGATGGCTTCTTTTTATTGCCATTGGCTTGTTTCTTTCCAGATCCAGACTGCCTTCTTTGTGATGGTTTTTTAGCACCTTGCCCTTTGCCACGGCGCGGCTGTTGCTGACGCCCCATAGTAATCGGTTGCGCTTTGATGGTCGGATCGGGCTCAAAGTTTTCAATAATTACTTTAGGAATATCAATCTTAATCAGACGTTCAATATCTTTTAGTAGTTTTGCTTCGTCTATGCATACTAACGATACCGCTTCACCTTCATGACCCGCACGACCCGTGCGACCAATTCGATGTATATAGTCTTCTGGCACATGCGGTAATTCATAATTCACGACATGTGGGAGCTGGCTAATATCCAAGCCACGTGCTGCAATATCTGTTGCCACCAACACTCTCACTTTTCCAGATTTAAAATGTGCTAATGCTTTGGTCCTAGCGCCTTGGCTTTTGCCGCCATGGATTGCAGCAGCATCCAAGCCATCCTTAACTAATGCTAGCGCAAGACGATCACAATTTCGTTTAGTACGTGCGAACACTAGTACTTGTTTCCAATTACCAGCACCAATGAGCTTGGAAAGTAGTTTGCGCTTTTTCTTGGCATCTACCGGGTGAACCACTTGCGTTACTCGTTCCGCTGCAGTATTACGTTGAGCTACTTCAATTAACTCGGGCTCGTGAAGTAAATCTCCCGCCAAATGCTTAATCTCATTTGAGAACGTTGCGGAAAATAGTAGTGTTTGTTTTTGCTTAGGTACTAACTTTAGAACTTTGCGGATATCATGAATGAAGCCCATATCCAGCATGCGATCTGCTTCATCAAGCACTAAAATCTCGACCTTAGATAAATCTACTGTGTTTTGACCTACGTGATCTAATAATCTGCCTGGTGTCGCAACCAATATATCTACACCATCGCGTAGTTTTTTAATTTGCGGTCTTATACTTACGCCACCAAACACTGAAGTAGATCGAAGAGGCAAATATTTGCCGTACGTACGTACGCTTTCGGTAACTTGTGCGGCAAGTTCACGTGTTGGTGTGAGCACTAAAGTACGTATTACACGTCGACCTTTCTGTGGTTTGCTTTCCATCAGTCTTTGCAACATCGGCAAAGTAAATCCAGCGGTTTTCCCGGTACCAGTTTGCGCGCCACCCATTAGATCGCGTCCTTCTAATATAGGAGGAATGGCTTGGGTTTGTATGGGTGTAGGAGTGCTGTAGCCTTTTTCAGACGCAGCACGGAGTAATTCGGTTCTTAAACCGAGTGATTCAAATGACATTTTTTTACTATCTCCAGAGATCGGCCCACCCAATGCAAAAGCTTGGAATGGTCTAGGCGAAAACTATTTTTGTGTTTATTTTAGTTTTACTGAGGTGAATCAATATGATTACCGTTTTGAACAAGGATGCAGACCAATGTGCACCTTAGATTGAAAAATGACTATAGCAGGTTTTTTGGCCAACATAAGTGCGCAAAAGGCTAGGCTCATTATATTACCAAAATCATATTACCAATATCCGTATTACCAAAACTCATAAACCTAAATGTAAAGCTTCTATGCAGGATTTTCCTTCATAGATCTAATTTTTTCAGAAGTATAATTACGTAAATCATCTGCAATCATATAAAAACACGGCAATACAATAAGTATTAATACGGTCGCAAAGATCAAACCAAATCCTAAGCTTACTGCCATCGGTGAAAGAAATGCAGTTTGGCCACTAGCAAAAAATATCAGCGGCGATATACCTAAGAATGTAGTAACGGTGGTTAATAAAATAGGCCGAATCCTTACCCGCCCTGCTTCAACTAACGCATCAAAACAATTCGCTCCATCTGCAATTTTCTTTTTAGCAAAATCAATCAGAATCAGTGAGTCATTCACTACAATTCCCGTCAAAGCAAGAAAACCTATCATAGATAAAAACTGCAAGTTATACCCGAAGAGCATATGTCCAACAATCACTCCTACAATTGCGAATGGTATCGCAAACATGATTACAAACGGATCTAATAATGATTTAAATAGTGCGGCTAAGATAAAAAAGATAACTGCCAAAGCAATTATCAGCATCTTACCTATATCATTAAAGGAATCTTGCGCCTCTTTTTTCTCGCCCAAGAATAATAATGAGTAACCAAAATTATCATCACTTAAAGTTTTAAATTCTTCTTCTAACAGTGCTGTTACTTCTAGTGGTGTAATGGCATCTTTATCTACTTCAGCCGTAATTAAAGATAATCGTTTTGAATCGCGTCGTTGCACTGCACCCAATCCACGACCCAGTTCTATCGTGGCCACCTCACCTAAATAAACCGTACCGCCGCTCTCTAGTGTAATCGGCAAGCGATTAAGACCCGCTCCATCTTCACGTATCGAATCTGGATAAATCACTCTTACAGGATATCGGTCAGATTTCCAATTTACCTGCATCACTTCCAAGCCCAAGTAACCTGTACGTACTGCATCGGCAATTTGCGTTTGCGTAAGACCTAACTCTCGACCTCGTGCATTAATAGTGTATTGATATTCAAGTTTGCCGGGTTCTAAATCCTGCCGTACATCACGCACTCCGGGTACACGTCGCAAAAACGTAACTACCTCACCAGACAAACTCAGTAATTTTTCTGTTTCTTTACCGACTATACCCACTTCTATATCAGATCCTGCAGGACCACCTTGTGGACGCAATATAGAAAAACGCTGTATACCAGGTATTGAAGACACGCTCTCGCGCACTTCATTTAAAATTTCTTCAGTACTACGCTCTCGTACTCCTTGCGATGTAAAACGCATATTCACCAATGGACTTACAAATTTTTCAACAACTCCTTTTGGTTTTGGTTTTTTTAGGTCCACCACAAATTGAATGTAGTTGCTGCCAAGCTTTAAACGATTAAAATCGATTAGTGTCACACCCACATTCGTTAGCAGTGTATCCAATTCGTTCTCTTGAAATATTCCATCGAATTTTTTCTCAATTTGAATTGCTAGCTCAGTAGTATCTTCAATACTGTAGGTATTGGGTGCTTCAACATTAACCAGAAATTGACCAATTTCAACATCACCAAATTGATTGTATGGCATATGCGTCTTAGCGAATGCCAACACAACACTTAACACACCTATTGTTATTGCAGAAATAAAATAACGATTGTGCAAAGCGTATTTCACAACGGAAATATACTTTTCTAACCATTTATTCCAATCTACCCTACTGCGTTTCTTTTGCTTAGCTAAACGCAACATCTCGGCTGAATGTGAAGGCAAAACAACGAAAGCTTCTAACAACGAACCTACCAGGGCTGCTGTAACCACAACCGGAATCACTTGAATAAACAAGCCGAGCGTTCCAGACACGCCAAACATTGGTAAAAAAGCAGCAACTGTGGTGCAGGTTGATGCCATTACTGGCCAAAACACCTCATTCGCACCCTTCTTTGCTGCTTGCACGGCACCCATACCGCCCTCTAAATGACGGTAGGTGTTTTCAGTCACGATGATGGCATCATCAACAATCATCCCCAAGGCAATTAAGAACGCAAACATGGAGACCATGTTGATGGTATAGCCTAGGTAATAAATAATAATTACAGCAACCAAAAATGAAACCGGTATTCCCATAGCAGTAATTGCAGCAACTCTAAAATTTAAAAACAAATACAGTGACAACAAAACCAGAACTAACCCTATTGCACCAGATGACTTTAAGGTTTCTAGCCGAGTCTTTACATAAATAGATAAATCACTAAATAACCCAACTTTAATATTGGGTGGAAGCTCTTGTTGTAATTGCGCCGCAAGCTCACGTGTTAATCTAGATACCTCAATGGTAGAAGCCTTAGCCGTTTTAGTAATGGTGAGGTTTACAGAGGGTTTATTATTGAAACGACCTAAGGTTTTAGTCTCCTCCAAACGCAGTTGCACATCAGCGACCTCACCTAATACAAGTTGCCCACCGTTTGTATCGCTACGTAAAACAATCTTCTTGGTCGCCTCGATATTCGGCGCCGCCCCTTTGCCTCGTAAAAGAATATCGCCTTCTGATGCTTTCAGTGACCCACCAGGCAAATCTCGCAGATTGTTACGCAATGCAATAGTGACCGCAGCCAATGACACATTTCGTGCCGACAAGACAAAAGGATCAACCACGATCCATAATTCCCATTCACGCTCGCCGGCAATGCTTACACTGGCAACACCATCAATTTGTTGTAAACGACTTTTAATATCTTTAGCGGTCTGCACCAAAGTTCCGGCTGACGCGTCGCCATAAATACTAATACTAATAACCGGAAAACGAGTTTTTAGCCGCGTAATCGTAGGTCGTTCTGATTCTTCTGGCAGGTCAGTTATTGCATCTACGGTAGACCGCAGATCACGCACAAACTCATCTATGTTAGCATCTGGCTTAAGATCAATAACAATTTTAGACACGCCCTCATTACTTTCAGAAGTCACCACATCAATATCTGCAAGTAGATCTAATTCATCTTCTATAGGAATCGTTACTTGCGACTCAACTTCTTCGGGAGGCGCACCTTCAAATATGGTATTAATGCGGACTTTATCAATTTCAACTACTGGAAACATTTCTTGCGGCATACTGCGCCAAGATAAAGTTCCTAGCACAATAATTAGCACTAGAAAAAGGTTCACTACAAGGGGGTTTTTGATTGAGAAATTAATGATTCCCATTTTAATAATTGTCTACAGTTTTAAAAATAGATAGTTTTGATTTAAGGCTTCAATCAAAAATAAGCCGGATGTCTCTAAATCACCATTGAATGAACTTGTATTTTCGTGCCTTGTTGAGTTTTTTCCAATCTTGGCAATACATCCATGCTCGGCCATAATCCTGAAGTAATTGAATCCGCATAGCCTCCTGCCAATCCGCTTGATTTCATTGTTTGCGAGGTCAATGAATAATCATGTTTTAATCGAAACCAACGAGCGACAATGGATTCATTTTCAGGTTCGAGCAGCATAAACCAACCATCTCTAGTTCCATCATTAGCTGGCATACCGATCACGCCAGCATTTAACCAATATCTATTTTCGATTTGTTTGCCAAATGGAATCCCGCTATGGCCGGCTATAACAATATCTGCCCTGGTTAAATTAAGTTCTTTCTGAAACAGATCATTTGGAGATGAATCAAATATAAATTTATTTATACTACTGACACTTCCGTGAACAACTCTGAATAGTTTATCGTTCAAATTAAATTCTATTGCATGCGGTAACCCTCGCATCCATGCTTTACTTTTCTCACTGACCTTTGGCAAAGAATAGTTGTACCAGTCTACTGATAGCGATGCACAAGTAGAACCTTCCTCAAATCCACAACCACAATCAACTGCATCATCTCCTAAAGATTCTTCACAATTACCCATTACTACTGGAATTTCCCAATTTTTTATAAGCTGTGTTGTTTCTTCAGGTTCTGCACAGTATGCCACTACATCACCTGTACAAATTATATTTTGAGGTGCAACACCTAATTCCTGTGATTTCTTATGTATTGCTCGACTAGCCGCTAGATTACTATACGGACCTCCAAATATTAATACTGATCCTTCTAGTTTTCCCAAATGCTGCACATTTAAATCACTAATCTTTTGCATGTATAGAGTCTAATAAACTAAGGCGCAACAATTACTCGTTGACCGTTCTTAAGTCCTGCAACATCACGCGCTACTATTTTTTCACCTGCTTTAACACCCGACGCAATAACGTAATTACTTCCTACTCTATTACTGGCTACCACAGGTAGTTTAATTAGCACACCATCTTGATAGCTATACACAAAACTTTCACCCGCATTCGTAGATACAGCAGATACAGGCACCGTAAGCACGCCAATCTGCTGACCTAATGGAACATCTGCAGTCGCCAACATTCCGGACTGCACTTGATCACCTGCAAGTCTTATTCGAATCGCATGAGTATTCGTTGTAATATTTGGATCAGGTTGCAATGCGATAAGCTCCCCAGGCATGGTGTTTGAGCCAATCATCACATCAATTTTTTGATTAAGCTTTAAAGCAGCAACCACTTCACCGCGGACATCGAGATGCAAATCTAAAGAATTCGTATCAACTACCGTTGCAACAACTTGAGTTGCTGTAACATAGTCACCAACTTCGACATTAATTTCATTCACATAACCTGAAAAAGGAGCTGCAAGCGTTGCACGCTGCAAATTTCGTTGTGTTAAATCACGTTCTGATTCTTTCAATGCGACTCTAGCTTTTGAGGTAGTCACCTTGTATTGCAGGTCAGAAACTTGTGAGTCTAGTGTTAACATTTGTTGGCGCGCAGCATCTAACTGAGATGCAGAAATCAGTGAATCACTATTTAGTTGCTCATATCGCTGTACTTCAGCTTTTTGAAGTTCTAAATTTTGTTTGGCTAGTTTTAGCATACGCTGATCACGCCGTATTCCAGCCTGCTCAATGTCGTATTGAGATTTAGATTGAGTGAATTGATCTTGCAAATCTTGAGCATCAAGCTTTAATAACTCATCACCTTGCTCAACATATACGCCGGGTTCAACCGAGCGCTTCTTCACTCTGCCTTGAACCTCAAATTTCAGTTGTGCTGTTTTCACAGGCTGCAAGCGGCCAGTTAGAGATTCCGTTGGCTTCAAGTCTTGTCGTTGCACCTCTAAAAGTACGACTTTGAGTGGGGGCAATTCCTCTAGCTTGGCTTCTGGGCCTTTTTTTGTCCAAAATAAAGCACCCACCAATAAACCTGCGGTAAGAATCGCTATCAAGCTTCCAGCCAATTGCTTTGAACCACTGGAATTACCCATAGAATTATCATTATGCTGCTCAGATTCGGTCAATGACTCACCCTAAAACTGTTACACTGTAAGTGTCTGATTAATAATCAGACTTTGCGGTTAGATCCCATATAATAAGAATCAATAATAAACACGTTTTAACGTACTTTAATTAGCCAACTCTACCTATATCCCGTGTTGATAAAAGCCATAAGCAAGCTGTATGTATCCGTTTTAGCGCTGACATGCGTTTTCTTATCAACGTGGGCTCAAGCGGCAGACAGCCCGTATGGCCAATGTAGTGACAGCTCAGTTACAGAATCTAGCCAACAAGTTATACCTTTAGACCCTAATACGCCTGCAGAGTTTACCGCAGATCAAGCGAAACGTAATGAAAATGGAATAGCAACCTTAGAGGGGGCGGTGCAAATGACACGCGGCACACAGACAGTTGATGCCGAAAAATTGGAATATGACGAGAACAATAAAAATGTTGTCGCCAGCGGCAATGTTCGCGCCGAAGATCAACAGTTAATAATTACCAGTCAAGCTGCAGAACTCAATCTTGAAACAGATTATGCAAAATCTGAAGATGCCAGTTACATATATAAACCATTGCACGCAAGTGGTAAGGCAAAAAGTATTGAACGCTCTTCTGCTGACTTGGTACGTTTTGAAGATACCACCTATAGTACCTGTGAAGAAGACGACCGCACTTGGGAACTTTCCGCAGATGAAGTTGAATTAAACAAATCTACAGGTGATGGCATCGGACGTGACGTGTTAGTTAAATTCAAAGGTGTGCCCATTTTCTATACACCCTGGATTCGCTTCCCAATTGATGACAGACGAAAATCTGGATTCTTAGCGCCTACTATAGGCAGCTCTAATGATTCAGGATTTGAACTTGAAACACCTTGGTACTGGAATATTTCGCCAAACAAAGATGCAATTTTTTCACCAAGGCTGTTAACTGATCGAGGCTTACAATTAAAATCTAACTTTCGTTACTTAAACAAAAAAAGTGCTGGTCAATTAGGTTTGGAATATTTAGATGATAGTGAATTTAAAGATGATCGCTATTTAGCAAGCTTTGAGCACATTAGCCAATTTACCTCAAATCTAAAACTTGATTTGTTATACAACAAACTTTCTGATGAAAATTACTTTGAAGACTTAGGTGACGGACTAGGATTAAGTAGTACGCAGTATGTAGAGCGCCATGGAGATTTAAGTTATCAAACTGACCATTGGGACTTTTTAGCACGAGCGCAAAGCTTTCAAATTGCCGATGAGAGCTTACCCAATATTGACAAGCCTTTTAAACGTATACCGCAAATTAAACTCGATAGTGATTATTATAATTTACCAGGTGGATTTGATTTCGGCTCAGAAAGCGAGTGGGTGCAATTTGAGCATGATGATAAGATCGATGGAGACCGCTTACATTTGGGCATTGAGCTTGAGCGCCCATTTGAAAGTAATGCATATTTTATTCGCCCCGGCGCACGACTGAACTATACTGAATATGATTTAAATCGTAGAGATGGTGTAGACGACAAACCTACGCGCAGCATACCCAGCGCGCATTTAGATGCTGGTCTGATCTTTGAAAAGAATTTAAAAAAATCTGCTCATATCCAGACTTTAGAGCCACGCCTTTATTATTTACACACACCTTTTCGCAATCAAGACGATATCCCTGTATTTGATTCTGCTGAATATGAGTTTGGATTTGAACAATTATTCCGTGACGATCGTTTCAGCGGCAGTGATCGCATAGGTGACGCAGACCGTTTAAGCATAGGATTAACGACTCGTGTACTTGACCTTGAAAATGGGGCTGAAAAATTTCGCGCCAGTATAGGTCGGATTTTTCATTTTCGTGATCGCAAAGTGGCGCTACCTGGAGAATCCCGTGATGGTGCAGACTCTTCCGAAGTGGCAGCCGAACTTAAAATCGGTTTGCACGATCGTTGGGAGGCTATCGCATCGACTTTATACGACACCCACGACGACCATACCGAAAGAAATTCAGTACGTTTCCAGTACCATAGCGAGAATGATTTTATTTTTAACATGGGATACCGCTATCGTAGAAGAGACATTGAGCCCATCGACTCCTTAAGCAACAGGCGAGAAAATCTAGAGCAATCCGATATTTCTATGGTGTTGCCTATCAATGAACATTGGCGTGCAGTCACTCGCTGGAATTATGATTTACAGGAAAAACGCAACTTAGAGCAACTAGTAGGGGTCGAATATGACACTTGTTGCTGGAAACTTCGCTTAGCAGGACGCCGCTATAATCAGAATACTGATGAAGATTATAATAATAGCATTGAGCTTCAACTCGTATTAAAGGACTTAGGCCAAATTGGATCACCCATTGGTGAATTACTAGAACGTGGTATACGCGGCTACGATGCCAGAGACGATGAGTATTTTTGAAAATGAATATGATTAATATAAAACAGCTTAGACTTTTCACTGCAACACTATTCACAAGTGCGCTGCTAGCTTTTGCATTCACTTCTATCGCTAATGCAACACTCCTTGATCGCATTGTCGCTGTAGTAGAAAACGATGTAATCATGGAAAGTGAAGTACGCCAGCGTGTAAACGTTCTTCTAAAACAGTTCGAAGGCAACCCGGAAGCGCTGCCACCGCAAGATGTTATCGTTGAGCAAGTTCTACAACGCCTTATTGTCGAGCGCCTACAACTTCAACTCGCCGAACAAAGAGGCATTCAAGTAGATGAATTGAGCCTCGATCAAACAATGCGTGATTTAGCAAAACGCAACCGTGTGACACTAGAACAATTCCGCGAAGCATTAATTAAACAAGGTATAGATTATATTGCCTACCGTGATCAAGTACGCAATGAAATGTTACTCGATCAACTACGTAGACGCATCATAGACGATGACATACAAATATCGGAAAGCGAAGTAAATGAATTAGTAACCAAGGTAGATAAAGACTTATTAAAGAAAGAATATGAATACAATATTGCACACATTCTCATTGCTGTGCCTGAAAACCCTAAACCAGGGCAAATCGAAAAATCTCAACATCGCGCATCTCTTGTGCATGACCGTGCAAGATCTGGAAATAATTTTTCCAAATTGGTCATTGCAGCCTCTGATGCACAAGATGCTTTACAAGGAGGTGACCTTGGTTGGCGCAATACAGCCCAATTGCCCGAAGTTTTTTTACAACAAATTGATAGCATGCAAGTCGGCGACATAAGCAGAATTGGACAAAGTGCAACGGGTTACCATATTTTTAAATTGCTCGATCGAAGAGCAATCGAAAATACTATGGTTGATCAAGTTCTTACTCGACACATTTTAATTCGCACCAATGCTTTAGTGACAGATGAAACTGCAGAGCGAAAACTTAAGGACTTAAAAAGAAGAATCGAAAATGGCGATGACTTTGAAGAGTTAGCGCGTGCAAATTCTGAAGACCCAGGAAGTGCAGTAAGTGGTGGCAATATGGATTGGACTGTAAGTAGCAATTTTGTTCCAAAATTTCAAGAGGCTGTCGATAACCTTGAACCTAAAACAATATGTGAACCATTCCAAAGTAGATTTGGCTGGCACATTGTGGAGGTTCTAGATAAACGCAAACATGACAATTCTCAAGAAGCGATGCGTGTAGAAGCACGTGAGCAAATTAGACAACGTAAAATTGAGGAAGAAACAGAATTGTGGTTGCGACAACTTCGTGATGAAAGTTACATAGAAAACCGCTTACACACATCAAATTAGTTACGCAAGCTCGCCTTGCTTGTTAACTAATCCTGCTGAAGTTAATGTCTAAGATTATTCGAATTGCTGTAACATCAGGAGAGCCTGCAGGTATTGGCCCAGAATTAACCCTAAAACTTGCCAAGCAACCATTAGCCTATGAAATAGTAGCCATCGCAAGCCATGAGCTACTGCAACAGCAAGCTAAACATTTTGGTATAGAAATAGAACTAGCGCCTTTTGATGCAAGCGCAACCAGTACATCACACCAAGCAAACACTCTAAAAGTATTTAATGTCGATCTACCTAACGCAGTTGAGTTTGGGCAGCTGAATACCAGTAACTCTGCCTACGTAATCGCAACACTTAATAGTGCAGTCGACCTTGTTGAAAATAATACCCTGCAAGCGTTAACCACAGCTCCAGTACAAAAAAGCATTATTAATGATGCTGGCATCCCTTTTTCTGGACATACAGAATTCATTGCTAACAAAACGGGTGGGCATCCTGTTATGTTACTTGCAAACGAAAAAATAGACGCAAACACTGATTCCTATTTACGCGTTGCATTAATAACCACTCACCTGCCAGTAAGCGAAGTAGCCTCACACATCACAGCTGACCGAATCACTAGAGTACTAACAGTTTTGTATCATGATTTAATTAATCGGTTTGGCATTGCTAAGCCATGTATAGCGGTGTGTGGATTAAATCCCCATGCTGGAGAAAATGGCCATCTTGGCAAAGAAGAAATTAACATTATTATTCCTACTATTGAAAAATTACGCCAACAAGGCATGAATCTAGAAGGTCCTTTACCTGCAGACACCGCATTTACTCAACACAAGCTCAAAGGGAAAGATGCCATAGTAGCGATGTACCATGATCAAGGACTTCCTGTCATAAAACATCAAGGTTTTGGAGAAGTCGTCAATGTTACGCTAGGCTTACCCATCATTCGCACCTCAGTAGATCATGGCACAGCCTTAGATATTGCTGGACAAGGTATTGCAGATGAAAGTAGCCTGCTCACTGCAGCAAATTTAGCAGCAAAACTGAGCAAACCTCGGTAACGAAAAACTATACATCTGGACAAACACATGGCAAAACTTACATCTCAGGCCTTAGAAGCTTGGAATAATCATGATGAAAGAATGGTCTTGACGACTACTAGCCAAGATAATGCGCCTAATTCTATATGGGTGATCTGCGCAAAACTGATCAACGATGATCAATTTGTAATAGCAAATAATGCATTTAGTAAAACATTGCAAAATATTAATCTTGGAAGTAGAGGATCATTACTATACATAGCGCCTGAGAGAGAATCTTATCAAGTGAAAGGCACATTGGAATACCATACGGACGGGCCGATCTATGATGATATGAAAATTTGGTTAGACCCTAAATTTCCAGGCAAAGGCGCATTAGTCCTAAATATTGAAGAAGTGTATTACGGTGCTGAACAAGTTGTTTAACAAATTATCAAAAATTATGAAATACAAAATATTTTTTACCGCTCTGGTATTGTTCTTCTCTGCAATATCAAGCGCTGGATTCGCAGCAGGATTAGAAGACAAAACCATTACACTTAAAGGTAACGAGCGCTTTGAATTAGTTCAAGCAAATACTGTAACCTTTAAATTTCAACCTTTGTCTGAAGATGCTCGCAAACTAGAAATTACTAATGATGCAGCGGCATTAGGCGTTGCCTACCTTGGGCAGATTAAATTAAAAGAAAACAACACTGCGTTATCAGCATTACGTTCTATAGCCGATCAAATAGGTGAAAGCTTAGATGTAAGTTTTGGAGTCATCGCAGACTCCAATACATCAGAAGCCTTAAAAACAAATGAATTATTATTATTATATCATCCAAGCGTAACCATTACTCTAGCTTTAGCAAAACCTAATGAAAGCAGTGATTATGAAATTATTTGCACTTATGCATTAAAAGATCTTGTTAAATTAGACGCAAACCAGCAAGTAGTAATCCCACCTCCAACTGATTCACAGCAAGTCGCACCTACCACATCTGCTCAACAGCCAGGAACTAACAACGACATTGCTCCAGCGGAAAACCTACCAGAAGTTACTACGAATTAATCTCATCTTTTCTGCTCTTACAACATCAATAAAATATCGTTTGATTTACATTAAAAAATTGTAAATCAATTTAACGATGACGTTATAGCGATCTCTAACCAAAAAAATAATGAGCCAAAAATACATAAATTGTGCATTGATGAAGGATGTTTTATGAATTCTTCCGAAAGATACATTAATGACTAGGCCGTTACGAAAGCGCTTTGGTCAACATTTGTTAACCAACCCAAATACAATAAATAATATTGTAAAAGTTATTTATCCTAAAAATAATGACAAATTGGTTGAAATCGGCCCAGGTCGTGGCGCAATAACTATTCCGATTCTTAAAAGTATTGGCCAATTACATGCTATAGAAATTGATAGCGACATTGCTCATGAAGTAAGTGAAAACTGTAAAGCTATTGGTGATTTAATAATTCATCAAGGCGATGTACTTAATTTTGATTTTAATGAAGTTGCAAACTCAAGCAGTCCGATACGATTATTTGGCAACCTACCCTATAATATTTCGACACCACTTCTGTTCCACTTATTAAAGTTTTCTGATTTAATCATCGATATGCATTTCATGCTGCAAAAAGAAGTGGTGGACCGTATTATCGCTTCTGCGGGCGACTCCAACTACAGTCGCTTAAGCATCATGATTCAATGTAGTTACAAAGTTGAAAGCTTATTCGACATCAGTCCTAATGAGTTCTCCCCTCCACCCAAAGTTAATTCAAGTTTTATGCGCCTCACTCCTAGCGATGAATACTCTAAGCAAATTAAAGATCTCCTGGCGTTTAGTAAACTGGTAGAAACCGCTTTTCAACAACGTCGCAAAACCATCAAAAATAGCTTGTCGAATCTCGCCACTGAAGAACAATTGACTAATGCAAATATAAAGACCAGTCTGCGGCCTCAAGACATCTCTATTCCACAATATATAAAACTTTCCAATGAGTTAGCTGCCTAGCCCATACCTCTGCAACTAATTGAATCTTTTAAGCTTCATGCTGCCTAAGAGTAATAGGCTTAAGGCGATAGTGGTTAATAAGTAAACAGTATATTCTGTTAGCTACTTCTGAGTTTTTTATTTTTAACTAGGTATAATTACCATCATGGAAGAAAATAATAGTGACATGACAAATAAGAACGAGATTGACGTCAGTGTAGATACCTCTTATATAGAAGCTCAGTCTGATGAGGGAGAAAGTCGTTTTGTATTTGCCTATACAGTAACTATTCACAACTCAGGACACGTGCCTGCAAAGTTAGTCACACGTCATTGGCTGATTACAGACTCTAACGGAAAAACACAGGAAGTCCGAGGCGAAGGGGTTGTCGGCGAACAGCCTTACTTACGACCTGGCGAAGCCTTTCAATATACTAGTGGCACGATGTTAGAGACACCCGTTGGCACCATGCAAGGCACGTATCAAATGGTGGCGGACGACGGAACTGAATTTGATGCGCCGATTAACGCCTTTACCTTAGCCGCCCCACGAGTTTTACACTAAGACAAACTCTACGAGATTTGCATTCGGCTTTTATCAAAGCTGATATACAATTCACCAAAATTATTTCTTGCCAAATATTTGGTAAATTCTTTTAGTGAGTGCAATTTGAAATGGCGATATACGCAATAGGCGACGTGCAAGGATGCTTTGACGAACTACAAGAACTTGTTAGTTATATTTCATTCAACCCAGAGAAAGACCAACTTTGGTTTGTTGGCGATTTAGTTAACCGTGGTCCTAAATCGTTAGAGACTTTACGTTGGGTAAAATCATTAGGTAGCGCTGCAGTTACCGTATTAGGTAATCACGACCTCCATCTTCTAGCGGCGTATGCTGGCATAAAAGAACTAAGTTCCACTAGTAGTTTAAACTCTGTACTAAAAGCCAAAGATATAGACGAACTCATCAATTGGCTAAGACAACAACCCTTGATGAGTTATAGCAAGAAATTAGACTTTGCTATGGTACATGGAGGCTTGGCACCGCAGTGGGACATCAAAGAAGCTTTAAGCTATGCCAAAGAGGTTGAAACAAAGTTACGCTCTAAAAACTACAAAGACTTTCTCAACAACATGTATGGCGACCAACCCAACCAGTGGGATGGAAGACTAAAAGGTTGGAACCGCCTCCGCACCATTACCAACTTCATGACGCGGGTTCGTTACTGCACCAACCAAGGTGTAATGAGCTTTACAGATAAAGGTCCACCTGGAACCCAAAGTACTCGCATGAAACCATGGTATGAAATAGCTTCGCGCAAAAGCCAAGACACCACAATTGTTTTTGGTCACTGGTCAACACTAGGGCACGTAAATAATTACAACATCATTGCTACCGACACAGGGTGCTTATGGGGCGGCGCCTTAACTGCTGTGCAAATCGAAAATGATAAATTTATTACTTACCAGGTTGAATGCGAAGCAAAAAGACAAGTCCCAAGATAAATGAAATAAGTCAATGTATAGGTATTACAGAATATCCCTTTGATTGATAGCCTATTAACGACACATATGTATTTCCGACCATCTTTACATCTGAAATGATGCCGTCATTTTCAATTTCTTGCATACGCGCTGAAATCGAGCATACTTCCATTTGCACACCTGGCCTAGCATTAAGATCACTAATTAAAGTCAGGACTTCTTGATGTGCTTGCTTGTCTTTAGTAAGGAAATCCACTTTTTCCGACTTTATCAGCTGTAAAGCACGGCCATGAAAAATAAAAACCATATCCGGCTCTACATCCTGTCTCACTAGGTCATCATAAGTTTCGTCAATTAATTTTAAATAAAAAAGCAACCGATCAGGACGACTTGCCAACACATCCCAAACCACCTTCCCTACCTCAATATTTTCTAATGCATTTGTATCCTTTGGCTTTTCCGCAGAAGCAACACTGATCAACAAGAGTCCGAGCATACTAAGTAGGAATATTTTGCATACAGCTTGCATCATTACACCTCCTATTACCTTGAAATAGAATATTAATAATTAGTTTCAACAATAATTTAAGTAATTCGTTTGAATAAGATATTATCTACATCAAATTTATTTTCTTCATCCTTCTCACGAAACTCGCGCTCAACTTCTTGCCACTCGTCTTTATCCCATGCTGGAAAATACGTATCCCCTTCTAGCTCTGCGTGCACGATGGTTGTATAAAGATGTTTGGATATGGGCAATGCGTAGTTATAAATATCCGCCCCACCGATTACAAACGCTTTACCATCAATCAAGATCTCAAGTTGTGCCCAGTTAGTTATAACCGTGCAACCTTCTGCAATATAATTAGTATTTCGTGTTAGCACAAAATGTTGGCGACCAGGGAGTAGGCCTGGTAACGATTCGAAAGTTTTACGTCCCATGATAATGGGGTGGCCCATAGTGGTTTTTTTAAAGCGTTGCAAGTCGGCTGGCAAGTGCCAAGGGATTTGATTATCTTTGCCGATAAGACCTTGTGGTGTCATCGCGACGATGATTGCAATTTCCATACTAGAGAATATTTAAATAGCTACCGGCGCAGATATATGTTCATGACATTTATAATTCTGTAATTCAAAGTCTTTATATGTAAAATCAAATATAGATTTAACATCAGGATTAATATGTATTAGTGGTAATTCATAGGGTGTACGGCTTAATTGCTTCTTCGCTTGTTCAATATGATTGTTATATAAGTGCACATCGCCAAAGGTATGCACAAACTCTCCAACTTGATAACCCGTTACTTGCGCTACCATTTGCAATAACAATGCATAAGAGGCGATATTAAACGGCACACCTAAGAAAACATCTGCGCTGCGCTGGTAAAGCTGGCATGAAAGTGTATTTTGTGCGACATAAAACTGAAAAAAAGCATGGCATGGCGGTAAAGCCATATTGTCGAGCTCACCCACATTCCATGCACTAACGATATGGCGTCTAGAAAGCGGGTTTTCTTTTAAGTCCTTAATCAATTGGCTAATTTGATCCACAGTGCCATTAGCCCCTTGCCAACTTCGCCATTGCGAACCATATACCGGTCCGAGCTCCCCATTTTCATCTGCCCATTCGTTCCAAATCGAGACACCATTTTTATTCAAGTAGTCTACGTTGGTCTCGCCACGCAAAAACCAAAGCAATTCATGAATAATGGATTTTAAATGTAACTTTTTAGTTGTCAGCATCGGAAAACCGTTTTGTAAATCAAAACGCATTTGATACCCAAACACAGACACAGTTCCAGTACCTGTGCGGTCACCTTTTTCAGCACCATTCGTGATGACATGAGTTAGAAGTTCAAGATACTGCTGCATGGTTTATTATTCTTTAGCCATTCCAAATTTATTATAGGCTAACCACATCGTTACGATGCCTACAATGATCATCGGTAATGACAATAACTGCCCCATGGTTAACCAATCAAAAGCAATAAAGTTTAAATGCGCGTCCGGTTGACGCACAAACTCTATAACAAATCGGAAAACACCGTATAACAATACAAACAAACCACACACTGCCCCGACTGGACGAGGCTTTTGTGCAAACATCCAAAGAATGATGAACATAAGCAAACCTTCTAAAAAAGCTTGATACAGCTGCGATGGATGTCGTGGCAATTCTCCTGCATACGGAAACACCATTCCCCAAGGAACGTCTGTAACTCGACCCCATAACTCACCATTTATAAAATTACCAATGCGACCCGCGCCTAACCCTATAGGTACCATCGGCGCAACAAAGTCACATAATCGCAAAAAACCATACCCTTTTATCCGTTGATACATCCATAATGCGACGATTACTCCAAGCAACCCGCCATGGAAACTCATACCACCTTCCCAAATTTTGAAAAGGTATAGTGGGCTTTCCAAAAAATAAGAAAAGTTATAAAACAACACTGAACCAATGCGTCCACCTAGGATCACACCTAACATACCGTAAAATAAGATATCGCCGACGTCATCGGGTTGCGCCACGGTATGTGGTTTTTTGGCATGGATTCGCCCCAAAATCCAGAACCCTAAAAAGCCTATGGCATACATAAGCCCATACCAGCGTAATTTAAGTGGGCCAAGTGCAAAAATTACAGGTTCTATTTCAGGAAAAGTTAGCATACTTACACTATAACAATAGATAGACTTTGGTAGTAACAAGTAAAATAATGTATAAAATTTGAACACCCTGAGCGATGTGTTGTGTGATGAAAATTAAGAAAATACAGAAATGACAAAAAACAAAAACCATCTCGCTGATCAAACCAGCCCCTACTTACTACAACATGCATACAACCCAGTAGAGTGGTATCCATGGGGTGAGCTCGCACTAAATTTAGCTAAAGAGCAAAACAAACCCATATTGTTATCGATTGGTTATTCTGCATGTCATTGGTGTCACGTCATGGCGCATGAATCGTTTGAAGACGAGGCCACTGCGAAAATAATGAACGAGTTATACATCAATATAAAAATTGATCGAGAGGAACGTCCTGACATCGACAAAATTTATCAAACCGCACAATTTTTGCTGACACAACGTTCAGGCGGCTGGCCCCTGACGATGTTTCTAACTCCTGACGATCAAATGCCCTTCTTTGGTGGCACCTATTTTCCAGATACAGCTCGTCATGGACTACCTGCATTTAAAGAACTGCTACATCACATCTCTGACTTTTACCAAAGCCGACGTGAAGAAATTGGTGCTCAAAATGAATCAATGAATACTGCGTTGCAAAATATCTATGAACCCAATTACACAAAAACGGATTTAACACCAGATATTCTTGATAGTTGCAATCAACTCCTCGAACAAACTTTTGATGCGGAACATGGCGGGTTTGGTAATGCTCCAAAATTTCCGCACCCAACAAACATAGAACGGCTATTACGTTTTTATGCCCTATCAAAGTTAGCCGGTATAGAAAAATCTCGCCCTTTGCATGCCGCTATTTTCAGTTTGGAAAAAATGGCTGCAGGTGGAATTTATGATCATCTTGGAGGAGGATTTAGTCGTTATTCTGTAGATCAATATTGGATGATCCCGCATTTTGAAAAAATGCTCTACGACAATGGCCCTTTACTAGCACTGTATGCACAAGCTTTTTCGTTAAATTATTCAGACCAGTTTAAAAGAGCTTGCGAAGGTACTACAAGATGGCTGATGCGTGAGATGCAGTCTCCTGAAGGAGGTTATTATTCAACATTGGATGCAGACTCGGAAGGAACAGAGGGAAAATTCTACGTATGGGATAAATCTGAAGTTCTAAATGTTCTAAGTGCTGAAGAATACGCCATCTTTGCACCACACTTTGGTTTGGATGGCGCAGCTAATTTTGAGGGCCAATATCATTTGCATATTTTTAAAACCGATAAACAAATTTGTGAAGATCAATCGATTAGTATTATTGAGTTTAATGAACTATTAAATAGCGCTAAACAAAAATTATTTGCACTACGAGAAAAACGCATTCGCCCTGGTCGTGATGAAAAAATTCTAACGAGCTGGAACGCACTCATGATTCGCGGCATGGCAATAGCTGGCCGCACTTTAAACAATGGCGAATATATAGAGTCCGCAGATCGTGCTCTTAACTTCATTCGAACCACCATGTGGAAAAACCAGCGTTTATTTGCAACCTATAAAGCCTCTGGCACAGAAAGTAAAGCACATCTCGATGCTTATTTAGATGACTATGCATACTTACTAGATGCCTTGCTAGAAATGTTACAGGCTCGTTGGAATACAGAAGATCTGAATTGGGCATGTGAAATTGCAGATGTTATGTTAGAACAGTTTGAAGACCCAACACTGGGTGGGTTTTATTTCACTGCCAGTGATCATGAACAACTCATTCAACGACCGAAAACCATTAGTGATGATTCCACTCCTTCTGGTAATGGTGTTGCTGCTTTTGCATTAGCGCGTCTCGGCTATTTATTAGCAGATTCAAAGTATATAGAAGCTGCTGAACGCGTAATTCAGTTTGCAGCACATGCCATCAGCCAATCACCTATGGGCCACACAAGCTTGTTACATGCTTTTGAAGAACAATTGCACCCACCGCAAATTATTATTCTCAATGGAAAAAAGAAAGCGTTAACAAAATGGTATGAAGAATGTACTCGAGGCTATGCGCCGCAACGCATGGTGTATGCTATTGATGAAGAAACTAAAGACCTACCTGAAGCCGTTGCTGAAAAGAAGCATAAGACTTCAAGCAACGAAGGTGTTACTGCATATGTTTGTCAAGGCATGCAATGCGATGCGCCCATTGAATCATTTGCTGAATTACAGAAGATTCTTGCTGATACAAGCATTCAACCACCAACAAATTAAACCCAATAATAATTTTCAAACATGAGTGCATTACGTGGCATTTTGCGACTGTTTCATCTCGTTGCACATCTATTCAAAGGGCTGTTTTTGTCATATACAAAACTTCATGGCACGCAAAGCCATGATCTATCACAAGAACAACACCACATCATTCTTAGCTGGCTGCGAAAAACTGCCGAAATTATTGGAATTGAAATTCAGGTCAAAGGTACTCCAGTTGTGGCTCCAGCTTTCGTTGTTGCTAATCATATTTCTTGGCTCGATATATTAATCATATCTTCCGTACTGCCGGTTTCATTTTTATCTAAGGCAGAGATACGCAATTGGCCTATCGTAGGCACCTTATCTGCTAAGGCAGGCACTTTGTTTATTCATCGCGGTTCAAAAAATGGTGCTGCGGAAGCGGTTGAACTCGTAAAGATAAAATTAAAAGCAGGTCATAGCGTGGCATCTTTCCCAGAAGCCAAAACTACTAAAGGTAGTTCAGTAGAAATGTTTCATGCGCGTTTATTTGCAGCTGCAATTGAGACAGACACACCTGTGCAAGCTGTCGCATTGCGTTATCCGCCATTAGAAAATCAATCTACTGAAAACATCAATCCGATTGTTCCTTATGTTGAAGGACCAAATTTAGTGCAACATGCTTTTAGAATTATGTGTGCTAAACGCACGATTGCTGACGTGACTTTATGTAACCCTATAAAAAGTAAAGATCAACTTAGAAAAGAACTTGCGCAATCAGCAAGAGATACGATTGCGCAAATAATAGAAATTTAACGTTAATTTAATGCCTGCATAGCAGCATCGTAGTCGGGCTCATTAGCAATTTCACCCACAAGCTCAGCGTGAACTACTGAGTTTTCTTGATCAAGAACTACTAGTGCACGTGCTGTAATCCCTGCCAGAGGACCGTCTTCTATTAAAACGCCGTAATCGCGCGAAAATTCGTTAGATCGCATAATTGAAAGTGGCTTAACATTATCCACCCCTTCAGCTCCACAAAAACGTGACATTGCAAATGGTAGATCGGCTGCAATGACTAAAATCACTGTATCCTCATGCTCTTTAGCATAGTCATTAAACTTCTTTGTAGAAGTTGCGCAAACCGGTGTATCTAAACTTGGAACAATACTAAGAAGCTTTTTCTTGCCAGGGAAAGATGCAAGCGATACATTTTCTAAATCTTTATTAACCAATACAAAATCGGGTGCTGTAGAACCAATTTCTGGAAGGTTTCCATTTGTGTGTATTTCATTACCTTGTAATGTAATTTTTGCCATGTATTTCTCCGAGATAACTTGCGTTATGGCTTATTTATTATTTTGAAGTGTTTAATTTTTAAACACTAATTCTCAATAGAAGAATCATATTGGCTTGCATTCAATAAGCTGTCAATTGATGATTTATCTAATATTTCAATCTTGCATAACCAGCCTTCATCGTAAGGTGATTCATTTAATACTTCAGGCGAATCAACAAGTTCCTCGTTCACTGCAATTATTTTGCATCCAATAGGTGCAAAAATATCACTTGCAACTTTTACGGATTCCACGATTGCACAAGCACCACCTGGCTGATACTCATTCTCAACTTCTGGCAGCTCTACATATACAATGTCGCCCAATTCAGACTGCGCATACTCAGTAATACCAATGGTGGCTATTTCATCAGTTTCTAACAGCAACCAAATATGTTCTTCTGAATATATGCGATCGTCAGGGCTTTCACTCATAATAAACTCTCAGGTCCTTTCATAAATTTATGCTATTCATTGTATAATTATAAAAGTTTCATGCACTGTAATCGAACCGTAATTACCCTATAACTACCGTCAAATTAATGTACAAAATAATCTTATTTAGTTTTATCACACTACTTGTAGCCTGCAATCAAACCCCTACAGAATCCTTCAGCACTGAAGGTGCCTGGGTACGTGAAGCACCACCCAATGCGGGCGCTATGGCTGGCTATGTAACTATTAAAAACAATACCGACCAAGACCGCATACTTTCCTTTGCAAAAAGCAATCAATTCAATGCAGTTGAAATTCACCGCACTATTGTGGAAAACGGTGTGGCGAAAATGCGGCGCCAAGAGGACTTACCAATACTTGCTGGTGGCTCGCTTATACTGGAGCCAGGCAGTTATCATTTGATGCTAATGACTCCAAAATCTGCTTTTAAAGCCAATGATGAAATTACCGTAACGGTCGGCTTAAAATTGGACGATAATATTCAGGAAGTCGATATCGTAATGCCGGTTAAAAAGCCTAATTCATAAACAATAACCATAATAATCACAAGGCTTAATAAGAATATTATCCCCAAATAACGCGTAAGCGAGATTCTTAATTCGGTATTATCTCTGTAGCCGTTATCTAAAAATAATTATCCATGCAGATGTATTAATAATCTGCAACTCAATTGGTACTTGTCTTGAACGATTTTTCACATGCTTTTTCCAAAGCGTTCCAACTTATATTTCAATTAGACCCAGCTCTGATAGAAATAATTGGGCTATCTTTGCGTGTGAGCATAACTGCCGTTTTTATTGCCAGCTTAATTGGCTTGCCGCTGGGTGCAGCACTGGCTTTGTATAAATTTCATGGCCGCGGAATAATTGTTGCACTACTGAATGCTTTTATGGGATTGCCACCTGTAGTAGTGGGGTTAGTAGTGTATTTGCTTTTATCGCGCTCGGGCCCGCTTGGAGTGTTAGGTTTATTGTTTACACCCACTGCGATGATCATTGCACAAGTGTGTTTAATCACTCCTATCATCGCTGCCCTTACACGTCAAACCATTCTTGATGCCAATGTTGAATACCATGAACAACTGCGCGCGCTAGGTGCCAAAGCATCACGCATGATGAAAACTTTATTGTGGGAAACACGCTTTAGTTTAATGACAGGCGTGTTTGCAGGTTTTGGTCGCGCCATTGCCGAAGTAGGTGCGGTATTAATTGTAGGTGGCAACATCAACCATGCAACTCGAGTCATGACCACTGCCATTGCACTAGAAACACGCAAAGGCGACATCGAACTTGCTCTCGCTCTTGGTATTATTCTTATTACTATTTCTTTAATTGTTACTTCACTTGTGATGAGCGCTAAGCATGCTGCATACCAATATCATAGCTAACATGAATGAAGTAAATGCTTTGCCTTTGCAGGTGAATAATCTGCAAATTACTAAAAATGGTAATGCTCTATTAAGCGATGTCACGCTCTCGATAGAATCTAATGATGTAACCGTTATTCTTGGCCCGAATGGTGCTGGCAAAAGCCTGTTATTACGCTCAGCACATGGTTTAGAAACGCTTTCTAAAGGTTCTTTGCAATGGAATACACATACCCCTCAACCACAACATTCTTGGCGTGCCTATATTTTCCAAAAACCAGTATTATTGCGCCGCAGTGTGCGCGCTAATCTTGAATATGTGCTATCCCTACATAATATCAACAAGGCCGAATACACTTCATTGATAGATACAGCACTAGAACATACTGGATTAAGCCAACTGGCGGATCGCAATGCGCGCGTGTTATCAGGAGGAGAGCAACAACGCCTCAACATCGCTCGTGCATGGGTATTACAGCCCAAAGTGATTCTGCTAGACGAACCCACTGCAGAATTAGACCCCAATGGGACTGCGGCTATTGAACGTTTAATCAAGACAATTGCCCAACAAGGCACTAAAATAATCATGTCGACTCACGACTTAGGCCAGGCACATAGATTAGCTAATGACATCGTATTTTTACATCAAGGAAAATTAGTCGAGCACACGCCCGCTAAATCTTTTTTTGAACAGCCACAAAGCAAAATGGCACAGGACTTTATTGCAGGAAAATTACTAAATGGAGATTAGAAAATAATGAATAGGATTTTAACCATCTTTTTTCTATTGCTCATCACGATGAATGTGGTACTTGCCGAGGATGAATCATTTATTACTCTTTCTTCAACTACGTCTACTGATAATTCTGGTTTGTTGGAATATTTAATTCCTAAGTTTAAAAACAAAACCGGTATCGATGTGCGTGTCATTGCAGTAGGAACCGGTCGAGCACTTCTATTGGGTGAACGAGGAGATGCAGATATTGTATTAGTGCATCATCAAATATCTGAAGAAGAATTTGTAGAGAGCGGCTTTGGAATAGACCGCCGCGATGTCATGTATAACGACTACGTGATAGTAGGACCCAAAAATGATCCTGCAGATATTAATGAGTTAAAACATGCAGCAGACGCATTTAAGTTAATTAGTCAGCACCAAGTTCCTTTTGTATCGCGCGGAGATAACAGCGGCACACATAAAAAAGAAATAGAGTTATGGTCACTTGCTAACGTAGACGCTGTTAAGCACAGCGGCGACTGGTATCGTGAAGCAGGTGCCGGCATGGGGGCTACCCTTAATATTGCCAACGGCATGAGTGCCTATACCATGACAGATCGCGGTACGTGGTTATCGTTCAAAAACCGTGATGACCTCACCTTACTATTTGAAAATGACCCCCCGTTATTTAATCAATACGGCGTGATCTTGGTAAACCCAGATCGACATGGGCATATTAAATACCTACACGCTAAACAGTTTTCTGACTGGCTCATTTCAAACGAAGGCCAACAAGCCATTGCAGACTATACATTGGAAGATCAGCAATTGTTTTTTCCTAACGCACGGCATGAAATTGCTACAGTTGAGACTGATTAGAATTCGAATTCATTTCGCTTGTAGATATAATTATGCGCTCTAAATTCAATGTTTAAGGCGTAAAAATGGATTTCACTCAAATTCTAGAATTACTTTCCACCATTCCAATTTGGGCTTGGGCATTTGGCGGCTTTATTATTTTTATGTTCGTATTTGGTGACCAGAAACTATGGGAACTAGAAGTTAAGTTTCCAACGAAACCTGGTGTGGGTCGCGGTGAGGTAGAGTTTGAATGCCACAAGAAAAAAGGCAGCTCTATAGAATTAAAATTCACCCTAGAAGACCTTTATCAAAACAAAGACATTGAAATCATTCTAAATAATAAATCTATCTATACGATACCTGTATCCAAAAATACTAGTGCTCGAACATATATTAATGAAAAATTTGCTCTTCAAAAACCTAATGAAGGCGACAAAGTCGAAGTTAATATTGGCGGGAAAAAGCAATTTGAAGGTGTGCTTGTACGAGACTAATCGACATTGAGCAAAATTAAACATCCATATAAACCCAACCCTCTGACCTTCATATTTATCACACTATTTTTTGGCGGCTGTGCAGCCATTCTATCTAAAGTCGCTTCATCAAATACACAAGGGTTAATTTTAAATCGCTTTGTTGAATTCTCTGCGATAAATGCAACGATTTTTTACTGGTGCTTGACAGCTGCAGCTACAATATTTGTAGTCATTGGTTTGCTAGGTATTTACTCAGCCTTAACTTCAAAAAATGAAATTATCTTGATGGAAACTGGTTTTTCAGCACCAAAAAGTCTCATCGGCAATACTATAGTGGCCGTACATTATTCTGATATCACACACTTAGCACCCATATCGGTCAAAGGACAAAGAATGCTTAAAATTGAACATACAAACGGCAACATCGCTATTCAGCAGAGCGCACTACCCAATAAACAAGCGTATGATGAAGTGGTTAATACCATTACAACCAAAACGCAATCCTTCCAAGGATAAAATATGAAAATTCACATTTTCGTTTTCGCTATATTCATTGCACTGTTTAGCAATGTGTATGCAGAAACAAACATTGAAAAATATAAAGAAAATTATGCGAAACAACTTATTCCATTATTAAAAGAACGAATGGGTATGGAGCTTAAAATTCAATCTGAGGCTGATGCACATGAGCATGTCACAACACTGGCAAACAGAATGGCAAGCTGTCAATTAATCGCACTAGAAAACTACCCTCAAAAGTATCAAGATGCCTCAATCGTACCGATTGCAAATGGCGTCGATCTCAACAAAGCGAATGAAGACTTAAAGGTAATAATTCAAGAAGATATCAAAAGCGGCGAAGTAACCGATCAAGAACTCAAAACAATGACTGAAGCTGCGGTTGAAAAATACAAGATTTGCCTAAGCGACGCCGAGCCGAATCCAGACAATATGCCTCAATAATATGTCAAAACAAAATCCCTGAATAACTTCAACCGTAATGTTTATAAAAATGAAACACATCATCTTCGGAGTTATTATTGTCGCATTACTCAATATTGCACATGCAGAATCCAATGTAGAAAAATACAAACAAGTCTATATTGAACAGATAACCCCTATTCTTGAAAAACAGTTTAAAGATGCTTTAGCGACTGAAGCAGATCCGCAAGCTAAATTAAAACTTGTCGCAGAAGGTATGGCTAATTGCCAAATTGAAACGCTCAGCGCCTACCCGCAAAAATATCAAGATGCTTCCATCAACCCAGTAGCAGAAGGTGGAGATCTAAGCGAAGTTACCAAACAAGTAAATGAAATGATGAAAACCGACATTGAAAGCGGCACAATTTCAAAAGAAGACTTTACGGCCATGGTCGAAAGCGCAACTGAGAAATATATTAACTGCACAAAAGCTTTAGAAAAAGAGCTTTAATTCGCAGACCTTCAGTCGCGCATGTCCTAATTCGGACAGTTAATGAGTACAGGGACGATGTGCAGGATGCACAAGTGTCGCGTGAGACAGGATGTCGGAAGCGACCGTACGAATAAGAGGCGCATCCTGGACGATGCCTTCAAATTAACTCTTTAACCTAATGTCCGCTTTCGGCCATAAGCAGACATTTAATTAAATGGGTATCTATGTCTTAATCATCTCTAACAAAGCACCCGCAGCAGGATATGATGAGGCTGGATTTTGGCCGGTAATCAGGTTGCCATCGGTGACAGTATATGGATGCCATTCATCAACACTGGAATAGATTCCACCTTTAGCCTTTAACTCGTTTTCAACTAGAAAAGGCACTATCTCAGAAAGTTTGACTGCGTCCTCTTCAGAATTACTAAAGCCTGTTACCGATTTCCCATCAACTAATGGTGATCCATCAGAATTTTTAGTGTGTCGAAGTACTCCCGGTGCGTGACATACTGCAGCAACCGGTTTCCCAGATTGATGCATCGCTTCAATCAATGCTATTGAATCCACATCTTCTGCCAAGTCCCATAGAGGTCCATGCCCTCCAGGATAAAATACCGCATCATAATCACTTGGCAAAATTTCAGATAAGCAAATGGTATTTGCTAATACTGCTTGAGCATCATTATCTTGTTTGAATCTTTTGACTGCTTCTGTTTGGGCGCCTGGCCCATCACTTTTGGGGTCCAAAGGTGGCTGCCCGCCTTTCGGTGATGCAAGTGTAATCTCTGTATTTGCATCTTTGAATACATAGTACGGGGCTGCAAATTCCTCTAACCAAAATCCAGTTTTCTTTCCAGTATCACCTAGCTGATCATGCGATGTAAGTACCATAAGAATTTTCATTTAGATTTCCCTGGTTTAAGTGAATTTATAAAGTTGGATAACCAGTATTAACTATATTGAAAGCATAGTTTAATTATTATTATGTCTGATTCCGGCCAATAGCGGACATTCAAAATTTTAATTGGGAATCGGTAGTTTAGACTCACCTGATATTTCTCTCATTTTATTAACTAGCTCCACTGAGCGCTCTCCGTCAGATTCAATTTTAGTACCTCTTTTAATTCTTTCTTGAATTTCTTGAAGCTCCATACTGGCAGCATAATATTCATCGTTCTTCATAAGCTTTACCAAGCCGTGTAATTGCAGAAGTCGATGTTCTTTGCTTTTACTTATCTCTTTAGAG
Organism: Gammaproteobacteria bacterium; assembly: GCA_014075255.1. Lineage (NCBI taxonomy): Bacteria > Pseudomonadati > Pseudomonadota > Gammaproteobacteria > Gammaproteobacteria bacterium. The sequence goes on from CP046178.1 coordinate 1,608,614, forward strand.
TACTCAATCGTGTCTATAGAACTTCTAAATTGCCATCCGGGATTGTAGCTATCATTTATAATTGGAGAATAATTATTTATGTTTCTAAATATTTCTTCATATATTTCTTTATCCCTGTAGCGCACAGTGCCACCAGCCCCGCCAAATTGATAAAATATTAGCTCCCAAAGCTCTCCAACTAATTTTCCATCACTTTCTGAATTGGCTGTAAATAGTTTCATATCAGCTGTACTACGGATCTGACCAGCAATTAAATATTTAATTGCTTCCAGCTCATTTCCTTTTGAACCTTCTACAACTGAGGCATAAAATAGTTGTGGTGAGTTTGCTAATTCGTATGACTCTTTTACAAATTCATAATCTTTATCGTATTTGTTCGATTCATTTAGAGAGATAGCTGAATCCAAAAGGTTAGAAATTGTAATTTCCGCACAAATCTCAAGTGGTGATATTAGTGCAATGATCAAAAAAGGTATGAAATTTGATCTCATAATTACTCTGCAATGCTAACCTCTGAATGTCCGCTTTGGGTCGTAAGCAGTCATTTTAAGATTGTTATTTATTGAATCCAACCTGAAATCCCCTTCAGTGGTTTAAGTTATGTCCGCTTTCGGCCAATAGCGGTCATTTTATGTAAGATGCAATTTCAAGCATGAAGGCACATCAAGTGACTATTTTTTTGCAGTAAAAAAGACAATAAGTATTCCAAATATTCCTGCCAAAGTAATTCCGTAGCCGATATGAACTACATAACAAAAAGATCCATACCGACCCTCCATCAATATAATATTTTTCAATGATTCTGGATAAGAAAGTATTGCAACATCACATTTAAATAGACTTAATAGGCCAATTAGAACCCCTAACCCTATAAAATATAATTGAGTTTTAAAGCTCTTCTCTGAGAGCAACAAAACCAAAATAAAAAAAGAAAAGAGCAAAAATAATGAAAGGTTATTCATATTAATATATATTCCCTTATTTGCTCAAGACTCAATGTCCGCTTTGGGTCGTAAGCAGACATTTTAAAGTTGTTATTTAGAGTTTCCAACCAAGATTCCCCATATTTGAATTGATTTATGACCGCTTTCGGCCAATAGCGGACATTCATAAAACGTCGTTACCACGGACCACAGTAATGCTTATCGAGTTTGCAAGCACTTCTCTCGCTTACGTAAATGAAGTCTTCTATAACCATAGTTTTTTCATTAATAACTAAAGAAACGTTACATTTATCTTCATTGCTGTTTATGAATGGCTGTCTATCTGATTTATACAATAGTTTCCCTTCGTTAAATTGTGTTAAAGACTGATTGTTAGGAGTCAGAGTCTTACTTTCATATATTCTTGATTCTAAGAGATTTTCATATGCGTTAATGCTGATTTTATCTTTAAGATGATCGCCTATATGTTGTTGCATATCTTTTTCAAATCCAGCATTACCGAACAATAGATTGCCTGTACAACCACATCCCGATAAGAAAAGAAAAATACTACTAATCAATAATGTTTTTGAATCCAACCAGATTCTCCCGATAGTAGTGTAGTTTATGTCTGCTTTCGGCCATAAGCAGACATTAAGTATTACGAAAATGTTTATAAATCAGTACAACTAAACCTATATTTACAATCATAAATAATAATCCTGGGACTAGACTTATAAAGAGATCTAAAAGCCCTACATAATTCCATTCTTCTACCGAAAGAAGCTTATATAACCACCATCCAATATGAAAAATTGCAATGATATAAAAAATATATTGAGACCAGCTTTTATTCATTATTAAAGCTATGCCTGCAAATAAATATGGAATTGAATAAATCGCGTAATTCCACTGATTAGACTGATAGGCCCACCACACAAAATACAAACCAGCAAGAATTACAGCAAATACACTTATCCACTTACCACTTGTACTTTTCTTTGTCTTATTTGTTAAGTTGCTTTTTGGTGTTGAATATTGGTTATCCATGATTAATATTTATGAATCTTGAATGTCCGCTTTGGGTCGTAAGCGGTCATTTTAAGTGTGTAGTTTTGAGATTCCAACCAAGATTCCCCTTATTTAAAATGATTATGTCTGCTTTCGGCCAATAGCGGACATTAGTCAGTTACTCTAAACTCTATCTTTGCACCATCAGGCAAATCTCTAATTTGCTCGTAAAATGTACCCAGATACGAAATATAGTCAGATACAGAAATAGGTTTAATATTTTCCAATGTGTAATCTCCACCAACTACAGGAGGTTTGATAAAACCGTAGCATTCACTTTCCTGTAAATGAACTTCACTAGAAACTAATTTATCTACCAGAGGGATATATAACCATTCGTTTGCATTATTACCTTCATCTATAACGTTTGAAAATAAATCTTTATTAGCTGCCACTTCATTGTAGACACCATCGTCCATGTGTAAGTGGCATACAGACCCATTATCTGTGACGATAAATAAGTCTCCAAAACGATTCATAAACCACACTGTAAATTCTGTGGGCAGCAACCAATGCCATGTCTTCAGTATTGTTGACCAATCAAATTGAGACTGATCTAGTATGTATTTATCTAGCATTTTGTTAATAGTGTGAATGTCCGCTTTGGGTCGTAAGCAGACATTTTAAAGTTGTTATTTAGAGTTTCCAACCAAGATTCCCCATATTTGAATTGATTTATGACCGCTTTCGGCCATAAGCGGTCATAAACGCTATTCATCATTATCGCAGTTTTGCTGCGTCCGATTGCATGCATTTGTTATGTGAAAAGCAATTATTATTTTTTCCGTAGAGTTATTTTGTAAATCATCTCACCTGCTTTATATGTAGGGAAGTAGCTATAAAAATAGTTTTCGTCAGAAGAAATTATTAACTGATCATCTCCTTCCCATGAAATATCTGGATTATTGAATTCTGCACCAACCCACACTTCGCTGTTTGGGGGATGGTTGCTTGACAGTAATACACGTATTACTGGTGACGCATCTCTATGAGTGCCACGTTCTATAAATGTAGTGATTTTATTTGATGGATGATCAATTGTACTAACATGATGCCATTCCCAACCAGTCCATGCATCCGTCGTAACATGCTCAAAATCTGGATTCATATTTAGCGAGATAGTATAGGTAACGCCATCTAGCTCTATTATTGAACTATATGAGTGTGTTGAGATACTTTTATAGGAAATGATTAGGTTAGTATCAGAATCCCAAGTTAAAGAAGGATATGATTTATCGGTACTTTCCCAAACAGTTATTCTTTCATCATGTTCAGATTCTAATGAAACTCGTAAAAGATTGCCGACCACTTCATTACCAAAATGAAGATTCTTCTCAATTATGGCTTCTACTACATTTTGTGGATTTTTCAACGAATTAATACGAATCCAATCATGCCATTTGTCTGATGAGGATTGGTAGAAAAAAGTTAGATAGAGGAGGTAGCTAACTAGTAACGCAATACATGATAAAGAAAATATACTAGAGCGGGTCATTTTTCTTTTTTAAATTACATTGTAATAAATGACTAATTTGCATTGCTATCGCAGCACCCAGGTTAATTTATGATTGTCCGCTTTGGGTCGTTAGCGGTCATCTTGAATATGTATTTCAGCTAAAATTTCACCAGTCGATGAATGAATATATTTCGCCACCGACTCTGTGTCTGTATTAATTTCTATTCTCTCATCCATTTCCATTTCTGAAAGTCTCTCGACTAGCGTTTCAGTTGCTATTTTTACAGACGGTGGTGGTTTTGTAATTCCGTCTTTTTGCATTTCAAGTCGAGTCTTCATGATTTCTATTAACTCACCTGCTCGAGTACTCATGAATTTTCCTTCTTGTTAAATGTCCGCTTTGGGTCGTTAGCAGTCATTTTAATTCTGTTTATTTTTGAATCCAACCTGAAATCCCATTCAATGGTTTAGTTTATGTCTGCTTTCGGCCAATAGCGGACATTCATCAACCATAAATAATTAACATGGTAGCAGTGAGGCAGCCGAGCCTATTGCATTCAGTAAGGCATTAATTATCTCGGTAGTAACTCTACCTCTATTGAAAACTATGTCACACAAAAATAGAAACAGTACTCCGACATAGGCTAGATACCCATAACCTAAATAGTCACTATAGATAATTGTGAACAACCAGTTTTGTTCAAAAATATAAAAATATGAGCAAATCAAGGTTGAAGTTACTAGTAGCACACCTGGAAGAAAAAGATGTGTCATTGCTTTGGGTTTTAATAAAGAAGCAACTAATAATAGAAAAAATATAAGCATATTACTTCCTGTAAATATTCTTATATCTCGCTTTAGTTCTGTTACCACAGCCATGTATTTTGTCTTCATATAGTCGCCTAGCTTCTCATTAGCTGCCTGCAAAGAGACTAGACGTATTTGGAAGTTGTCTTTTATAAGTGCAGCATACTTTTTCCGACACTCGCAATCCAAATCACGCATTTCCGCAATTATGTCCGCAAGCCTTTCATGAGCTTCATTTTTTAATTAAACTCCAAGCGTCCGCTTTCGGCCAATAGCGGACATTTGCCAAAATTATTTACTGTATATACTTAGATTTATTCTGATAACAATCCTTTATCTCTAACGTTAGCTTTTACACATTTAAGCGTGCCTCTTGTACGTTCGTGATTAGTAAGCACGACTATACCTTCTGCGGTGTGTAACCCATCATCACTGGCTTGAAACGTAAGCACACCAGTTAAATCTGAGCATGGTAATGGTCTTTTTACATTTATTCTCATATTATTCTTTTTTAATTTACCTTTCACTGTTCCTTTTTCAGAAGGACAATATCCATAATGATTTTCCCCTGCTACTTTTCTGCCAGTAACTTTTTTAAAATTCCAGTATGTCTCTCCAGATCCATATTTGTCCCAATGAGAACAAGTCCAATTCCCCTCTATAATTTCTTTTGCGACTGCTTCATCAGAAAAATCTAGTTCATTTGCACTGGTTATATTTATAAATAAAGTAATTATGCTGATTATTAAAAGTATACGAATGTAAGAAAAAGAGTTCATGATTCCCCCATTTTTATGTTTAATTATTTGAATTAATTTACAAAGTATTTTCGTCATATAATGTCCGCTTTGGGTCGTAAGCAGACATTAAATGATTATCTTGCATATGTGGGTCTGTCCTTACTCAACCCCATGGCATGCTTCATAAAAAACTTCTTCACGGGTTGAATGGAGTCTGCCGATCGCAAAGCTGCATTCCTTGCTGTCACCACCGTACTATTGCTTGAACCGAATGCCGCAACAAATGCATCCATTGCACTTTGCATAATTTGTGTCTCCCCCACCCTTGCACGCTCATATTTACGCAATACTTTTAAGCTGCCGATGTCACGTTCTGTTTGTTCTAGAACATCTGCTAACACTGCTGCATCGGTAAATCCTAAATTTGCGCCTTGGCCTGCTAATGGATGCAATGCATGTGCGGCATCGCCCACCAATGCAATACGAGGCTGCACCATGCTCTCGGCTTGACCTGATACTAATGGAAAGGCTGCACACTTTGATTTCAATGTGATGCTGCCTAGCTGTCTATCACTGGCCTGGGTTAAGGCCTCTGCAAACTCGTGTTCATTGAGCTTCATGAGTTCATCTGCATAGTCTCCACTGACTGACCAAACTATCGAACATTGGCCATTATCTAGTGGCAAAAGTGCTAACGGTCCTGTGCTTAAAAAACGTTGCCATGCAGTATTTTCATGCGGCTGTTCTGTTTGCACTAACGCTACCAATCCTATTTGCTGATAGCTTTTTTCAGTGTAGGCAATTTCTGCCAAATTGCGTACGGTTGAGCGACCACCATCTGCACCTACCACTAGTTTGGCAGATATAACCGTGCCACTATCTAACTCTACTTCCGCATGATCTTGAAAGGTTATGACTTTGCTTATGTGTTCTGGCAAAAACCATTCAACATTCTCCTGCTGCCGCAAAACTTCATTCAGACTGGATTGGATGACAAAGTTTTCAACGATATGCCCAAGATTGTTCCTATCCATGTCATTCGCGTTGAAGTGAACCCCACCATTTTCTTGGGAGCCACCTGCCTCATCCCACACATGCATATGCTGAAACGGTGAAACCCTTTTAGCTTGCATGGCAGGCCATGCATTCAAATATTTAAAGATGGCTTGTGAGCCTGGACTTACTGCTGTGACACGTGATTGATATTTTTGCTGATCTTTAAAGGCTGCAACTTCGCTTCGATCTATAATGGCAATCGACTTACCTTGCTTAGAAAGTAAGTTTGCTAGGGTTAGTCCGACCATGCCGGCTCCCGTAATAACTACATCAACTGAAAAATGCTCAGATGTCATGAGTTTACCGAATTACCTCTAAGCAGGCTTGTATGAGCGCCTGTAATAACTACATTAAATGTTAAGAGAATTAATTTCATGAGTTAACTGCATTCCCACGCAGAAGGTTGGCGCTAGAAACTGACTCGCCAAGATTTTGTTTCACAATCCGCTCTTCTAATACTGGTATTGCTCCCAGCATGGCTAACCCCAAACCTCGTGATTGTTTTAATACAGGATAGTCGGCGTTAAACAAAAAATTTAATCGGTCAGTAAAACGAATCGTTTTTTCTATATCTGGCTGGCGTTTACGCGCATAGCACATGAGCATCTTGTCTAGATTTCCATCGGAACTATTTAGATCATTCTCATTTAATAGTTCAACTAGTTCTGCAATGTCACGTAACGCGAGATTCAGTCCTTGGCCTGCAATGGGATGCAAAGTTTGTGCAGCGTTACCAATTAACACAACACGCTGTTGCACGCGTTGTTCGCTCATTAGCAAGGCCAATGGATAGGCAAAGCGTTTGCTCACTGTTTGAAAATGGCCTAAACGAAAGCCAAACGCCTGTTGGAGTTTGTCCTTGAAAGCTTGATCGCTTAATGCGAGATGATTTTCAGCGGCCTCCGTTGGATTCATCCATATAAAGCCGCAACGATTTCCTTCTCTGGGTAACAAGGCCAGCGGGCCCTCTTCTGTAAAGCGCTCATAAGCGGTGTTGTTATGTACTCCCTCACACTCAACACTTCCGACAATAGCTGACTGTTGATATTGTTTTTCTTCCACCTCTATCTCCAGCGCTTTACGAATAAAGGAATTTGCGCCGTCTGCTGCGACGAGTAAGCTAGCTTGAATTTCTTCGCCACTCTTCTGTTTGAGAGTGACGTGGTCACTGTGATTTTCAATTGCGGATACTTCATATGGTTGTATACGTGTCACGTTGTCTAAGGCATCCACCTGCTTATTCAGTGTATGGATAAGATGGTCTGCAGGTACCAAGTAACCGAAACTTTCTACTTCATAACGCGCACTGTCTAAGCGTGTAGCACCAAAGTGGCCCTGGTCTGAAATATGAATTTTTTTTATTGCTGTCGCGTGTTCTTGTAATTTTTCCCACATGCCTAATGCAGACAGCATTTTCTTTGAGGACAGTGCGAGCGCGATACTGCGTCCATCAAGTTGATCGGCTTTGAGTTCTATATCAACCAATGGTTGAGAATCTATTAATGCAATACGGTATGAAGAAGAAGCTAAGGCACATACTAAACTACTGCCAACCAGCCCCCCGCCTACTACTGCGATATCATAATGTGAAGCCATGAGTAGATTTTAGATTAATAAGCTGCAATGTCGTATTCAGACATGGCTTATTTTTAATGAACAGAAGCTGACATAAGCGCTTCAATTTCATCTGGATCACGAGTAAGTTTTTCTGTGAGCACACTACTGCCGTCTTTGGTAACCAATACATCATCTTCTATACGAATACCGATATCCCAAAATCTCTTCGGCACACCTCTAGCTTTAGAAATGTATAAGCCTGGTTCAACGGTAAGTGTCATGCCTGGTTCTAGCAGACGCCATTCTTCATCAAATCGGTAATCGCCCACGTCGTGCACATCTAAACCCAACCAATGCCCAGTGCGATGCATGTAAAACTGCCGATATTCTTCATCTTTGATGAGTTTTGCGGGTTTGCCTTTTAGCAAACCAATTTCTACTAGACCTTTGGTTAGTACTTTTACCGCTTCATGATGCGGATCATTCCAGTGGTTGCCCGGCTTCACTTTTTTAATCGCAGCAAGTTGCGACTCTAGTACTAGCTCATACACTTCTCGTTGCGCCTTAGAAAATGTGCCATTTACTGGGAACGTGCGCGTAATGTCACTTGCATAACCTTGGTATTCTGCTCCGGCATCAATTAATAAAAGATCACCGTCTTTGAGTTCTTGATTGTTCTCGATGTAATGCAAAATACAACCATTGTCACCACCCCCTACAATAGAAGGATACGCAGTTACGCAACCTGCTTTTCTAAACTCATACAATAATTCCGCTTCCACTTCGTATTCATACATGCCGGGCTGACATGCCTGCATGGCGCGAGTATGTCCTGCGATAGCCGCTTTAGCAGCTTGGCGCATAAGTGTGAGTTCGCTGCGTGATTTATACAAACGCATGTCGTGTACAAAATAGTCTAACGACAATAATTCATGAGGCACATGCTTTGAACTACGTGCAGAGCCACGTGATTGATTCACCCAGTTGATTAGGCGACGATCAAAGTTAGTGTCACGGCCCATGGGATAAAAGAAACGTTCACGATCTGCAAATAGTTTCGGCACCATTTCATCAAGCTCTTCGATCGGATATGCAAGGTCCGCGCCGTAATTTTCTTTCACACCTTCAAGACCCGCTCGGCGACCATCCCAAATTTCTTGTTCTGGATTTCGTTCTCGACAAAATAGAATAAATTGGCCTTTTGGATTGCCCGGCAAGATCAACGCCAATGAATCAGGTTCATCAAATCCGGTTAAATACAGAAAATCGCTGTCTTGTCTAAAGACGAAATCTACATCACGGTTTCTGGAAATTGATGTTGCTGAAGGAATTATGGCTACACCATCATTACCCACCATACGCATGAGTGTTTTGCGTCGCTTTAGTAGCTCTTTTTGATCAATCTTATACAAACTAAAAACTTAACGTTAGATTAGGAATTATTGAACACAGATTATATCTGGGATTATTGTAAGAGATTATTGAATCGTTTGGGGCCGATTCATTGGGTGCATTTCCTCATTAATAAGGAGTACCCCCATACGCACATACTCAACGATATCCGAGTACGCGACTTCATTCATCTCATCTTCTTCCTCCTCTTCTGAAGCCTGAGAAATTGTAGTGATGTCTTGCAGGATCTCCATTGAGTCTTCTGGCACGTGGGTTAAATCTTTTACGCCGGCTAGCGCTAATCCAAACAAGAAACCATCACACCATTTTTTTAGTGAGGTTACTCTAGCGTTCAAGCTATTGTGCTCTTCGGGAATGAGCAATGTGAAATTCAACAAGGTATCATTCAGCTCTTGTTTGGTATGTTCATATAATGCGCAAAGGGTGTCGTGATGATCGCCTTCTAGCGACTCCCCTTCTCCATTTTGTGTGCAAATTTCACCCAACCACCTTTTGCATTGCAAAGAATTATTCACTATCAACATTGCGCACAGCATGCCGTGGCAATCTTCCGGTGTGTAAGGTGATTGCACGTAAGACAGAATATCTTGAATTTTTTCGTAGTCAGGTGTCATAGGTTGTTGATTCTAACATCTCACCAGCGTAATCACTCGAAATTGATCCGCTAAAGATGTCTATATAAAAATGTAGTTTTGTAATTATTGCTTTTAAAACTCATTTCCCTTATTTCTATCATGAAATTATGGTTGAAATTAAAGCGGTATTAAAAGGTTTTTATTGGTAATTTTGTTAACAATTTTAGTTGACGAGTAAGCCTGTACAGCCTAACATTTTGCCATGGAAAAGCGAGACACCGGAAAGCTCAGCGAGCAAGATTTAAAGGGATTAGAAATTCGTGTAAACGAATTGATCACCACTTGTGAAGAACTGAAAAAAGAAAATAAACTTTTAAAGTTACAACAAGATTCTTACTCATCAGAACGCGCTAATTTGATCGACAAAAACGAACAAGCACGCAAGCGAGTTGAAGCCATGATAACCCGTCTCAAGTCAATGGAAGTAAGCGCTTAATCTTATGGACGAACCGATTACTCTCAATATCCTAGAAAAAGAATATCGTATCGCCTGCCCTACAGGTGAAGAAGAGTCCCTCCAGGCCTCTGCCCATTATCTAAACACAAAAATTCAAGAAATTCGTGATAGCGGTAAAGCAATTGGCACTGACCGTGTTGCGGTCATGGCAGCGCTTAACATATCTCATGAGTTTTTGAATCAGAAAACTGACCATGAAAAACATAGCAAGTCATTTTTCAATCGTGTTCGTAGCTTACAAGACCGCATCGATGTTGCATTGAAGAATACGCAACAACTCGAGCTGTAACCGCTCGCGCACTCTAGATATCTGTTAAAATTTCACACGTCGGGTACCGCTGCGGTACAGGTGTGCTTCCTGGTATTTCCCTTGAGCCTACTTTTACCCCCGGGGGCAATGCTGTTTAGATGTTGATGTGCATATCCGTTCTGCGGAGAGCCTAATTCATTTTCCGGTGCTCCCACTTGAACCTTTGGTTCAAGGACAACGGCAGCCACGGTATTCGTGGGGTACCCGCATTATTTTTAAACGCATTTCAGAACTAATTTAATTTTCGAGGAAACATAGCTATGCAGTACTGGTTAATGAAAAGCGAGCCAAGCGAATTCAGTATTGATGATTTAAAGAAAGTTAAAGTAGAACCCTGGGATGGTGTGCGAAATTACCAAGCACGCAATATGATGAACAAAGAAATGAAGAAAGGCGACTTAGCCTTTATGTATCATTCTAATTGCGACCAGATAGGTATTGTTGGAATCATGACCATTGCGCATGAAGGGTATCCTGATCACACTGCGTTTGATAAAAAAGACAAGCATTATGACCCAAAAAGCGATCCTGAAAACCCACGTTGGTTTATGGTTGATGTTCGTTACAAGCGAAAATTAAAACGCACCATTACCCTTGCAGAACTAAAAGAACATAAAAAATTATTAGAGATGCAATTATTAAAACGCGGAAACCGACTCTCAATCATGCCGGTAAGTGAAAAACATTGGGAATTTATTCTGTCTTTAGAGTGATTTCTTTACAAAAATTTATAAAAAACTTTGTTTTTTTTATAAATTTAGTAAAAAAAACTAATTATTTTTACTAAATTTGCATTTTTTTTAATATTTTTTTAGTTTTTTTTAAAAAAAATTCACATTAATTTTCTATATTAAATAACGTTTTATTAATAAAAAAACGTTGCGCACAAACTACAAATTTTCCGTTACTTTTCCCTGATTTAAGCAAAATACTTGTTGTTATGTTAAATAAATAGCTATTTTCGCTGTTTTTGACGTGAATGCAGTCACACTTTTATATAAATAAAAAAAACGTTTGTAATTTTAAAAACGAAAAAAGTTTAACAAACTAAAAAACATTAACGATGGAAAGTTATAAAAACACTACAAAAATACTAGTATTTATAGATTAAATATATATACTTTGCCGCGTTTACAACTCACATATAATTGTTTGGAGGGAGTATTGATGGCCATCAAACGTAAATCTACCACTAAACGTCGCGCTACAAAACGTAAAGCGACTAAGCGTAAGGCTACGAAACGTAAATCTACAGCAAAGCGTAAAACCGCTAAGCGAAAGACTAAACGTAAAACTAAACGTAAAGCGACTAAGCGTAAGACTGCAAAACGCAAGACGAAGCGCAAAACTAAGCGTAAGACTGCAAAACGCAAGACGAAGCGCAAAACTAAGCGTAAGACTGCGAAACGCAAGACGAAGCGCAAAACTAAGCGTAAGACCGCGAAGCGTAAGACCAAACGCAAAACTAAGCGTAAGGTTAAACGTAAAACTACTAAGCGTAAGACCAAGCGTAAAGCAGCAAAACGCAAGACCAAACGTAAGGTCAAGCGCAAAACTACTAAGCGTAAGACCAAGCGCAAGACTAAACGTCGTAGATAGTAGTAGTTGGATTAATAATCCAAACAAAAAAGGGCTCTTTAAGAGCCCTTTTTTATGTCTGAAGAATCATTTAAAGACTGTAAATTAAGTCTATAAATAGCTTTATATATAGGATTTACGCTACGTCATGCAAAACTTCAGGCTAGGAACAGTTTATAGACCGGATTAGTTGATTCTTCCCAATACCGATAACCTAGTTTTTCTAGAAACTCATCAAAACGAGTACGTTGCGATACGGGAACTTGTATACCTACCAAAACGCGACCATATGCCGCCCCATGATTACGATAGTGAAATAAGCTTATATTCCAATCGTGACTGATAGTTTCTAAAAACTTTAACAAAGCGCCTGGACGCTCGGGAAATTCGAATCTAAACAGTATTTCGTCTTTAATTTCTGAACAATGACCGCCCACCATATGACGTAAATGCAAAATCGCCATTTCATTTTCTGAGATATCCAAAGCAGAATAACCATCGGAATTCATGGTTTGCAACAATTGCTGCTTTTCCTGATCCGCATTCTCGACCCTCACTCCGACAAATATATGCGCAGCGCGATTATCCGCATAACGATAATTAAATTCGGTAATGCCGCGTGAACCCAAGATTCGACAAAATTTTAAGAAACTACCTGGCTGCTCAGGAATGGTGACCGCAAATAAACATTCGCGACGTTCCCCAAGTTCAGCGCGTTCCGCAATATGACGCAAACGATCAAAATTAACGTTTGCCCCGCAATTAATTCCAATTAACGTTTGTTTAGCAATCTTTTCGCCGTGAGCATTTCCTCTAGCGATGTATTGCTTAATGCCCGCTAAAGACAATGCGCCTGCAGGCTCAACCAAAGAGCGAGTTTCATCAAATATATCTTTAATCCCGGCACAGATTTCATCTGTACTGACTAGCAATACTTCGTCAATAAGATCTTTTGCTATTTCAAAGGTCTTTTCACCTATCTTCCTCACCGCTACACCATCTGCGAAAATACCTACTTGGCCCAAATCCACCCTTTTATTGGCCTTAAGCGCAGCATGCATAGTCGGCGCATCTTGCGGTTCGACTCCAATAATTTTTATTTCCGGTCGATAATATTTGATATATGCGGCCATACCTGCCACTAAACCACCACCACCTATTGCAATGAAAATGGCATCAATAGGTTCAGGATGTTGTTTCAGTATCTCCATGGCAACCGTGCCCTGCCCAGCAATTACATCCTCATCATCATAGGGATGCACATAGCTAAGATTTTGTTGCTCAGCCAATTGCAATGAATACTGATATGCCTCGTCATAGGTGTCTCCAAATAACACTGCTTTGCCACCTAATCTCGTAACCGATTCAACTTTAATGCTTGGAGTCGTCGTTGGCATGACTATAGTTGCAGGAATTCCAAGCTTGTTTGCAGCTAACGCCACACCTTGCGCATGATTACCGGCAGACGCAGCAATTACACCTTGGTTACGTTCTTCTTCGGTTAAGTGTGCAATTTTGTTATAGGCACCCCTTAGTTTGAAAGAAAATACACTTTGCTGATCTTCCCGCTTTAGAAATATTTTATTTCCAAGACGCGCAGAAACGACTTTTGCGTAATCAAGTGGTGACTCAATTGCCACATCATAGACGCGTGCGCTTTCTATATTTTTTATTAGTTGCTCGTTCACTTTCTTGATCCACTTTTCTGAGTTCGTTATTTTGGCCTATTTTTAGCCATTCGAGTCTTAATATGAAATTCTTATTCGCTAAATTTACGATGCTTTTGGCAGCGACTGTGGGTATTATTCAATAAAACCAAGTCGATACATACATGTCATTAGAAAAAAAGAAACAAATTGCTGCTGAAGCCGCGCTAGATTATATCCAACTTAATGATGTTGTCGGTGTAGGCACTGGATCCACTGCAAATTACTTTATTGATGGTCTTGCAAAGCTTAAAGGTAAAATAGAAGGTGCCGTAGCAAGCTCTGTAGCGTCTTCTGAGCGATTAAAACAACATGGCATAGCTGTGTTGGATTCAAATAGTGTTGCATCGCTACCAATCTATGTAGATGGCGCAGACGAGACCACAATGCATAAACATTTAATCAAAGGCGGCGGTGGCGCGCATACGCGTGAAAAAATTGTTGCAGCGATCTGCGAAAAATTTATTTGTATCGCGGATGATTCAAAATTAGTCGATGTATTAGGTGATTTTCCTCTACCTATAGAAGTTATTCCAATGGCACGCAGCTATGTTGCTCGACAATTAGTAAAATTGGGTGGAGCTCCAGAATTACGTGAAGACTTTAAAACCGATAACGACAACCTTATTTTGGATGTACATAACCTTGAGATACTGAACCCAATAGAGATGGAGAAGCAGTTAAATAACTTAGCAGGGGTTGTCACAGTAGGTATTTTTGCAATTCGCCCTGCAGATGTACTTATTCTCGGCACCGACCAAGGAGCTGAAACATCTTAGGCTAAAAGGACTCTAACCTCAGAATACTGAATTTTTTGGAGAATTTCATGAATATAAAAATTGCACTATATTTATTATTGGCATGTTGCGTATTCTTTATCCCTAGCCATGCCAAAACACCCCCTGAACCAGAAGCCTATGTCTACATCATCAGCCCCGTAAATGGAGAAGTCGTAAACAGCCCGGTATTAGTAAAGTTTGGATTGCGAGGCATGGGTATTGCACCTGCCGGAGCCGAAATAAAAAATACTGGCCATCATCATTTATTAATAGATGTACAAGTTTTACCGGATACGACTAAACCCATTCCCTCTGATGAAAACCATGTACACTTTGGCAAAGGGCAAACAGAAGCATTAGTAGAACTTTCGCCGGGTACACACTCAATGCAGCTTTTATTTGCTGATTTTGTACATATCCCTCACGATCCTATTATTCTATCTAAGCCAATTATAATTCATGTAGCTGAGTGAAGCATTTTTGAAATCTTTTCGCCAACGCCTGCAAGCAGGTGAAGTTTTATTAAGCACCCTGGTTTCATTTCCAAGCCCTGAGGTTGTTGAGTTACTTTCAAAGCTAAATTTTGATTGGCTGTTTATCGATGGCGAACACGGTCCTTTTGGCACGCTTGAAATGCAAAGAATGCTGCAAGCAGCGGGTAATAATTGCCCATGTTTAATACGTGTTCCTAGCAATGATCTGGTTTACATCAAACAAGCTTTAGACATCGGTGCGGCTGGCATCATTGTTCCGCAAATTAATAATGCAGAAGAAGCCCAAGCAGCCGTCCGTGCAGCCAAATATCCAACACAAGGTAATCGTGGAGTTGGCTTAGCGCGCGCATGAATATGGGATATCGTTTACTGACTATTTAACCAAAGCAGATAATGAAACCTGTGTGGTGATACAGGCTGAAACGCGTGGTGCTATTGAGCACATAGAAGAAATTGTTGCGATCAAAGATGTCGATGCAATTTTAATAGGCCCTTATGATTTATCAGCCAATCTTGGCTATACAGGCGAGATTACACATCCGGAAGTAGTTGCAGCTATTGATAAAGTTGAATCTGCATGCAAACAAGTAGGCGTAAAACTAGGTTATTTTGGGGTGAATGCGGAATCAGTGCTTCCCTATAGGGAAAAAGGCTTCACACTGCTTACTATTGGCGTAGATAGTTTATTCGTTTTGAATAGCGCACAACTGCTTTTAGATGAAATGAACGCTTAAATTCAATCTGATCATGTCTCGTAAACTAGAAATAACGATTAACGAACATAAAATATTCGCAAGCTTACGCAACACTGCCACAGCAAATGCAGTTTATGCTGCTTTACCGTTTGCATCGAATGTGCAAACTTGGGGTGATGAAGTTTATTTCTCAACTCCTGTGTCCCATCAAATCTTAGAAAACGATGCCAAAGATGTTGTTGAATTAGGTGAGCTCGCATTTTGGGTAGAAGGTGATTGCATTGCTATAGGCTTTGGCCCCACTCCTATTTCTCAAGCTGATGAAATAAGACTTGCAGCTCGCATCAATATTTGGGCAGATACTGATTATGATTTAACCGCACTGAAAGATGTGCAATCGGGTGATGCAATTAAGCTTGAACTTAGATAAAGCATTAGCTTGTAGCGATAAATTTGCTACGGATCATACGGTAAATTATCAGCGCAACGATTATTCCCAATAAATCTGCTGCAAAATCATACATACTGAATACCCGTCTAGGCACATAAAGATGTAACACTTCAATCGCTAAACCAAACACCGCCATTACCAGCGCGGTGGTAAAAAAAGGCTTACTGAATTTGTATGCAAACAACAATAAAATGGATAAAAGGAAAAATGTTCCAAAATGAGCAAGTTTGTCCAAATTTTTTATCGAATAGCTAACCGAACCTGGCATCGATGATAAAACTGCAACGGCTATAGCTACTATCCAAAATATTACCTTCACATAACTTTGTTTTATCCGCATAACTTTTATAATTTTACATCAACCAAGTATTTATAGACCGAACATGTAGCAGATGGTTTCAATAATCAATTCATGCCCTAGCACCTTCTACCACCCACCATACAAGACTCTTTCAAACTGTGAAAATCGCACATAAATTCTCATATGTAATAGGCGCAATCTTCATGGCTGCAGCAATAGTCGTTTTTACCTGGCTACCTTCATATGTAGAAAAATCGAGAAATCGAGTATTGCCTAGTGTAGATGCAGAGATTCCAGCTGAAACGAAAATACTACACCAATCGTTATTCATTGCAGATTTACATAGCGATTCACTATTGTGGAACCGTAATTTAGCCAAAAAATCGGACTACGGACATGTAGACATCCCACGTTTAATCGAAGGCAATATTGGACTACAAGTTTTTTCAGTCGTCACGAAGACACCCAAGAACCTTAATTTAATTAAAAACTCTGATGATACGGACAACATCACCTTACTTGCTATCGCACAGCTGTGGCCAATTGAATCTTGGTTTAGCTTATTTGAACGAGCCAACTACCAAGCAAAAAAACTACATCGTGTAGCGGATCATTCAGAAGGTGATTTTCACTTAATTGAAAATCAACAAGATTTTAAAAACTACTTGCAAAAACGTGAAAATAATCCTCACATTACTGCAGGGCTACTTAGCCTTGAGGGCGCACACGCATTAGAAGGAAAACTTGAAAATTTAGATAACTTATTTAAGGCAGGATTCAGGGTCATTGGCTTCGCACATTTTTTTGATAATGCGTTGGGCGGATCAGCGCATGGAATCAATAAAGGGGGGATTACAAAATTTGGTAAACAGGTGCTAAAACGCATGGATGAGCTAAATATATTTATCGATATATCACATGCTTCTCCTTTGTTAATAGAGGATATTTTCACCTTAAGTAAACGCCCTATTTTAGCCACTCACACCGGTGTGCAAACGGTTTGCGCCTCTGCATCAAAAAGAAATTTAACCGACAAACAAATTACGCGAGTTGCCGCATCAGGTGGTTTAATCGGGATTGGCTTTTGGCCCACAGCCACGTGCAATAAAAGCATAGCTGGCATCGTGCAACCCATCCGCTATGTAAGCGACCTAGTGGGAATTGATTATGTTGGTCTCGGGTCCGATTTTGATGGCAATGTACTGGTACCCTTCACTTCATCAAGTATCGAGCAACTTACCCATGCACTAACTCAAGCTGGATTTAGCGAACCACAAGTACACAAAATAATGGGTGGAAACCTGAAAAGACTTTTTTTAGAATATTTACCTAGCATATAGACCAAAAATAAATCAGCTTCGTTATTTGTCGTTAACGTCTTTTGTAGCAGAGTAATTTTTGTCTTGGTAACGCTTATAAACCAATTCAGTCGCAACATCTGATAATAATTTTTTTGGATTTTCAGAGCAGCGCTTAATCACCAAATCTGTAAGTACATAAAT
This sequence comes from Gammaproteobacteria bacterium, assembly GCA_014075255.1. Taxonomy (NCBI): domain Bacteria; kingdom Pseudomonadati; phylum Pseudomonadota; class Gammaproteobacteria; species Gammaproteobacteria bacterium. Next base: position 1,626,545 of record CP046178.1, read on the forward strand.
ATCTTCTCCCCAAGTAATGTCATAAACATCTTCGGATGTGAAATTTACTCCAGACATAAATCCTGAAAGCCACACAGCTCCGAGCTCCCTATAGCTTTCTTCTTCAGTTTTCATAGTGAATTCTGCGCATTGCATATTGCCCAAGCCAATCGCTTCCCAATAACCCCCGCCATAAACTTCTGCGTATGCTACTGATGATTGGATAACATAAGCAGCAAATACAGTCATTGAAATTCTTTTAATACATTTATTCATATTTTCACAAATGGCACCAATAAGGCGCATTTTCACCTTTACATTGTTCTTCAGATTCCATCAGAACACCTTCCCGATATGCATTAATTTTATCTAACAGTGGCCCACCAAACAAAGATAGTGCAATGTAAATAATTCCAATAACTAAGGAAAAATGCAAAATAATATTGTAGCTATTTTTTTTAACAGAAATAACTTTTTTGTGCTGCAAAATAACCAATAAACCTGCGGCTACAGTCAAAATTACAACCACTAATAGAAACATACTTGGCATTATATTATCGCTTGAATCAATGATTAAACTTTACTACTGCAACGAACCTAAAATATACAAGTGCTACATTCAAAAATCAGAAATATCACATTTCATTAAAATATTTTCAGAAAGGTTTCTGGAAACGAAAAATGAATGTGCTGTTAAATCTATTTCCTTTTCTTTAGAAAATCCGTACGACTCGTATAATTTTATTGCTGCAATATTATTTGCATATACGTGCAAGCTTAAACACTGAATTCCTTTTTGCAATGCTCTTTTAGCAGCATGGTCAAGTAATTGGCTCCCCAGACCTTGGCGTCGATATTTATCAGCCACACCTAATGTGTTGATATACCAACTATTATCAATCTGATTATCAGAAAAATACCGCATCCATTGAACACGGTCTTCACTTAGTACGCTTTGTATTTCTGAAGTTAATTGATTTGAATCTGAATGATAGGAAAATACTAGTCCAGCGATGCTATTTTCATCTAGGACTAGATCTACATTTTTATACGAGTAGTTCGAATCTTCAGCAAGCACTAAAGCTAGATGTCGCAGTGCAAATAAATCAGGCACCAGTGAATCTAACAAGTACTCTATATGCCCATGACCAACTGAATTGATCCAACTAGCAATCTGATCACAATCTTGTAACTGGCCCGTTTTAAATTGAATCGACATGGTGAGTGCATTTTTGCAAAAAAATTACAAAAAACTCAAGCTTTTTGACTGGAAGATTTTAAATTTTTCAAGCTTCTGCAAATAAGCATTCCTTGAAAACAACACTGCCCACATTAAGTGGGCAGTGTTTCAAAAAATAACTTGCTAATAACTTGAAGATTGAAGCAAGTAATAATTGCTTTAACGCTTTGAGTACTGCTCTTTCTTACGAGCTTTACGTAAGCCAACTTTTTTACGTTCAACTTCACGAGCATCGCGAGTAAGGAAGCCACTTTTGCGTAATGGTGAACGAAGCTCTTCATTGTATTTTAATAACGCACGTGCGATTCCTAGTCGAATTGCACCCGCTTGACCATTTGGGCCACCACCTTTAACCATAATATTAAGGTCAAAAGAGTCTGATGTTTCGGTAACTTCAAATGGTTGTCGAATAATCATGCGTGATGTCTTTCTACCAAAATAAACATCATCGGCACGCGTATTAATGGTGATTGTGCCCGAACCCGGCTTCATGTAAACACGAGCCGTTGAGCTCTTTCTTCGTCCGGTGCCATAAAATTGTTCTAATGCCATTTCTATAAACCTATATATCTAAAACTTGTGGCTGTTGTGCAGCGTGATTGTGTTCAGGACCAGCATATACTTTTAATTTTCTAAACATGGCTCGACCTAGTGGATTTTTTGGCAACATGCCTTTAACCGCAGTTTCTAGTACTCGCGTCGGGTGTTTTTCCAACATTTCACCTAAAGGAACTGATTTAAGGTTACCCACATAGCCGGTATGCTTGTGGTACATCTTGCCTGCAAGCTTATTGCCAGTAACACGTACTTTTTCAGCATTAATCACAACGATACAGTCACCTGTATCTACGTGAGGAGTATAAATAGGCTTGTGCTTACCTTTTAGTCTTTTGGCAATCTCACTCGCTAAGCGCCCAAGGGTCTTATCGGTAGCATCTACTAGAAACCAGTCTCTTTCTACTTCTGCTGGTTTGGCGCTTACAGTACTGGTAGTTAACATCTTATTTCTTCTACTGTTTTATATCTGGTTTATTCTGGAGACTTATATCTCAGGAAAGGCGCGAAATACTATCGAACTACGCCCATGCTTACAAGGAAATCGAGGCCTACTTAGCTAACTATTTGGCTATACATTCCTATTTCTGGCCATTTCTCGCCTATTTTCTTAGGGCAAAAAAAAGCGCGGAAACTTGCGTACCGCGCTTAATAATATATCTACTAGAAGTAGATGGAGGAGTTCTGAAGCTTTAACGGCTATCAGAATATGTGTATGTTCTAATATTCTTCTATTATTGTCAACTAATATTGTAGCTAATTGTTGCTATATATAGCGTTATTGCCGGTAGTTGTATCTATCTTGAGATAAATAATAATTTTAAATTTTTAACCTTTCGACAATTTCACCATGCATCAAGTGCTTAGTGATTATTTCATCCAAATCTTCTTCATTCGTATAGCGATACCAAACTCCATCTGGATATACCACGGCAACGGGCCCTTCATCACAACGATCTAAGCAACCAGCCTGATTAACGCGTACCCCACCCTGACCCGATATACCCAGTTCTTTGGTTTTAGTTTTAGCATAAGTTCGGAGTTCTGCTGCATCATGATCTTGGCAACAGGCCTTGTCTTCACGTTCATTCACGCACATAAACAAGTGACGTTTGTAATAAGACATCTTTTATACCTTTATCGATTTGCCCTTCTTAATTTATATAGGGCAAACTACTTGGTGATTAAACTTTCATAATTGTATCAAGACAGGATTCTCCACCCATTTCCTAGTTGGGCCAAGAACGTTTTTAAAAGCATACCTAAATATAGATGCCTAAACCTATGTCGATAGCCGAGAATATAAGCAAGCAAGAGATCATTACGGCTGCAGACCAGTGTGTGCTGTGTGGCTTATGTTTACCTCATTGCCCCACCTATGCAATTGCAAAAACGGAGCCGGAATCACCTAGAGGCCGCATCGCACTCGTGCGTGCATTATATGAAGAGCAATTAGATGCAAGTGAATCCATAAGTTCACACCTGGATCATTGCCTTACGTGTATGAGTTGCGAACGCGTATGCCCCGCAAATGTTGACTATGAAAAAATTATTGATGCAGGTCGTGCGATAACTCGCAAGCAGCGTAATTCACTAACACAGTCTCTGCTATTGTTTATATTAAGCAGTATTAGCGTACGAAAAATTACAAAAATGTGTATTTCAATTTTTCAATCGCTTGGTTTATATGGTTTATTTTCAAGTATCCGTTTATTTAACTTACTGCCTGAAACCTCAATTAGCATTCCGAACAATAATATAGATAGCAGCAGTAGCGGCCCCAAGGTAGCCATCATTAACTCATGTGCTGCTGATCTTATTAATGACCAAACAATTAAGTCGGCAGCGTTAATTTTATCTAAATTAGGATGCAATGTTATTCCGCAGAAACAGACTCAATGTTGTGGCGCACTACATCAACACACAGGTAATCTAAAAACCGCAGAGTCATTAAGAGAAGATTTTTTACACTCCCTTGAGACGCAAAAATTAGATCACGTAGTCAGCTTAGCAACAGGTTGTGGTGCACAGATCAAACGCTACTCAAATTTTGATGAGTCGCCCAGTACAAACGATCTTGTTAATAAACTTATAGACGTAAATGATCTTGTATTACAGCAGCTAAATATAAACGACCTAACATTCAAACCTCTCGCAGAAATAGTTTATCTACATAAGCCTTGCTCGCAACAACAAATAACAAACGATCCTAAAGCTGTAGAGCGCTTGCTACAATTTATTCCTGATATTGAAATCATTCATTTTGAAGATCAGTTGGCATGCTGTGGTGCCGGAGGGATGAATACCATCACGGAAGAAAAAATTGCAGATCAACTTATTGAAAATAAAATTCATGAGATAAAAAGCTCTTCAGCAAATTATCTTGTAAGCAGTAATATTGGCTGTGTATTGCACCTCCATTCACAGCTAAAGCGCAAAAATATCGACACACAGGTTTGCCACCCCATCACATTACTCGCACAACAGATGCTATAATTTCAAGAGAGATTAATTATATGCGTAACTTCAATACAACTGACCATTTCCTTTCACATGTTGATAAAGGTTTAAGAACTTTATTAGCTAAACCGAATGCGAAAAAATCATCTTCGCCTGCGGATAAAGTACAGAGCAAACCTGAGTTAAGTGAGCCTGATAAAAAATTATCCGCTCGATTAATGCGCGTGAATCATGCAGGTGAAATTGCTGCTCAAGGCCTATATCATGGACATATGCTAATGGCTAAAGACGAAAGCATTAAGCAAAAGTTTAACCAATCCGCACAAGAAGAAGAGGCACATTTAAGTTGGTGCGAAAAACGTCTTGATGAACTTCAAGATCGTCCCAGTGTGTTCACACCCGTTTGGTATCTTGGCTCTTACGCAATGGGCGCAGCAGTAGGCGCACTTGGAGACAAATGGTCTCTAGGCTTTGTGTCAGAAACCGAAAAACAAGTAGTAAAACATTTAGACAAACATCTATCACGTCTACCCGAAGATGATATTAAAAGTCGTGAAGTTTTATTAACAATGCGCGAAGAAGAAGCGATGCATGATAAGAGTGCTCAAGCTGCTGGCGCCTATGATTTACCGCAGCCTGCCAAAACATTGATGGCTGCCGTTTCAAAAGTAATGACAAAAACTTCTTACTGGATTTAATAAATTTGAATCATTAGTCTAGGGAATTAATACCATAGAATATTTCACTCATTTCTTTCTTCAATTTTTCTTCAATATTTTCTTGTTCTGAGCTTTCTAGCGCACCCATTCCTTTCCCAAACAAATAGCTATCAAGATCAAAGTCATTCAACATCATCTTAGTATGGAAAATATTTTCTTGATCAACATTCATATCAATCATTTGATACTGGTTTTTTGTTTTTTCTGACAAAAAGTCTTGAATCGATGTTATTTCATGATCAATGTAGTGCTTTAAACCATCAATATCCCTGGTAAATCCTCGTACTCGATAGTCCAAGATAACAATATCTTCGTTAAAACTATCGATTAGATAATTTAGCGTCTTAAGTGGCGACACTCTCCCACAAGTCGAAACATCTATGTCTACGCGAAAAGTACTGATCCCATTATCAGGGTGATATTCAGGATATGTATGCGCCGTTACATGGCTCTTATCTAAATGTCCAACAACAGATTGCTTGATTTCGTTCTGAACCACTTCATACGGTGTATCTTCTTTAGAGAATATCGCTTCTGCCAGATCGTGCTCTTCAGATATCATGCAAGTAACACTTGCGCCACGCGGCTCGTAGTCATAAACAGACATATTGAGAATACTTGCGCCAATTCTGTTCGTAACTTCAGTTAATACAGTCTCTAAACGAGCAGCATTATATTCTTCATCAACATACTCTAAATACTCTTGTTGATGTTCTGGAGTCCGCGCATAACAAATATCATAAAAATTAAAACTTAAGGTTTTAGTAAGATTATTAAATCCATGTAATTGTATTTTTTTATCACCCAGGTCCATTTAGCATGTTCCATATTGTAATTTTTGTGTTATTTAAACTATTGCCTTTAGGATAAATACAGTTTTAAGCTTCATCTAATTTCATGATCAAACGTTATGTTTACATTAGGCCGCATCATTTTTACTACAGAACAGTATTTATCGACCGACAACTCCACGGCTCGTTTCACATGTTTTTCGTTTAATTCATCGCCAGCGATAATGAAGTGCATATGAATTTTTGTAAACACGGCAGGAATTTCATCGGCCCTTTCAGCATCGATTTCTATTTGGCAATCGTTCACGATTTGCCTGGATTTTTCGAGTATTTCCACGACATCAAAGGCACTGCAGCCCCCTAAACCCACTAAAATCATCTCCATAGGGCGAGCAGCTATATTCTGCCCACCGTGCTCGGGAGGGCCATCCATCGTCAAAGTATGCCCACTACCCGTCTCAGCTTGGAAGGATCGTTGCTCTAACCACTTGATTCGTACTTGCATTTCTACCGTTTGATCCTTTTTACTATCGACATCAGTAAGTTATCTGGCATAGACTAGTGAAAATCACAATTTCTGAATACGAACTTGAACAATCCAAATCCAACCGTACCAGTACAGGAACCTGTTGTGGACCGATTTCTAGAACATTGCCATACCAAACGTTATGCCTCTGGGAATCGCATTATCCATGCGGGTGACCCTTCCAATACTTTGTATTACATCACGCATGGCTCTGTGAAGATCATGCTGGAAGATGATACTGGGCATGAAATGGTATTAGCATATCTCAACAAAGGTGATTTTTTTGGTGAGCTGGGTTTATTTGCAGAAAACGAACGCAGTGCTTTAGTAATTGCTAAAGAGCAATGTGACGTTGCCGAAATTCAATATTCAAAATTTCGTGAGTTAGTACAAACTGAACCCGATATTTTAATGCACATGGCGGGGCAACTTGCTAAGCGTTTACGCGACACAAGCCAAAAAGTAATTGATCTTGCCTATCTAGATGTAACCGGTCGTGTTGCACATACTTTACTTGATTTAGCGAAACAGCCGGATGCCATGACGCGCCCAGAAGGCATGCAGATTCGCATTACTCGCCAAGAGATCGCCAAAATTGTCGGTTGCTCGCGTGAAATGGCGGGTCGAGTACTAAAAGAACTCCAACAACAAGGCCTAATTTCGGCACATGGTAAAACCATCGTCGTCTACGGCACTCGTTAATTCTTTAGACTAAGCTCTTAGCTTAGCCTAACTTAATACATCCATACAATCCGATTTACTAACCTGACATCCGTCAGGGGAACTGCTGTGCATATGCGATTGTTCACTACTAATTGAACTAGCTAATGTTATAGTATAACATCACAAAATGTGGCAACGACATCAACATAGTCAGTGCATTAAAGAAGCACTTAGTAATGCGGAACAGATCTGTATCGATCACAAATGCCGACTCACACCTATACGCAAAAAAGTGTTGGAGCTAATCTGGAAAAGCCATAAACCCATTAAAGCTTATGATCTATTAGCGCAACTAAGCTCAGAAGATTTTATTGAAAAACCCCCTACAGTTTATCGAGCGCTGGATTTTTTAATTGAGAACAACTTAATCCATCGCATCGAAAGCCAAAATGCTTATATTGGATGTAACACTGATCATGGAACTTTAGATAGCAAGTTTCTTATCTGTGACCAATGCAATGAAGTAGAAGAACTCAGCGAACCGAAAATTAACAAAACGCTTAGCGAGATCAGTAAAAAACAAGGATTCATACCCAGCCTTGTAAATGTAGAAATTCACGGCACATGCTCACATTGCGCACGCGAATAAATCAAGAATACTAAAAATGATTCGACACGAAACTTTTGACCGCTTCGCAATAGCTTTATCCAGCTTGTGCGCTATCCACTGCATAGCCTTACCAATTGCCGCAAGTGTAACCCCGCTTCTTATATCTACTGTTGAACATGGTCATGACAGCCATGAGTTTTGGTTTCACCAATTCATTCTATTTTTCATAATCCCTGTTAGCTTGTTTGCATTAGTTGCAGGATATCGATGCCATCGAAAGAATTTGCCCATGCTAATTGGTGGCCTCGGCTTATGTATTTTAGTAACTGTTGCACTTTTTGCAGAGCCACTTATCCATAATCACTTGCTTTCACCCACAGGCGAAACTGTATTAACTATAATTGGCGGCATCATTCATGCAGCTGGACATATTAGTAATGTACTCACCACAAGAGCATCGCATAATGCCCGATGTTCAGCAGCACTTTAATAATTTACTGTAGTAAATCCTCTTCAATCGGGTGATACACACTTGCGGATTCAATGAGCGTTTTTGCAGTTAAGCCTGGCACGCCATACACTTTAGCTGTTACGCCATAATCGGTTTTAATTTTCTCTAATAAAAGATCAAAATCCCCATCCCCTGACAACAACACTACAACATCGACTTCTTTAGCTTTTTCCATCACATCTATAGTGATACCTACATCCCAATCACCTTTTGCTGAACCATCGCTGCGTTGAATATACGGTTTAAGCTTTACGTTAAATCCAATATGTTCTAATGCTCTTTGAAACTTATGTTGTTTGTCATCACCTTTTTGTGTGGCATAGGCGTTTGCTATCACAATCTTGCCTTCTGAACTAAGCTGTTTCCACAATTCTCTATAGTTGAATTGACGCGCATAAGCATCGCGCGTGGTGTAGTAAATATTTTGCACGTCTGCAAAAATAGCGATGGTTTTCATATTGTTATCTGCATAAATATATGGATATAAGGTTAATTGCTAAAGCCACAGCAACCTTATAGAGTGTACCTACTATTTATCTAAATCAGGACCTGCCTGTTTAGCGGCATATAACTGAGTCTTTTTCAGCTTAAAAGCTTCACCTCATACGCCTCTTACCAGACTGACCCAGAAAGGGTATCTACTCATGGCATGACACTATGTCATCACTTACTAATTATTGTCTGGCACCTAAGTTGCCTGGACTGAGGAGCACAACACATGGAAGAGATGCAAAATGTTTTGTACAACCCCATTTATTTAATAATGGGCATCGCACTTGTATATATAGCTTGGAGCAATATTTCAGGCAAAAATAAATAACAAACACTTAAACTATCTTAGATAGCTAAATTAATATTTCTATTCAGCGCCTTCTCCATCAATTTGAAACAAGGCGCCTAGATTAATACTACCATGCGTATCGGGTGACTGAATTGTTTCCAGATCATTAACATTTCCAGCATTTAAATTTGAAGCCGTGTCATCAGGTGGAAACAACACTAATGTTTCCAGAAAAGCGAGGATGCGCCGTTGACCTCTTACACTAAGATTTAAGTAAGCATCTCTCGATTCAGCAGCCTCACCACCATGGCGCTTTATCACTGCATCTAAATTGATACTACGTCCATCATGTCCATACGGTGCCGTTGAACCCACACCCCAAAGTGGCTCAGTAACAAACTCTGTTACCACGGAACCATCAAAATCGCGCTCATGAAATGCCGGTCCCAGATCGTGTCGTTTCAAGTCTGAGTAGAAATTTTTAACAATAAATGGTTCTCCTTTGGGTAGAAGCAATGGATATTCATTCCCATCATCTTCAAGGGTAAACAATTCAGTCGCCGTAGCAAACAGTTGATTAAAGATGCCACGCTCAGGATCGTAAACCGTTTCAACATCTGCCACACGACGATCACTATTAATTCTTAAATTAGGTTTATGACAAGAAGTGCAGCCAATTTCTTTCAACAGATTCCGACCACGCTCAGCTTGTTGTGTCACTTGGTATTGTCCAGGCTTAAAGTAATTAAGTAAGTAAAATTCCATATGGTCAATTAATGCGGGATCAATTTCACTGACAACACCATCATTGTCTGTATCATCACTGGCATCGCATACAGCCGGACGCTCAAATGTATCTTGTGCTGGGTCATATGCAAACCCACTAGGGCTAACAACAGCTTGTGGGTTTTCTGGATCCGTTACTGCACACAACACAGGATCCCACGCTTGTAAGCCCATCTCATCTTTAAAAGCACCAATGATAAATTCACGTATGGATACTGTGCCACCTTGATGAAAAAACGGGCGAATACGTAAATCTTCATCGACACCCTTAACTTCAGAAGTATCTATTTTTCCATTCGGACAAGCAGTTATCATTCCAAACGACACACGTTTTGCGCGCAATGGCGTAGTGATACATCTGTTTTGTTGCTCAGCCACTTCAAGTGCTCGAGCACGACGGTTACGCAACCGTTGCGTCATTTCTTCTGCGAGTTGTTCCACTATTCCTAAGCCAAACAAATGTGGGGCATCTCGGCTATCCGGCCTGGTATTAACATCACCACCAAATCCAGCAGAACCTCTAGGCCGCCCATGACAAGCTGCGCAACTGTCTGTAAGACCCGCACCCAATGCGCGATTTTGTGTGATATCGCCAGTTGAACTCGCGTTAACTCGTGGGCCGAGACCTTCGTCTGTAGAAAACTTTCGTTGGAAAAGTTGTCGGCCACGGCGTATGGATCTTGCTGGATCCCGCTTAACTAAATATACAGCCGAACCTGCAGTATTTTTATCACCATGACCATTACCAATTTGCTCATCTAAACGTTTAGCAATACACCCGCCTGGCGCATTCACGGTACCTGCATCTACTTTATCGCAAGGCACCAGTTCTGCTTGCACATCTTGTACAAACTCAAACCCTAGAAGCAAAATAATAAATGGTAAAATTTTGGTTAGTTGGAAATTAAAAACACAACCACGAACAGACTGTAAAAAATGGGCTGATAAATACATATTGAGACCTCGACGCATTATTAACTACGTTAATTAACATTGCGTTACCGCCTTGTTTCGCAATTTCTATTTGCTAATGAGGCACAAGGAAAGGTTTACTTACAGATATGTAAGTAAAGAGGCTCTTATCCAACTCCAAACTAGCTACGTCGCTTCTCTCTAGTTATTTTTATAATTATTATTATTCAAGAACAATCCTATTCTTGAATGTTCATTATCGTAATCAACCCACATTAATGTAGCAATCGTTATTTATTCTGTTTAATTATTAAAAACAGAAGTAACGAACTAATAAATATAATTAAATACTGCTTGTATGCGCGCTCATCGTAGTTTTTTATACGCTACATTAAGAATTATTCTACCAAGACCTTTAATTAACTCTGAATGTCCGCCTTGAATCGTTAGCTGACATAAAATTAAATTTTGAGATGCTCAGCCATGCATCTCCCTCTTACGGCTCAGAATAATACTAGGTATGGGCGGTACGAAAATTACTATGAACGGTAATTTTATAGGACTTAGGACACTCAATAATTTTTGAATGCTAATTATAATTGCCGGACTCTACCTACATGGATGTAAGTATATGGGCCATATCAAAATTAATCATTTAAACGTTGAGCAAATAACCGTAAAGGTAAATGAAACATTTTCTTTGCAAAATAGCAGTAATACTACTGCTGCCCATGATCATCATGCTCAAAATAATTGCCATGCATCAGGACTAGATATTACTGAATCAAATCTATCAAAGGATGCTTTTAATTCATGCTTTGAAAAATATAAAGACAAATAATTGTGGCAGACCTAACCTTTACACGCGCTAGTTTATCCGACAAATATGTTATACAAGCAATTGCTAATAAAACGATAGATCGATCTTATCGAGATTTTCTTGATAACTTTACGGTAGATAATTACCTAAATAGTAAACATCTTGAAGTATTCTTAGAAAGCAATATTAACAATACTTGGATTTTGCATAAAAATACTACTGCTCTTGGCTTCTCAATATGTATCGATAATGTAATAGACTTTATGATGATCGATGTGGATTATCATCACCAGGGATATGGAACAATATTGCTTCATCATTGCGAAGAACTACTATTTGAACACTACAAAGTAATTGCATTAGAAAGTTTTGAAGAAAATATTAGTGCTAGTAATTTTTATCTCGCCAATAATTGGAAAAAAACTGAGAAATATAGAGATCCCAAACAAAATGCCATAAAAATCATCTTTCGCAAGCAGCTTTATAGTACAAATGAGCAACGTCGTAGGAATACGTTAGTTAGATCCTAATACGAGAATGATTATTTTACGTAATTAGGCACATCCTCCGTGCTTGCTAATCAATATTGTCTTGCTTATAAGGCAGCTTAAAAGACCCATACCTCAACACAACGGATGCAAGTGTTAGTAAAAGAATGGCGCCTGCTAGTAAAATAATATCCTGCGCATTCATTTCTTTCATACCCAAAATTATAAATCGTGTAATCGCTACAATTGAGATGTAAATCGGATAACGTACTGGAAGCTTACCGCTAGTGAAGTACAACGCCACCATGGTTAGAATTTCTAAGTAGATAAATAACAGCAAGATATCGTGCAGCTCTACCCTGCCTTGCTGATATATAACGTGTAACTCTTGCCCAATCGCTACAATCGTTGCAAGTGTAATGAGCACAAGTCCGGCACGCTCGACAAACAAGATAAAGCGCATAATTGGATGTGAATTATTTAATGTAGGTTTAGCCATAAGTCACTCCAATTTATTTTAATTTTAAAAAAACAATTCTTTTAATTTAGCGCCAGGATTCTCTGCCACCATAAATGCTTCACCTACTAAGAAGGAGTTAACTCCTTTATCAATCATCAAAGCGATATCTTCTTTAGTATGAATTCCACTCTCGGTAACTACATGACAATCCTCTGGCACTTTAGATAACAGATCAAACGTTGTATCTAGAGAAACTTCGAAATTATGTAAGTTACGATTATTAATCCCAATCATTGTGGGCTCGAGTTTTAAGGCACGGCCCATTTCTTCTGCATTGTGCACTTCAATCAGTACATCTAATCGTAATTCTTTACCGAGTGCATATAGCTCTGCCATTTGATCATCTTCCAGGCATGCTGCAATCAGTAACAAACAATCTGCGTCTACCGCACGTGTCTCATACACCTGATAGGTATCGATAATAAAGTCTTTGCGTAAAATAGGCAGGAAACAAGTCTTTCTCGCAAGTTCCAAAATTGCACAAGATCCCTTAAAGAATTCTGTATCGGTCAATATAGACACACAACTTGCGCCATTCATTTGGTAGCCTGCTGCAATTTCCATGGGGTTAAAATTTTCTCGTAGAATACCTTTGCTTGGTGAGGCACGTTTAATTTCTGCAATTACGCCTGCACGTTTAGCCGCTTGCGCACCACGCAATGCACGCTCAAAGCCGCGTGGACTAGGCGCATCATTAGCCATGTCTTGAATTTTATCCAGCGGCATATGCAGCTTACGCTCCACTAGCTCATTTTTTTTATGCTCAATTATCTTGGTGAGAATTTCTGGGGTGTCATTTTGAGAGCTTGGTTGAGTATTTATCATTTTTATTATTTAAAACTATTTGTATATTCTATGTATTGTTGAAATTTGTTCTTAGCCTCACCAGAAGCAATAACGTCCGCCGCCAAACTAACCCCTTCTTCCAGCGTTGCGGCTTTATCGCTTGCATACAATGCAGCACCTGCATTTAGCTTTACAATATCTAACGCTGCACCTGTTTTATTTTCAAAAACATCATTCACTATTAGTAAACTATTAGCAGCATCCTTCGCCACAATATCAGCAAGATTACCTTCGTCCAGCCCAAATTGTTTCGGCGAAATACTATAACAAGATACCGCTCCATTCTTTAGTTCGGCAATTTGAGTATTGCTGGCAATACTAATTTCATCCAAACCATCGTCTGCATGCACGACGAGTACATGCTTACTTCCTAATGATTTTAGTACATTTGCCAACGGCTCAAGCCATTGCTTGCTAAACACACCCAATACTTGATGCGGCGCACTGGCTGGATTCGTTAGCGGGCCTAATAAGTTAAACATAGTGCGCACACCTAACTCTTTGCGCGGGCCAATCGCATGTTTCATTGCACTGTGATGCGCTGGGGCAAACAAGAAGCCTATGCCTAATTCTTCTATACAATTAGCAACTTGCTTTGGCGTTAGCTGAAGATTTACACCTGCAATTTCTAATACGTCTGCACTACCACTTTTACTAGAAACTGAACGATTACCGTGTTTAGCGACTCTTGCGCCGGCTGCAGCGGCCACAAACGCAACGCATGTAGAAACATTAAAGGTACCTTTCGAATCTCCACCTGTACCACATGTGTCGACTAAGTTTTCTGTGGCTACATTTACTTTTGCAGAAAGCTCACGCATTACAGCAGCAGCAGCGGTGAGTTCTTCGACCACTTCGCCCTTCATACGTAGCGCTACTAGAAAACCCGCAACCTGTGCAGGTGTTGCTTCACCCGACATTACCACACGCATGACCGCTGTCATTTGCTCTGAATTAAGATGATTACCTTCGATTACAGTATTAATAGCTTGCTGAATATTCATAAAAAGAGCACTAAAAGAAATATTAGTTTTGACGAACGAAATTAGTTAACAAATGATGACCAAAGTCTGTGAGAATCGATTCCGGATGAAACTGCACACCTTCAACTGCAAGTTCTTTATGGCGCACACCCATAATTTCATCTAATTCGCCGGCAGCATCTTCTGTCCAAGCTGTGACTTCCAGACAATCTGGTATCGATTGCTTTTCAATGACTAATGAATGGTAACGTGTAGCCGTAAATGGATTGTCGCATTTTTCAAAAACATGTTGATTGTGATGATGCACCATTGACGTTTTACCGTGCATGACTTGTTGGGCTTTAATAATCTTACCGCCATACGCTTGACCAATACTTTGGTGGCCCAAACAAACTCCTAAAATTGGTATTTCTCCGCCTAACTCCGCAATGATTTCTAATGAAATCCCTGCTTCATTTGGTGTACAAGGGCCAGGGGAAATAACAATGTGGTGTGGCTGCAGCGCTTTTATTTCTTTAATGCCAATTTGATCATTACGTACAACTTTAACTTCCTCACCAATCTCCCCGAGGTATTGCACCAGGTTGTAGGTAAATGAATCATAATTGTCAATCATTAAAATCATAGGATTATTTATATCTGAGCCACTAGCAGTCTTTCAATGAACTATACAATGGATGCCGCAGCTTTAGCAGCCTTAAGCATTGCGCCTGCTTTATTATTCGTTTCAATCCATTCATTTTCAGGAACAGAGTCATAAACGATTCCTGCTCCCGCTTGTATATAAAGTTTTTCGTCTTTAATAACGGCTGTGCGAATTGCAATCGCAGTATCCATGTTGCCATCCCAGGATATGTAACCTACTGCACCAGAATAAATGCCGCGTTTAGTAAGCTCATATTCGCTGATTATTTCCATAGCGCGTATTTTAGGTGCGCCGCTTACCGTACCTGCAGGGAAAGTCGCTCTTAATACATCTATCGCATCCAATTTTCCATCTAACTGACCCGTAACATTTGAAACGATATGCATAACATGAGAATAACGTTCAATAATCATTTTATCAGTGAGCTCTACCGAACCTGTTTTCGCTACATGGCCAACATCATTACGACCGAGATCAATTAACATAAGATGTTCCGCAAGCTCTTTTGGGTCTTGCAAAAGCTCTGCTTCTAACTCGAGATCATGTTGCGCATCTTTGCCTCTTGGTCGCGTACCTGCAATGGGCCTAACGGTTACCTCATCATCTTCCAAGCGAACTAAAATTTCTGGAGAAGAACCCACAATATAAAAGTCCTCCATATTCAAGTAGTACATGTATGGCGATGGGTTTAAGCTACGCAAACTTCGATATAAATTAATTGGCGGCGCAGTAAATTCAGTACTTTGTCTTTGTGACAACACGACTTGCATGACATCTCCTTCGCGTATGTATTCACGTGCCCCATCCACTGCTTGCTTAAATTTAATTTCAGGAAACTCTGAAACAAAATTTACCGGTACTTGTGGAGTTTTCGCAGCAACTTTTGGTGCAGGTTGTTGCAGCATTGCAGCAATCTCATCTAAACGCATTTCACCTGATGCTAATGCACGTTCTTGTTTTGGATCAACATGAACAATGATAAATATTTTTCCGCTTAAGCTATCGAACACCACTAGCTCTTTAGACACCATGAGAAATATATCGGGTGTTTGCAAAACATCCGCCTTAGCCTCGCCTTTCAAACGTGGTTCAATATATTGAATAGTTTCGTAACCAAAATATCCCACTACTCCGCCAGTGAAACGCGGCAATTCTGGAATATCAGGCACGTTGAATTGTTGTAGAAAGCTTTGCACCCAAGTTAATGGATCTTGTACATTCTGTTCGTGAACTTGGTTATTTTTCTCATGCACCACTTTATTACCGAACACTTTGATGTGTTCGGCGCTAGACAAACCTATAAAGGAGTAACGACCCCATCGTTCTCCACCCTGTACCGATTCAAATAAATAGGTATATGGCTGATGAGCCAGTTTTAGATAAGCACTAAGAGGAGTATCAAGATCAGCTAACACTTCCCGCACCAGCGGAATGCAGGTATAGCCTTGGCTAGTTAGTAAATCAAATTGTGCGGAATCCATGTCATCTCCAGAATATTAAAAAGAAAAGCGAGCAAAAACGTTAGTGTTGTACTAGCAACGCCAACTAAATAACTCAGCAATTCCTTTTTGCAATGAGATGAACATTGAAAAATAATTCCTTACGCGGTTGAAAGAAGGTATTGCGGTATCTCCGCAATGGAGTCAATTATATAGTCTGCGCCCAAAGCATCAACTCCTTTCCCTTGATGATACCCATAACTGACGCAAAATGACTTCATATTCGCCAATTGAGCCGCTTTTATATCACTAGCGGAATCCCCCACCATTATTGCCTGCTGTGGGCTCAAGTTGGTCTGCTTGAGAATCGCTTGCAACACTTGAGGATCGGGCTTTTTTACAGTTAAGTCATCACCGCAGATCAGGTAATCGAAAAAATGGTCTATTTTAAATGCCTCCATAAGCGGTGGCGTGAATCTTCTTGGCTTATTAGTTATACAAGCCAAAATATAGGATTGCTCACGCAATGCCATTAAACCTTCCAATACACCAGGGTACATTGCACTCTCAACATGTATATGTTGTTCATAGATATCAAAAAATAATTGATGTGCTTGCTTAAACAAACCTTCTGGCGGCTCGCCATCCAATTGTCCTGTTAATGCACGTTTAATTAAACGACCCGCGCCATTTCCTATCCAGTCACGTACTTGAGCAAGATCGTGCGGTGGAAAATTTAATTCCAGCAACATTTTATTCATGCTGATGGCGATATCCGGCGCACTATCGACCAATGTGCCATCCAAATCAAACATCACACAACGCGTTTGCACTAGAGATTGAGCACTCATAACAAAACTAATCTAAAAGAAATGCTTTAGGAAGTAACTTTATTGCTGCTAGCGAGTTGCTCGCGCATTTTAGCAATCGTGCCTTGATAATCTTTAGTATTAAATATTGCAGAACCTGCAACAA
Source organism: Gammaproteobacteria bacterium (assembly GCA_014075255.1). NCBI lineage: Bacteria > Pseudomonadati > Pseudomonadota > Gammaproteobacteria > Gammaproteobacteria bacterium. The sequence goes on from CP046178.1 coordinate 1,643,795, forward strand.
AAGTATCTGCGCCCGCTGCTTTTATTTCTGCAATGTTATCGACTTTCACCCCACCATCGATTTCTAAACGAATTGGCAAACCAGATTGGTCAATTATCTTTCTTGCATGTTTTAATTTTGTGAGCGCTGCAGGAATAAACTTTTGACCACCAAAACCAGGATTAACCGACATCAGTAACACCATGTCTACTTTATCGAGCACATATTCCAACTGATCAAGCGGCGTCGCCGGATTAAATACCAAACCTGCCTTACAGCCTTGATCGTGTATTAACTGTAAGCTGCGATCCACATGTTCAGAGGCTTCTGGATGGAAAGTGATATAACTTGCTCCCGCTGCGGCGAAATCTGCAATCATTTGATCCACCGGTTTTACCATCAAATGGACATCGATTGGAGCCTGCACACCATAGTCTCGCAAGGCCCTACAAATAACCGGCCCAAAAGTCAGGTTCGGTACATAGTGATTATCCATTACATCAAAGTGAACAATATCAGCCCCTGCAGCAAGCACGGTACTCACCTCTTCACCGAGGCGCGCAAAATCTGCAGACAATATTGAGGGGGCTATCCAGTCCATTGTTGAGTCTGTTGACATAAATTCACGACATTTGACAAAAATGAGGCTCGCACTTTAGCTTATCAGCATGTAATTTGCAGCAAAGTTCCAGTAAACTTTATCCATAAATAGACACCAATTATCTTCACTCTAAGAAAATAATACTTATCAAAAGAAGAGAGCCCAAGGAGAGACCACAATAATGGACTTACAACCGTATTACTTCCCTGCCGCAATCGCGGGTCATTTAATTGCCGCAGTGATCTGGGTAGGAGGAATGTTTTTTGCCTATATCTCACCAAGACCAGCGGCCGCTAAGGCACTGGAAATGCCACAACGGCTAAAGCTATGGAAAAGAACACTATCAAGTTTCTTCTTCTGGGTATGGGTTTGTGTAATTACGCTACCCGCAACCGGTTACTGGATAATTGTCGAACATTACGGTGGCATGGCACGTGTAGGATGGCATATTCATCTTATGCAAGTGATCGGCATTATTATGATTTTAATTTTTATGCACGTCTTCTTTTCGCCCTTTAGACGCTTGTGCAAAGCAGTGAAACAAGAAAATTTTCAGCTGGCGAGCGAGAACCTTGCGCAAGTTCGCAAGTTTATTGGTATTAATTTATTACTTGGCGTGATTGTAGTAATGGTTGCAGGCGGCTTACGTTATATTGCAGTCTAACGAACACCTTAAACCACCTGCAGTACATCAGCTTATTTTAATTATTACTCTTTGCAACCTAGTGAAGAGTAATAGGCAGCTAAATTAGCCATATCATCATCGCTTAAATTAGCCACCATCGGCGCCATTTGTGCATTCACTCTGGTGCCATCTTTAAACGCTTTAATTTGTGCTAATAAATACTGTTCTTTCTGCCCGGCTAAGTTTGGCCAAATATCAGTTGGGCTTATACCTTCTCCACCATGGCATGCTGCACAAGTAACTGCCTTTGCTTTACCTGCCTCTGCATCACCCGCATAGACGACAACTGAAGAAAGTGATAACAACAAAATACTAACAACCCCTACTAAGTGTTTCATTTAGAATGCTCCGAATAATTGTAGTGAAATTTTATATGCTTTTGATTGCTTATGTTAGCTAATGGTTCATTAGCGAAGCAGATTTTGCATAATTTTACTCATTTTATCCATTGCCTAGATGTGGAATTTGACTAGAATCGGACGTATTCACACGTAGATTACGTGTTACATACATTAAGACCATCAATACAGATAATAACAACATTGTACCCATTAATAACGCGTAGTCCTCTAACTGTAATAATGAATACAAAACAGAATAAAGTGCACCTAGTAAGACAAGTATAACGCCAGATCGTGACCAACTTTTTAACGCTGCCGCCGTATACAACGTTATTAATCCAACGTTGATTGCTGCAGCAATAATGTATGCTGTTAGAAATTCCATATGCTCCGCAACCGACAAAAGAATCAAATAAAACAAACTAAGCGTTATTCCAATTAATCCGTACTGCACAAAGTGTAACCTCGCCTGCATGGTTAATTCAAAAATTAGAAAAGTTAAGAAAGTTAACCCAACAAATAAAATTCCATATTTCACAGCACGAATAACTTTAGAATACAAAAACACCGGTTCAAAAAGATCTACGCCGGCAATAAACTCATTCAAATTATAGGAATTCGAGGACGATTCCCAAGATTGTGGAAAATTTCTAGCCAAATGCGGAATCGACCACATTGACGAAAAACCATCCTCTTTGATTTTGTATTCAGTTGGTAATGTCATGCCCTGAAAACTAGGGTGCGGCCAACTAGAATTCATATTAACCACTGTGTTTTCTCCAAAGGGCGCAAAACGAAAACCTTTACTACCATTAACAGAGAGATTGGCATTGAATTCATGCTTATCCTTTGATGAATCAAAATCAGCCAAGCTTGCATGAAAACCATATTGCAAAAGTTTTGTAAGCTTTGTTCCAGAATTAAAACCATTCTCTACACCATTCCAATTTAGTGACGTTACATTATTAATTGCTCGTGTATCCGATAATCCTAATATTACAAATGCTTTATCCCAATCAATGCGGTGTATATGATCAGACAATGATTCAATATTAGGTTTTTCAAAGCTGCCACTTAACGAGATGTCTGCTTTATATACTAGAGAATCATAAATGCCACGTTTCCTGTGCTCTTCTAACAAATCCACATCAATTTTTAAATCTTTTGGTAAATGCACTGCATAACGCGTTAAGTATTTAATTTTGGTCTTAGTTTTCTCCCTATCGTATTCATCCGTTGTTGTCTCTTTACTTACATGCTCAATGACAAATGGGATGACTAAAATTGGTGCCTGGAGTGTTTGTTGCCCTCCCCATGTATTGGAAATTTCTTGTAATACATTTCGATACAGGCCATTCCGCTCGTGCACAACTCCCTCAAACATGCCCAATGGAATTAACATTACAATCGCTAGTATTCCTATAATGACCCCGCGTACAGTTAATTTTTGGTTCATATTTTTTACCACACCTTGATAGGTGTCTTTTACACTATTCATATCTGTTGGATTTACCTGTAAAAATTTGCGAACTAATAAAAAGATTATTAAACCGATACCTACGAGCATGGCTAATAATATGAGCGAAAAAAGTACCCCGATAAACATGCAACTTCCGTTAGTAATTTGTGGTTTGCTCAAGAGGCTAACTAGGAAAGATGACGAAAATATGCGTTCAAAATGAATAATTGTGGAAAGCGAGTTAGAGTGGCTTCCAATGATGAATGGCCTGAATATGTTGACAGACTGTTTTTGTTGTAGACGTGCTAGAAGCAATTTAAACACCCGATCCAACCAGCCAATCAAATGTGCATTTGAGCATTTTCTGTTGGAATTTCAGTCAATTAGGCGGTCTAATCCCGTGCATATACAAATGAGTACAATACAAAGGATCCCAATTCTCATGCTCGCACATTTGAAAAATCTAACACTACAGAAATTAATTTCGCATGCCGCGGTATTTCTTTCACTGTGTTTTTTATTAGCCGTTCCTACATCGTCAGTATTTGCAAACATGGTGCTAAGCGATGCAATCATACATTTTGAACCTGGCAAACCCTTACGCAAAGACATTGAAGTAGAGAATGCGGGTAGTGAAACACTCTACATTCAAGTGGAGCCAATAATTGTAAAAACCCAGGCACTGAAAATGAAACAAGGGAAATAATCAAAGACCCAAGAGAATCGGGTTTACTTGTTTCTCCAAATAAATTAGTTATTCCGCCAAAAGGTCGAAAGCTCGCACGTTTTGTTTTACTCAAGCCGCCAACAGACAAAGAAGCAGTTTACCGAGTAACTTTCAAACCAATTTCAAATCAATTGATAGCGGAAAATAATCAAGTTGGCGTTAAAATTGTGATTGCTTATCAAGTTCTTGTGTTAGCACAGCCGCTAAACCCAAAACCAGACTTAATTGCTACACGCTCAGGCAGCACTATTCGCTTTAAAAATAATGGCAATACAAATATTCTTTTACGCGAAGGTAAGCAATGCCCCTCTAAAGATAGCCTTGATGAAGAATGTGAAATATTCAAAGGCAATCGCCTTTATGCGGGTAATGAATGGACAATAAAATTACCAAATAGTCAGCCGGTTAAATACTATCTGAGCATAGGCACTAAAAACTCTATAAAAGAGTACTAGTCTTATAACATTACAAAATGAAAAAGTTTTTGGCTTATGCCATTCTTTTTGTTTGCATCTGCTCATTCGCTAAAGCAGAGGAAAATGCAAACCCAGAATCAGGAAATAACTCAGACGCTCCATCAGAGTTTAAGCATTTAGTCGACACTGAAGTAACCCATCAAGACACTAGCATTAAAGTTAAACCAGGTGCTCCGCCAGGATTCGAAGACTTAGCCAATCCGCAAACAACTGCAGTGGACGTGTACTATGGAGATCGCTTAGTGGGCACTACACTTGCAACCTACACACCCGAAACTATTGAATTTGATTACCCAGAGGAAATAGTTTCATTAATTCCCCGTATTGAAAATTTTGAAGCAGTGCAAGAAGCTTTAAGTGGCCCACTAGAAACAAATGCTGATAAATTATGCCTAACTGAAATACAACGTGATTGTGGTTTTTTAGAACCTGCAGTTGCCGGCATCATCTTTGATGAAGGCTACTTTAGACTAACCGTTTTTATCAATGCTTATTATCTAGAGAATCAAAATATTGCATACAGTAAGTTTATACCAGAATCGGAAACTGGTTTTTCCACTATCGGCTCTAACAATATTAGCTTTAGCGGCAATGACAATGAAGACAACTACACATTCGCTTCAAGTGAAATTTTTGGCTACAAACAATCTAGATTTCGTTTTGACTGGGACCTGTCAAACACAAAAAATATATCTGTAAATAATATCTCATTACAAAATGATAAATCTGTATGGACATCTGAAGCAGGTGTGTTTAAGTCATCCACTAGAAATTCTAGCTTTTATAATGAAATAGAGTTATTAGGTGCTAGACTTTATTCTTCAACCAACACTCGTACAGACTTAGATTATTCCTATAGCACAGATATATTTCTGTTCTTATCAAGTCCAAGTGTTGTAGAAATATATAAGGATGAGAAATTAGCTGCTGCACAAGAATATGAAGCAGGTAACCAACAAATTGATACCAGACACCTACCAAATGGATCCTATCCTATAACTCTTCGTATTACTGATTCCCAAGGAGTCACTAGGGAAGAAGAATATTTCTTTGCTAAGACCGAACTTTTACCACCCAAAGATCAACCACTATATTTTGCGGAACTAGGGAAAATTGGTGAGTCTGAACAAGACAATTTATTCCCTAAATTTATCGACAAATATTTTGGCAGAGCTGGGGCTTCATATAGATTACAAGATAATTTAGGAGCAAATTTTGAATTATTGCAGAGCTCTGATATAGGTGTCATTCAAGGTGGAGGGGTTTACTTAGGAAATCAATATAATATTCAATCCAATCTTATGTACAGCAATGAAGGAGACTGGGGAATTGATTTAAATGGTCAAATGAAAAAATTCGGCAGTCAATTTAATCTTAATTATAGAAAAGTAGACAATAACGATGAAAGTAATTTTGAAAATGAAATTTCAATTATCCCTCAAAGTTTTACCCAAGCATCTTTTTCTGCCAGCAGGGCGTTTGCAGGCGGCACAATAAATTTTCGGGCACGCCAAAATAAACGTGGTGAAAATGATTCTGTAGATTCTATTGGATTACAATATAGAAGACCTATATATAGAAAAAATCGCTATCAAATTAATTTTAATACGAGTGGGTTTATTGAAGATGACGACATGTCTATAAACCTAGGTCTTACATTCACTCGCTCAGCAAATAGTTTTCAACTAAGCAGTAACACCCGATATACCTATGAAGACAATAACGGAATCACTGATAGCGATGTCGAATATTTTGGCAATGCAGTTTATTCAGATCAGGACCCTACATTTGGAAAATATAGCCTTGGGTTGCACGTCAATGACACGGTAAGCAGCAAGTCTGTTGGTGCTAGAGCACGCTCCCAATCCTCCTTAGGTAAAATGGATCTGCTGCTTGAAAACATAGACAATGAAACTTCAGATGATATAACTCGCTATCTAGGCAATGCTAGCTTCAGCATCTTCAGTAGTGACAAAAAACTTGCCTGGGGTGGAGAACAGAGAGCAGACTCAGGAGTGATCATTGAGCTAGAAAGTGATGCCACGGACTCACCATTTGAAGTATTTGTGAATCGCCAACCCTATGGTTACGCTGAAACTGGGAAATCTACCGTTATTGCATTACGTAGCTATAATGAATATGAAATTCAAATTAAACCAAGAGGTGATGAAATTGTACACTTCGATGATCGAGTAAGAAGGGTAACCTTATATCCTGGAAATGTAGAAACCTTAAGCTGGGAAGTTAGCCCGATAACCATCTTGATCTCCAATGCAGTATCTGAGGATGGCTCCCCGGTAGAATTTGCCAAATTTGAAAACACCATTAACTTTGCGGCAACCGATGCTGGTGGATGGTTCCAAATTGAAATCGCTGACCGAGAGCCATTAGTTCTATCCAAGCAAGGCAAACCGCTATGCGAAATAGTCCTTCCGGAATTCGAAGTGCAACAAGGTGTCGCATTTTTAGATGAAATTGTTTGCAGCCCTATTCAGGACTTACCAAAATCACAATAGTGGCAGAGTATCTTCCAGCAGCTGCAGCTCGAATATTAGATTCTCGAACGATTAGTGAAAGATTTGCGCTTAGGCGCCTGCACGTTCCGTCAGCTCTCAACCTACGTCCGCGTTGCCCTGTAAGCGCTTGCCCAGGTCTTAATTCCTCGCGCCCATTGGTTCGTGGTCTATCATTGAAAAATAATCGATAGGCAATACTATTTAATCCATCCTTTAATGCGAATGATCCAGCATGCGTATCACCATTTACCGTTACGCTATAAGGTCCACGTGGCCGTAAGCCAACACATATATTCTGATTAGCAGTGATATTACCTGAATTTAAAGCCCACCTTCCCAATGAAAAGGTTTTGAGCTCTGAGACAATAATTTGGGCATGCACTTGTGGCACAAATGCAGCACAAGTTGCCAATACGATAAAGAATCTAGCTATATGTTTTTGAAATATTAACAAGATACGCCTACGTTTAACGCATGACCTGCGTTTAAAACACTAGGCTATAGAGGCATTACTAGTAAAGTCAAGACTCCAGTGTATGAACCACCAATTGCACCCGTCAATTGAGCTGAAGGAATTCTAACTTCTAGATTTGCATTAGGCGGACGCCGCGGATTACCAAACCAATTTAATGGTGTATCACAAGGTGCGCCACCAAAAATGAAGGAAAACGCATAGTTGTATAGAAAATCTCTCCAGAAACCAGTTTGACTTCCAAGTATTGAACCTGGTGACACTATTGTTGAACCAGTTGTGCCTGTTTGGTCATTCCAACTCACATCGTAATAAATTTGGTCTAAACCATTGGTAATAGTAAAAGCTGATGGATCAAATGCATCCCCATCACCCGAAGCAACAATGGCATAACCTTGAAACCAATCTGATTTACCAATACAGATATCTTGATCTAATGCTAAGTCACCATCACCCGCCACCCATGGACCAAAATTCACTGGCTGTAAGCCAGAAATTTGAATGATATTGCCTGAGGTCACCGAGATATCTACAGAACCAGTAGATGCATATAGATCTATCGTACCCTGTGTAGTGGCAGAGAATGTTGAGCTAGAAAATACAACTAGCACAAACATTAGAATTGCAGATTTGATAATGAGCTTTAATCGCATTTTATTTCAACTAGATTTGTGAAAAATAAGTGCTGCCAATCGGAAACTGACAGCACTCTAGATCTTCAAAAAAATTAACGAGGTGCTACAGTGATTGATAATTCATCAATGTAGGTCGCCGCAGGAACTTCTGACCAGCCATTTAGAGTAGGGCTTGGATCATTTTCCGGAATTGAAATCGAAATGAGTGCGTTACTACCAGCAATACCGCAACTAGTGCTAGAAGTATCAGCGCCAGTGAAGTTTACTGCTGCAGCACCATGATCCATATCAGTAGCAGTTACTACCACTCCATCATCAAAGGTGACGTCATATACAATGTCATTTGTTCCGTCAGATAAAAAGAAGTCCGTTCCCGAACCATTATCGCTAGACATTGTTACTTCATAGTCTGCACTGCCGTTGCGATAAACGCATGCAGGGGTACTTGCAGTGGTAGCTGAACCAAATGTGTTGGTAAGACCCGTCATGCCAATGAGGCCGCTGATTTGTACTAAATCACCCACATCAACTATAATATCTACGGTACCTTCTGATGTTGTATCTAAAGGTCCATCTGCAGTTACTGCAAACGAATTACCCGCAAATGCGATAAGTCCAGCAGCCGTCAATCCTTTAACTAATTTATTCATTTCCATCTTTACAATCCTTATATAAGTTTAAAATTTTTCCCAAATCACTTTGGTGTTAAAATCTTTTTTCTGCTGAGTTCCCTACGAATGGGTTCAAATCACAGATCAATGAGCTAAAGTATATCTTTATATTTTAATTTAGATTATCTCGCCCGATAAGATAAAGCGCTTTAGTTACAAGAGGTTACGGCACTCGCTAAAGTGTTGAGGTGGGTCTAAAAGTGACAAATTTGGTCCATTATTTTTACTGCAAACGTGAGCAGCATCACTGATGATTTACAGTTGTTAACAACAATAAGGAAAATTATTGTAGATGAATATAATTAAAGAGCTAGGAGCACTACGATTAATACTCGTTGCTAGTGCATTGATTATTGCTTTTTTATCACCCGAACCAGGCACTTCTGTAGATCTTGATGGTTGGGGAATAATACCCACTGCTGTTATCCCTGCCGCCACACCTCTAATATTCATGGTATTGATGTTTGACTTTATGATGTGTCGTATTCGCATGTCGGATGAAGCTGTTCGCGAAAAATTCAGCACAATCGGATATATAGAATTAGCAGCAGCGCTTTTCTTATTAATAATGTGGCTGCCATTCTTTTTAGCCATTGGTCGCTAAAAAGTAACCCTCCAAAACACAAATGGTACTCAATTACATCTGGATTGGTTTTTTTATTGCAGCATTTATCAGCTGCATTTTTCAGCATTCATTAAAGACAATAGCGCTATCTTTGCACAAGTTGTGCAAGCAACATTTGATATGGCGAGTTTAAGTGTTGAAATTGCACTCGGCCTCGTGGGTGTACTGTGTTTATGGTTAGGTTTTTTCACTATTGCTGAGCGAGCTGGATTTGTAGAGTTACTAACGAAAGCATTTCGACCTTTGTTTAAAAAACTTATGCCGGAAGTGCCCAGTGATCATCCTGCGATTGGTTCCGTCACCATGAACATGGCTGCCAATATGTTGGGCCTAGACAACGCCGCAACACCGCTTGGCCTTAAAGCCATGCAAGATCTGCAAGACTTAAACCCTGAAAAAGATACTGCAAGCAATGCACAAATATTATTCTTAGTTTTAAACACTTCTTCTGTCACATTATTGCCCGTTACCATTTTTCTGTTTCGTGCCCAACAAGGCTCGGTTGATCCAACGGCCGTATTTATTCCTATTTTATTAACCACCTGCGCATCCACTTTGGCGGGCCTATTAATAGTTGCCTACATTCAGAGACTGAGTTTATTCAATAAAACTATATTTCTTTATGCTTCAGGATTATTAGCTGTAATTGGGTTGTTACTCATGTTCCTGCTCAATAGCAATTCAGCCTCATTAGCAGAACGTTCTAGCTTTTTGGGCAACGTACTCTTGCTACTGGTAATCATTTCGTTTTTAACCATGGGTTTTCTTCGCAAAGTAAATGTATATGACGCCTTTATCGATGGTGCCAAACAAGGTTTTGACGTGGCCTTAAAAATTATCCCTTACTTAGTGGCCATGTTAGTGGCGATTGGAATGTTACGTGCCAGCTTAGTGTTAGATGCAGTATTAGCAGGTATTGAAAAGATCGTGATTGCCCTGGGATTAAATCCAGACTTTATTGCAGCACTACCCACAGCATTAATGCGACCCTTTTCAGGTAGTGGTGCTCGCGCCATGATGCTAGAGACCATGAACACGTATGGTGTAGATTCATTTGCTGCAAATGTTTCCGCCATAGTGCAAGGTAGTACAGAAACTACCTTTTATGTATTAGCAGTATATTTTGGTAGTGTCGGCATTAAACGCGTACGCCATGCTATAGGCTGTGGTTTATTTGCAGATTTTGTTGGCATTACAGCGGCAATATTTGTTGGTTATTGGTTTTTTTCATAAATATTAGTAGCCAATTACTACCAACCTCTCAGAACCAACTTTATAATAGATATTTTGTAATAAGCTGAGGTCCGCAATGGCTAAATACAGAATGAGTTTGCCTCAACTATCTGGCGATCTATTTCTTACCGACGGAGGAATAGAAACTACCATGCTATTTCATGAAGGTTTAGATCTGCCACACTTTGCTGCATTTACTTTATTAAATGAACCAAAAGGACAAGCAGCCCTTACAAAATATTTTCATAATCACTGTGCAATTGCAGCTAAATATAAAGTCGGATTTATTTTAGAAGCTGTTACTTGGCGTGCCAGTTTAGATTGGGCTGAAAAACTAGGTTATTCTAAGCCTGGCTTAGATGAAATGTTACATAAAGCAGTAGAGTTCTTAATGCCTTTTAGAGAGGAATACGAGAATGAACAATCGAAAATGGTATTAAGCGGCTGCATCGGTCCACGCGGTGACGGCTATGTGCCAGGCGAGTTAATGTCAATTGATGAAGCCGAAGACTACCACTCCATGCAAATTGAAACTCTCAGCAAAACTTCAGCAGATATGTTGACCGTGCTCACGCTTAACTACGTTGACGAAGCCATTGGTATTGCGCGAGCAGCAAAGGCACACAATATGCCAGCCGTTATTTCGTTTACTGTTGAAACAGATGGCAAACTGCCTACAGGCCAAAGTTTAAGAGATGCCATTGAACAAGTAGAGACAGAAACGGATCAATCCCCTATTTATTATAAAATTAATTGCGCTCACCCAAGTCATTTTGAAAATATTATTTCAACTGGCGAACCTTGGTTAGATAAAATTAGAAGTCTGCGTGCAAATGCTTCAAGTTGTAGTCATGCTGAACTAGATGAAGCAGAAGTACTGGATGAAGGCAATCCTGAAGAACTTGGTCATCAATACCGTCAGTTAAGAGAGTATCTACCGAATCTAAATGTACTTGGTGGTTGCTGCGGTACAGATCACCGTCATATAGAAGCAATCTGCAAAGCCTGTGTAAATTAAAGAATATTTTATTCTTTTAGTAATTTAGCAATCAGCTTTTCAATCTTTTTAGCGCGACGATCACCTTCGTGAGTTTCGCCAATAAAGCCTTTTCGAATATTGCCTTGCTTATCGACAATATAGTACGACGGCCAATATCTATTGCGCAGTGCGCGCCAATAAGCCTTGTTATTATCCATCATCACTGGATGGTGTAATTCAAAATCTTCAATTTTTTTAACTACGTTCTCACGCTCTTTCTCGTGATCAAATTCTGGAGTATGGATACCTATAACAGTGAAATCTTGATCAGAAAATTTTTCTTCTACACTCCTCAACCATGGAAACGAGTTGTAACAATTCCAACAACCGTAGGTCCAGACATCGATCAAAACCACCTTGCCTCGTAAATCACTTGAACTTAGTGGTTTTGAGTTAAGCCATGCTGCCTCATCAATTTGCGTAAACTCAGGCATGGTGGCTGGCGGATTAACTTGTTTTGCATAAACCACGGCACTTAAGAGCAAAGTTAAGCTCAACAGTGCAACTATATATAGACGTTTTGTTATATGTGTCTTAATCATTATTAAATCTCCACCTTAAATTTCAACCAGTACTCGGCCTCGAATTTCATTATTTAATAGTTTTTCAAATACCATTGGTAAATTATCGAGATTAGTTGTCTGCGTTTTTATTTTCGCTATATGTTCTGGGTGAAGGTCATCACCTAGCCGACTCCATATTTGTTTTCTAAGTAATTGTGGGCAATTAGACGAGCTTACCCCCAATAAGTTCACCCCGCGAATAATAAATGGCATTGCTGAAAGCTTAAACTTTACACCACCTGCAATACCCACACTAACAACATTTCCCCAAGGTTTACTGGCACGTACCAACGCGCTCAAGGTATCGCCACCTACATTATCTATCGCGCCTGCCCAACGTGTTTTTTCTAATACTCCGCTGCCAATTTGTATTTTTTCGCGTGCAACAACTTTACTCGCTCCTAGCTCATACAAATATTCATGCGCATCTTGACTACCAGTTACTGCAATGGTTTCGTAACCTAATTTATGTAACAAATCGATAGCAAAGCTTCCAACACCACCACTGGCGCCTGTCACTACAATAGGGCCATCTTCTATTTGTTGGTTATTTTGTTGTAACAGATGAATACTCAGTGCCGCAGTAAATCCTGCAGTACCTATAATCATCGTTTGAGCAAGCGTCAAACCGTTTGGTAATGGCACCACCCAGTCTGCTGGAACGCGTGCAAATTCTGCGTAGCCACCATCATGGGTTTCGCTTAAGCCGCTACCATTTACAAGTACTTGGTCGCCTTGCCCAAAATCACTACTAGCTGATTCAACTACTTCACCAGCCAGATCTATTCCACCCACTAAGGGTGATCGCCTAAGAATTTGAGCTTTACCCGTACCTGCTAACGCGTCTTTATAATTAACACTTGAGTACTTGACGCGAATGACCACTTCGCCTTCGCAAAGATCATCGATACTAAGTTGCTCTATCCCCGAACGAGTGTGTTGTTGATCTGAAAATATTCGAAATGCTGGAAATTTTTTCATGTAGATAAATTTTGAAGCTATTCTGTCGAAAGCACCACGAAGGAATTCATTGCATTAGTCAGTGTATCCGTACCTTGTTCGGCAAGGTAGTTAAAATGACCCATTTTCCTACCAACACGAGCTTGATGTTTACCATATAGATGTAATTTTACGTTCTTTGTCAAAATGCGCGACCAATCTGGTTGCTCGTCTTGTGCATTCCAAAGATCTCCCAAAATATTCACCATAGATACAGCACTATGTGCTTGTGGGTTTCCAAGCGGCAAACCACATATTGCCCTTACTTGTTGTTCAAATTGCGAGGTATAACAAGCATCCATCGTATAATGTCCGCTGTTGTGTGTACGTGGCGCCATCTCATTAAAAAACAAGTTGCCATCATTATCAATAAAAAACTCAACTGCAAGTACACCACAATAATCTAAATTCTCAGCAATTTTTTGCGCGTGTGATTTAGCTAAGTTTTGAACATCTTCACTTACCTTTGCCGGTACCGTACTGGTAAACAAAATTCCATCTTTATGCACATTCTCTGCAACAGGAAAAAAGCTAAGTTCTTTAGTAGTGGAACGCGCAAGCACAACTGAAACCTCAGACTTAAGCGTAATCTTTTTCTCTAACACACATTCAACATTATCTAATGTATTCCACTGATCAATGCATTCTTGTATTGTGTTAACCACTGCTTGGCCTTTACCGTCATAACCTAAGCGAGTTGTTTTTAATATCATCGGTGATGCTAAGTCTGCAAATGCTTGCTCTATATCCTGTGTATTACTAACCGCATAATAAGGTGTAGGTGGGATTTTGAGTGACAGTGCAAATTGTTTTTCTTTAATGCGGTCTTGTGCGAGCTCTAAGGCACGCGCATTTGGAGACACTAAACAAGCTTTACCAAGATGTTCAAACACTTCTGCAGGCACATTTTCAAATTCAGTAGTAATTACAGAACACTCTTGCGCTAATGCCTTTAGAGAATGTGCGTCATCGTATTTAGCTTGCAGATGCAGATGAGCAATTTCACCCGCGGGACTCGAAGAATTTGGGTCAAGCACAATGACTCTATAGCCCATTGAAGTAGCAGCATGCACAAACATCCGGCCAAGCTGACCGCCGCCTAACATGCCAAGAGTTGCGCCAGGTAAAATCATGCGTATTACGGAAGTTGTGTGTTTAAAACTTTCTCTGATTGAGATGCTCGAAATTCATCAAGCTTTGCTTTTATATCTGAATTGTTATTTGCCAACATGGCCACTGCGAATAATCCTGCATTTGCTGCACCCGCCTCCCCGATAGCAAAGGTAGCAACGGGTACACCCTTAGGCATTTGCACAATTGAATACAAAGAATCCTGGCCCGATAAGTGCTTACTTGGTACAGGTACACCTAGCACAGGGACAGTTGATATCGCAGCTACCATGCCGGGTAGATGTGCAGCCCCACCTGCACCTGCAATAATGCATTTAACATCACGGGATGCTGCTGACTCAGCAAATTCAGCCATTAATTTTGGTGTTCGGTGGGCAGAAACCACGCGCTTCTCGTACAATATGCCAAACTGATCCAGAATTGCGGCAGTAGCCTGCATGACGGGCCAGTCGCTATCACTACCCATAATTATGCTGACTTGTGGATTGGCCATTTATGCTACCCCTGATACCTATAGAAAAATATAATAAAAAAATAAGCGGGCATTTTGGCTGAGACAGACCAATAAAACCAGCATATATAAGAGAATTAGGCACTTAAAAGAATAAAAATGCTATTTGAATCCAACCTAAAATCGCTCAGAAAGGTCTACCAAGGCAAAGTTCGCGATATCTATGAGGTAGACGACCAACATTGGTTAATTGTCACCAGTGATCGACTTTCAGCTTTTGACGTAATTCTACCTGACCCCATACCAAAAAAAGGCATGGTCCTGACCTCAGTATCGAATTTTTGGTTTGATCGTTTTTCCAACAAAGTAAAAAATCACCTTAGCGATATCAAACTGGAAGATGTAATTCAAGACGATGAAGAAATTCAACTGCTCAGAAGTAGAAGCGTCATTGTACGCAAATTAAAAGCACTACCCTTTGAAGCGATTGTACGCGGTTATGTTATTGGTTCCGGGTGGAAGGAATACCAAAACACTGGAGCTATATGTAGCGTGCCGCTTCCACCAAACTTAGAGCAAGCACAGAAACTCGACTCGCCTATATTTACCCCCTCTACCAAAGCAGCAGTCGGTGACCATGACGAGAATGTCAGCTTTGATAAAATTATAGATTTAGTCGAGGAAAATATTGCAGAAACTGTAAAAGACTTAAGCATAGAGATATATAAAGAAGCTGCCGATTTTGCATTACAAAAAGGCATTATTATTGCCGATACCAAGTTTGAATTTGGCTTAGATGAAAACGATGAAATCGTGTTAATTGATGAAGCCTTAACGCCTGACTCATCACGCTTTTGGCCACAAGACACATACAAAATTGGCGAAAGCCCAAAAAGTTATGACAAACAATATGTGCGTGACTATTTGGAAACTCTTGATTGGAATAAGCAAGCACCCGGACCCAAACTTCCGCAAAAAATTATCGACAATACCAGCGCGAAATACCTAGAAGCCTGTGAGCGGTTAACCGGCTTAAAGCTTTAATACTGCCAGTAACGGATAAATGTGTTGAGTTCAATTATGCAATTCATCTGCTGTTTTGACCTCCTTACGCTTCCTCAATATGTAACGGTACTCGCACAAGACATAATTCTCATAAGATAAATTTTCAGACAGCTGAGGATGCATTTTATGGAAAACCCTTATTCAGCACCCAAGTCTCAAGATAAAAACCGAAGAGACTTTAAGACACCCATCATTGTTCCAGTTTCAGTCGTTATGGTACTCACCATATATGTTGGATATTGGATATTTACATTGAACGGTGGCGTTGAAACAGGACTACTTGCCTCGCTAAAAGGCGCTGCATTCGAGCTGTTTCTTGTCAGCGAGACCTGCATGATCGCGATTATTCTTTACGGCAAGAAAAAACTAGAGACTTTTCTTCACGATCATCCAGTGATTGAAAACGGTGTAGCACTAGAAATTCTAAAACCTATCGCAAGAGAGAATATGTATTCAGCACTTATTTTGTTTTTCTTTCTAGGATTAGGCTCCCTCACTGCAATAATGACATTATTAAACAATGGGATTATTGATTGTATTGTTGTTGTAATATTAGGGATCGTAACAGCAGTTCTAATTCGCATTTATACTCCTATTGAAGAAAGTATTAAACAAATTGAATGCACGGATGAGACATTAGAAAATGAGCTTAGTAATCTTTTAAACTGCTGGATGAACAAAGCATTTCCAAATTTTTAAGATTACATTTAGAAACTTAATTAAAAGTAATAAGCAAGATCTACTTGGAAATAGTCGTCGCGATGAAATGTATGTAGTGGGTCTTCACTCGCTACATCACTAAACATTTGCAATTCACTTTCTAGTTTCCAGCTATCGCTAAATCTTCGCTGCAACTCAACGCGCACACTTTTGCTGCTGTAGTCAAAATCATAGAACCCACCTGCCAGAAGTTGCGTATCTTGTGCGTCATTTAATACATAGCGAGCCCCTAAAAACATATCATCCTGAAAACCAACCGGAGCATTTCGATGACGATCATCAAAGTGATATTCAGATAACACACCCAAATCCGCTCCGCTTTCACTGACTCCATAGAAGGTGTACTCAAAACCACCTACTGCTGCAGTGAAGCCACGTCCTTTTTTAGTCTGCAGAATAGACTCTAGTTTCCAGGTCCAATTACCTAAAATCGCCTGCAGATCCAAACCCGTTTGATCAATCAACCCGTAGTAAGGTATAAGTTCAACACTACCGTTTGAATTTAGCTTAGTTCGCAATTCTGGCGAGCGTGAAGTGCCATTAAAATGAGATAACCCTAAATCGAAAGGGCCAAGTTGAGTTTTTAAGCGAAGCGCCCAATCAACATGATGTTCCTCGGCACCAGACTCATATTCTTCTTCATCCGTATCGACCACCAAACCTGTACGCAACCTACCTTTACGCCCTGGGAAGGTGCGTTCTCGAAATCCAGGCAATACGTAAAATTGGACAACGCCCCAATCTTGTAGCCAAGTGGTCTCTATCATGGGTTGACCCAGCTTGTCTTCGGTATCTAGATTCTCTACAAGATCTGTCTGATTAATTATATCGACCAAATGTTGGGATTCGGTTACTCCCCAAAATACTTTTGCAACACCTACACGCCATTCCCAGTCTCCCAGCACATGTAAATAATGCGCTTCGCGAATATCAACATGAGAACGTTCGGGATCGGTTGAATCTAGACGTGCAAAAGGTTTAAAAGTTACAGCGCGTAATCCGTTATTCCAATCTTTATAGTATTCAGGCTCGAGAGCAAATGATAGATCTCCATCACGCTGGTCATCAAACTGTGGGTTTTGCCAAAACCCTCGCCCCTGGCCAGAAACATAGCCAGACCAAACTCCCGCAGAGTCTTCGTCCGCAGATACAACATGAAATACTGTTTGCGATACAACACATATCAGTACACACAAGTAAGAATATTTCTTACGTAAAGTAGACATGATTAATAATTAATTTTAGCGTAATCGCGGCAGCGCATTAGAATTAAAATCACGCTCTGGCACATCTGTCTTCAACTCGTAATTTGACCACTTTAACGTCGTCTCTTTCCCAGTTTGATGATTAACCATAAACATTTCATCCGGTCGCCAAAACCTTCCCTCGTATTCTTGATAACCTGAATAGCTTAACGTTTTTAGTTGTGCATCTTTGCGATCATAAAACTCTATCTTGACTACACGATATTCCGCTTTATCAATCCAGCCAATCTGACGCGTGTAACCCGAATACTCATATTCAGGGTAACGTTCAATTACATGGCATTCCCATTCACCGCATGACTCATCTCGCAAATGTTTATAAGAATATTTTTCTACTTCTTGTGAACCAAGATCTTCAAACGCAAATTCGCTTCCCACAAAAGGGCCAGATTTATTTCGCGAATTAATTCTTTTAACTCGTTTGAGCGCAGGCAAATATAGCCATTGATCATCCGGTTCCAGCCCATGGCTATAGGTTAATACTGCAGTGTGCTTCACGTCTGCAGGACGATCAAAAATGGATAAGGTTTTATCGCCATCGCCTTCCACTTCTAATGTACGAGTTCGAATATAACGCGTGCTTTCTTGACCCTGACGATTGCGCAAGGTCATTACCATTTCCGCAGTTTGCGATTCAAAGCCGGTATCACGTTTATCTGCAGCAATAGCGGTCAACAAACCCATCGCCGAATTCAACTCAAATGCTGACATGGATAACACTAAAAACCCTGCTGCTAAGACAATGGTAGTAATTAAAAGTGCAGTGCCAACATTTTCGAATGCATAACGTACAGCTTCCGTAGCTGAAAGATTTTTTTCTCGCTTCGCTCTTAAATATTTACTCATAAAATGAACCGTATCATCAACGACAATTCCTAATGTCATACCAGCAACAATAGATAAAGCTAAACCAATCTCACTATCAAAAATTGCCCAGATACCAAATGCGACGCCTATTGGGGTCAGATTAGGAATCAAACTTATTAATCCCAACTTAAACGATTTCAATGCAAATATTAAAATAATAGAGATAAGCGCCAATGCAACCAAAGTACCAATTATCATGCTATCGATATTACGCACCGCAAGATGAGAAAAGATTACCGCTGGACTCGATGCAATCATTTTCATATCGGAAGCATTACCTATAATCCAATCTCGCGCTCTTTGCTCAAACCCTAGCATTTGATCTGTGCTGAGCGTTGCTAATGTGGTTGATATACGCGTAGATGATTTATCAATATTAATTTGATCGTTTAGGTCCAGTCCATAAGGTAAAGATAATTCATACAACAGTAAGTACTGTGCAGCTAACTCTCGTGAACCTGGTAATTTATAAAAGCTTCCGTCATCACTATGCATATTTTTATTCAAACGTTTAAATGTATCTGAAACAGCGTTTACATGCATTACCTCAGGCTGATGGCGCAACCACTCGACAAAACTATCCATTTTCTGTAAAAACGCTGGCTCACTAATACCACCTGAAGATTCAGCTTCCAGAGAAAATTGGACACTATATAAACCTGAAATTTTTTCCGTTACATAATCTGTATGACGCCGAAACTCAATAGAGTCATCAAAGTATTCAACAAAACGGTCATTAATTTCATTGCGTGGAATGATAGCTAAAAACGCAAGGATCACAGCACCCATTCCCCATAGCAATGCTTTGCGTTTCAATATCACTACTTTCGCAATATTTTGCATAAGTTTAGTTTTTCTATCCACACCCTGCTTCACTTTAAATGGTAAGACCGCAGTTAATGCAGGCAAGAAAAATACAGACAAAATAAAAGCAAAGGTCACTCCCATTGCAGTGATGTTGCCCAAATCATGGAATGGCGGCACATCACTAAAGTTTAAGCTCAAAAATCCAATTGCTGTAGTCAGTGATGTTAAAAATATAGGATTAAAATTAATCCGCAGGGATTCTTTTATCGCTGCAAATTTATCCAAACCATTGCGCATGGAATGCAAGAATGTCGTGAGAAAATGGACACAGTCTGCAACTGCAAGAGTAAGAATCATAATTGGTGCTGATGCTGAAGGAGGAGTTAATTTAAAACCCAACCATCCAGCGGCACCCATTCCCATCATAATCGAAAAAATAATTACAACTAATGCGGATATAGTTGCGCTTATACTGCGTAAAAATAGGAAAAGCCCTATGATTATTGCGACGAAGGCCAGGGGAATCAAACTTTTCATGTCGTTAATGCTAGCTTCGGGAAAAGCATTATTCATCATCACAATACCTGTGCTATAAACATTAATTTCAGGATGTGACTGCTCAAAGTTCATCACCATGTCCCTAGTAAAGTTTACAACTTCAGGTCCTTCTATAATTTCATTCTTACCTGGGAGCTCTATAGTAATGTTTACTGCTGCAGCCTCAGATGAAGCAGACACTAATCGATGCACCAACAATGGTTCATTTAGCGCCACGTTTTGAATGTAAGTTAAATCCTTGCTAGACAAACTTTCAACATTGTCAACCAAATCTATGACTATTAAATCATCGCCTTGTGCATACGTATGCTGAAAGTTAGTGATGGAATCCACCCGAATAGAGTGAGGTACTTGCCAAGAATTTTCCGTAAGCTCTTTTAGTGCAGTCAAAAAAGATTTATTGAAAACATTGCCATCCTTAGGCTCCAACATAATGAAAACATTATCATTTTTTGTATAAGTATCTTGCAATGTTTCAAATTCGAGCAATTGAGGATTATCTTCGCTAAAAAAATAACGGTAGTCATTAGTAAATACTAAATTCTTCCCACCTGCTGCAAATAAAAACACACATACCAAACTTATGAGCACTACTAAAAAACGCCATCGAAGAATAAAATCTGAATACTTACTTAACATGCTCGATTCCTTATGCTCTTAAACTTTCAAGATAATCAATAATACTTTGTCCGCATTGGAACAATACTTTTTTACTTTGTGCATTTTTTGCAAGACCCATACATCCCTCAAGACTAGCAACCACCATAGTGGAAACACTTTTAACGTTTACTTCTTTTTTAACAAATCCTTTTTCTTGACCTATCAGCAATGCACTTTCAATACCTTTTCGCCATGAACGATAAACTGCTTCTACACGTGACCGAAACCCTTCATCTATCGGAGCCATTTCTTGCGCGAGATTATTCAATGGACAACCACATTGAATATCTTCTTCAGTGATTTCCCCGCCAGTTTGCATAATGATATTTTTAAAATTAGCAATAGGATCGTCGGTTTCTAATAGTGGCTGCACCCATTGCTGTTGAATATGCTCGGCAAGAATTTCATCCACCACTGCATAGCCAAGTTCTAATTTAGTTGGGAAATAGTGATACAACGCACCTTTAGTAACGTTTGTTGAAGACAATATTTTTGACAGACTTGCGCCCTGAAACCCACGCGCATGAATTTCTTCATAGGCAGCCTCTAAAATCACTTGCCGGGTAGCAACTTCTTGTTCAGTATTCTTTGCTGTAGATGGCATGGCTTATTCTTTATATTTCATATCATACCGATCGGTATGTTATACATACCATACGGTATGTTTGTCAACAGATCTTATAACTAATTGATTATATAAATGAAAAATACTACGAAGAGAAACGGCTTATTTATAACAGGTACAGATACTGATGTTGGCAAGACCTATATTGGTTCACAAGTTGTATCTTTATTATATGGAATGAAAATTTCTGTGCAGCCACGTAAGCCAATTGAGTCTGGTTGCGGGCTACTGGATGGTGAGTTACAGCCCGCGGATGCTAATCACTACTATGATGCTGTAGAAAAAAATATTCCATTAACTGATATATGCCCATTTCGTTTTCAGCCTGCTATTTCGCCACAGCGCGCAGCACGATTGGTTAAACAGCCGATAACAATCAAAGAATTGAAGAATGTTTGTTTAAAAAATAGTACATCAGATGATTTCTTATTTGTTGAAGGTGCTGGTGGTTTCTATTCACCATTATGTGAAGATGGATTAAATGCGGATTTAGCAAAAGCACTTCAGCTACCTGTGCTGTTAATTGCTAACGATCAACTTGGATGTATTAACCATATTTTATTATCTGCTGAAGCCATTCGACAAAAAGAGCTTGAATTAAGTGCAGTAATTCTAAACAGTAAAAATGCCACACATGACGATGCTATGGATAATTTGGATGATTTAAAAAATTACTTCGAGATTCCTATATTTTTAATCTCTCACAACGAATTAATTAAGAGCAATAAGCCTCTAGTGGACTTTCTAATCAGCATTTAGAAACAAAAAGGGCTGCGATTTGCAGCCCTTTTTAAAACTATTGCTGATACTAATTCTACATGTTGTAGCCAGTCTCTTCGTGCTGAGTGATATCTAGACCCTCAGTTTCTTCTTGCTCATCAACACGTAAGCCAATAATAGCTTTTATCACTTTTAGTATGATAAAGGTTGCTACAGCAGTCCACGCCAATACAGCTATCACTCCAATTGCTTGCACACCTAGTTGTGAACTAATGGTCATGCCTTCTGCTAGTCCTGCTCCACCAAACTGTTCTGCAACTAAAACACCAGCTAGTAGTGTTCCCAATATTCCGCCCACTCCGTGAACTGGGAAAACATCCAGTGAATCGTCAATTTTGAGTGCGCGTTTTATAAAGTTTGTAGCCAGAAAACAAACAATACCTGCTGAAGCACCAATTATTATTGCTCCCATTGGACCTACGTATCCAGATGCAGGGGTTATGGTTCCAAGACCTGCCACCATGCCAGTGACTATTCCCAATACACTTGGTTTCCCATATTTAACCCACTCTGCAAACATCCACACTAATGAACCCGTCGCAGCACTAATATGTGTAACCAACATAGCCATGCCTGCATCGCCACTTGCAGCAACTGCACTACCTGCATTAAAGCCAAACCAGCCCACCCACAGCATTCCTGCGCCTGTAACAGTCATGGTTAAATTATGCGGAGGCATGGCGGTTCTTGGGAATCCTTTTCGATTGCCCAGCACCATCGCTGCCACGATTGCACCCACACCTGCAGTTATGTGTACAACCAGCCCACCAGCAAAATCTAATACACCCATTTCGCCTAACCAGCCACCACCCCACACCCAGTGACAAACTGGAAGATAAACAACAGCTAGCCACAAAACTGAAAACCACATCATCGCAGAAAATTTCATGCGCTCTGCAAAACCGCCAACCACTAATGCAGGCGTAATGATGGCAAACGTCATTTGGAACATTACGAACACACTCTCTGGAATCGTGCCACTTAACGAACTGCGTGTTACATCCGATAAAAAGAAATTAGACAATCCACCTATCCAGTTATTTAGCGATTCACCGCCATTGCTAAATGCAAGGCTGTAACCAAATACTAGCCAAACCAGTGAAGCTATACATGTAATAGTGAAGCATTGCATTAACACTGATAAAACATTCTTACTACGCACAAGACCTGCATAAAAAAGTGACAAGCCAGGAATAGTCATAAATAAAACCAATGCGGTAGCAGTCAACATCCAGGAAGTGTCCCCAGAATCTATAACTCCTTCAGCAAAGGCCATACTTGGCAATGCAAAAAATACCAGGCTAAGTAGCCATAACTTATTTTTAGCAAACAAACTCATAATCTTTCCTTACTGATTCTTAATTTATTATTGTTATAAAGCATCTTTCCCGGTTTCTCCGGTACGGATACGAATCGCTTGCTCGATATTCGTTACAAATATTTTTCCATCACCAATTTTTCCTGTATTAGCTGCTTTGGTGACCGCCTCGATAACGGATTCAACTAATTCTTCAGTAATGCCAATTTCTAATTTAACTTTTGGTAAAAAATCGACTACATACTCTGCTCCACGGTAAAGCTCGGTATGTCCTTTTTGCCTACCAAAGCCTTTTACTTCCGTTACGGTAAGACCCATAACGCCTATTTCAGATAATGCTTCGCGAACATCATCAAGCTTGAAAGGTTTAATAATGGCTGTAACCATTTTCATGACAGCACTCCTAATTTCAATAATTTTATTGACTGACAGATGTAATTCTTATAATTGGGCGACTCTCTCAAGCCCATTCCTAATATAAAAGTACTATAAATAATATGTAGTGCGATTGCACTATAGTAGCGATAAGTGGGTAACGAGATTGCTGGCCATTTACATGCATATGCACTAATAAAGTGCGCATGTTTACAGATTTGAGTATTTATTGAGCGTTAAAGTAACTTAAAAATTTGCAAGACACAGAAGTATCAATTTGTAGGGAAGCCAAGCTCCCCCACAATAATTTCTGTAGAATTTAAGCAGCTTGCTTTTCCATAGCTTCAGTGTACTTTCCAAGAGCAGCAGAACCATTGCATTTAGCACGCCATAACAATGCATTTTGTGCTTTTTCAACATTTGCGCTCTCACCCATCCAAGTTTTCATTGCTGTTTGCTGCAATGCACGGCCATAAGAAAAAGTTAATGCCCAAGGTAATTTCACACCCATCGCATTCATAGCGTTTAAATGTGCACTGGCTTCTTCATCACTTTGCCCACCTGATAAAAATGCAATACCAGGGACTGATGCGGGCACCGATGCTAATAAACATTTAATAGTTTGTTCAGCAACCGTTTGCACATCAGCACGATTAGCAGCTGACGCACCCGAGATCACCATGGAAGGTTTTAGAATCATGCCTTCAAGCGCAACACCTTGATTTTTAATTTGCTGGAAGGTAATACGCTGTGCTAATTCAGTCACTTCGTAGCATTGCTCTATAGAATGATCACCATCCATTAAAACTTCTGGCTCTACAATTGGCACAATGCCTGCTTCTTGGCTGAGCAATGCATAACGAGCAAGCGCATGCGCATTTGCCTCTATGCATGCCCAACTAGGAATATCTTTACCAATGGTAATAACCGCGCGCCACTTAGAAAAACGCGCGCCCAGTTTATAATACTCTGCTAAACGTTCACGTAGCCCATCTAAACCCTCGGTAACTTTTTCATCTTCATGTCCAGCTAGAACTTTCGCACCTGCATCAACTTTAATTCCTGGGATTATCCCATTTTTTCTTAAGTATTCAGCAAATGGAGTACCTTCTAAAGTTTTTTGGCGAATGGTTTCATCAAACAGAATCGCGCCACCAATATAATCAGACAAACCAGGTGCTGTAACTAACATGTCGCGATACGCTTGACGCATTTCTTCTGTAGTTGTGATACCCAAGCCTTCAAAACGTTTATTACAGGTAGGATGACTTTCATCCATAGCCAAAATACCTCGGCCTGGGGCCACCATGGCAGATGCGATTATATTTAATTCTTGAACATTCATTTCTATTCTCCTATGAGACCTACTAATTTATAATTTAGAATTACGAAATTTTTATTAATAAATTATGGGATTTATATTAGCAATTATTGAGGATCAATTAAGTGACCGACTCGAACAATTTTTAAAGCGCTTGTACCACCGCCTGCACCCATCAGGTCACCTTTAGTAATTATGACCAAGTCGTTTTCTTGAACAACCCCACATATCTGTAGTACATCTATTGCCTCTTTATTCACTTCTGCATGGGTACGACCCAGTACGTCAAATTTTGCAGGATAGACACCTTTATATAATGTCACTAAACGCAAAGTTTTCTCATGGCGTGTAAGCGCATAAATAGGTATCGCTGAATTAACCCGCGACATCCACAATGCAGTTGATCCAGATTCGGTTAATGCTGCAATCGCTGCTACTTCTAAACGGTTAGCGGTGTACATGGCCGACATCGCAATTGCCTCATCCACTCTCTCAAACTTTGTACTGGTGCGTTGCTCCGATATTTTTTTCAAAGCCTGTCTTTCGGAAGCCAGACAGGTTCGGTTCATCGCCTTCACTGCTTTTACCGGGTAATTCCCTACCGCCGTTTCACCCGATAACATCACTGCATCGGTGCCATCTAATACCGCATTGGCGACATCAGATACTTCAGCACGAGTCGGAATTGGGCTATAGGTCATTGACTCCATCATTTGAGTTGCAGTTATTGCGATACGATTTTTTTTGTGCGCCATCTCAATTAAAGACTTTTGCACACCCGGTACTTCTGCATCACCAATTTCAACACCCAAATCTCCGCGACCAATCATAATGGCATCAACCGCATCTAAGATGCCGTCGATCGATTCCAATGATTCAACACGCTCGATTTTTGCAATGATTCCTGCATTACCGCCAGCATCTTCAAATAATTTTTTGGCTAGTAAAATATCTTCTGCATCACGTGGAAATGAAATTGCAATGTAGTCAACATCAAAATCAACTGCATGCTTTATATCTTCACGATCTTTATTTGTAAGTGCTGGTGCAGATAAACCGCCACCTTTGCGATTAATACCCTTATTGCTGCTGAGTTCGCCTCCCATCACCACTTCACAATTGATCTTACCCTTTTCAACATCCAGCACTTTTAAAACGATGCGCCCATCATCAACCAATAAAATATCCTTAGGACCAACATCACCCGCTAATCCTTTATACGTCGTACCTATTCTTTGTTGGTTTCCTTCATCAATTGATAAATTAGTATCAATGCAGAACGGGTCACCGACTTCAAGATGGATTTTCTTATCTTTAAATATACCAATTCTAATTTTCGCACCTTGCAAGTCTCCCAGCACTCCAACTTCATAATCTTTTTCTTTGCTGAGCTTACGTAAAGTTTTTATCCGCCAAGCATGCTCTTCATGCGTGCCATGAGAAAAATTCAGGCGCACTAAATCTATTCCTGCATCCATCAATTCGCCCATCACCTTTTCACTATCAGTGGCAGGACCAAGCGTGGCTATAATTTTTGTATGCCGCAGAATAGCTTTGCGTTGGCGTATTTCAGTTACTAAACTCATTGTTTATATTTCGCTTTATATGTTTTAGGCAGATTGTTGTTCATTAAATCTTTGTTCTAAGACTGCAACTGCAGGAAGTTTCTTGCCTTCAAGGTATTCTAAAAATGCTCCGCCACCGGTTGAGATATATGAAATCTTTTCTTCTAATCCAAATTTATCTACTGCGGCAAGTGTATCGCCACCACCAGCTATTGAAAATGCCTGACTATTCGCAATAGCTTTCGCCATCACCTCAGTTCCATTTGCGAAATCATCAAACTCAAATACACCAACAGGGCCATTCCAAACAATTGTGCCAGCATCTTGCATCAATGACGCGATATGCTTAGATGACTCAGGCCCAATATCTAATATTAAATCGTCTTCTGCCACATCATTTACTGATTTTGTCGTAGCCACAGCTGTCTCAGAAAATTCCTTAGCACATACCACATCAGCAGGTAGTGGAATCTCAGTATTTTTACTGGCAGCCACATCAAGCAAGGACTTTGCAGTATCCACTAAATCAGCCTCATAAAGAGACTTGCCAACTGGCTTGCCGATTGCAGCGAGAAATGTATTCACAATTCCTCCACCTACTATCAATTGATCTACTTTATCTAATAAAGTTTCCAACACCGTTAGCTTGGTGGAAACCTTAGATCCTCCAACAACTGCAACCATTGGGCGAGCAGGTTCAGCTAATGCTTTTTGCAAAGAATCTAATTCTTTCTTTAATAAAGGGCCAGCACAGGCAATTGGAGCAAATTTCGCTACCCCATGTGTTGAAGCATGTGCGCGATGTGCAGTACCAAATGCATCCATTACATACACATCACAGAGACGTGCCATCTGTTTAGCAAGCTGGTCATCATTACTTTTTTCACCAACTTGGAAGCGAACATTTTCACATAGCACTATTTCACCAGCATTAAGTTCTACTCCGGACAACCAATCCTTTTCCAATCTGATTTTAAGATTACATTGGTCTCTCAAGTAATCCGCTATTGGCTGTAGTGATTGATTTTGATCAAAATTACCTTCAGTAGGTCGACCTCGATGTGAAAGTAAAATTACTTTTGCACCTTTATCTACAGCAAATTGTATAGTAGGCAATGCAGCTTGTATGCGCTTTGCACTGGTGACACGACCCTCTTTTATTGGGACATTCAGGTCTTCGCGAATTAGCACACGCTGATTCGCAAGATCTAGATCAGCCATGCTTAAGACTGACATAGCTTTATAGAACCCTCATCGATGAAATAAAAATTAAAACTTTTGTGTTTTTACCACTTGCTTATTTAGCATTCATTAAAGCAACGGTGGTATCTATCATACGATTTGAGAAGCCCCATTCGTTGTCATACCAAGAACATACTTTGACAGTACGCGTACCCATCACTTTCGTAAGCGTCGCATCAAAATTAGAAGAATGTGGGTCATGATTAAAATCAATCGATACCAGCGGCGCATCTACATAATCCAGTACATGCCCATCTGCCGCGTCTTTCATTACTGCATTAACTTCTTCAACGGTAGTGTCTCTTGAAGCCAAGAAAGTAAGATCTACCACAGAGACATTTATAGTTGGTACACGCATTGAAAACCCATCGAGCTTCCCATTTAACATGGGTAACACCAATCCTACCGCAGCTGCAGCTCCAGTCTTTGTTGGAATCATCGACATGGTTGCTGAACGCGCACGTCTTAAGTCACTATGAAATACATCTGTTAAAACTTGGTCGTTGGTATAAGCATGAATTGTGGTCATCACACCATTCTCAACACCGATCTTTTCATGCAAAGGCTTTACTAATGGCGCCAAACAGTTTGTTGTACATGAAGCATTAGAAATAACCGTGTCACTGGCTTTCAATGTATCGTGATTCACGCCATATACAATCGTAGCGTCAACATCGTTTCCACCCGGTGCAGAAATAATTACTTTTTTAGCGCCCGCTTTTAAATGTGCAGAAGCTTTTTCTTTACTGGCGAAAAAACCAGTGCTTTCGTGTACAACATCTACTCCAAGTTCGGCCCAAGGAAGTTTGCTTGGATCACGCTCGGAGCAAACACGAATACGGTCACCATTAATAACTATGTAGTCACCATCTACAACTACAGTCCCATTAAATTTTCCATGCGCAGTATCGTACTGAGTTAAGTGTGCATTAGTATTTGCATCGCCTAAGTCATTAATTGCAACCACTTGAATTTCATTATTGCGGCCTGATTCATAGATAGCGCGCATGATGTTTCTGCCAATACGCCCATAACCATTAATTGCAATTTTTATCGCCATTTTCTTTCTCCGTACTCTATCTCTAAATATGAATAAATTCTGTTGTCTTACGCTAGCATTTCTAATGCTTGCTTAATGATATTCTCTTCACTAAATCCAAAATGCTTCATCGCCACACCACCTGGAGCGGATGCTCCAAATGTGTCGATACCAATTGTACGCCCTTGTAAACCTACATATTTACACCAGTAATCTGATACACCAGCTTCGATTGCAATTCGCTTGCTTACTACTGCAGGTAAAACTGATTCCTTGTAGGCCGCATCCTGTTGGTCGTATAGGTTGGTATTTGGCATCGATACCACACGTACTTGCTTGCCTTGCTGGTTAAGTTGTTTGGCTGCATCCATTGCTATCCCAACTTCCGAACCGGCAGCAATTAAAATAAGCGCTGGAGCTCCATCACAATCATGCAGCACGTAGCCACCTTTTGCGATAGCATCCACTTGTTCTGCACTTCGTTCTAAAAACGGAAGATTTTGACGTGAGAATACCAAGCATGTAGGCCCGTCTTCACGCTCGATTGCGTGCTTCCAAGAAACAGCGGACTCTACCGTATCTGCGGTACGCCAAACTGACATATTTGGAATCATGCGCAAGGTCGCGGTTTGTTCTACAGCTTGGTGCGTGGGTCCATCTTCACCCAAACCAATTGAGTCATGAGTGTAAATAAATATATTACGCAATTTCATTAATGCTGCTACACGTAGTGCATTGCGCGCGTAATCTGAAAATACTAAAAACGTTGCACTATATGGAATAAACCCACCATGTAATGCGATACCTGAATTAATCGCTGACATGCCAAATTCACGTACGCCATAACGTATGTAATTTCCTGACCAATCGGTTTTAGCAAGATCCTTAGAGCCTGACCACCAAGTATTATTAGACGGCGTCAAGTCAGCAGAGCCGCCTGCCAACTCAGGTAGCAATTTTGCAAAACCATCTAATGCCAGCTGAGATGCAACTCGTGTTGCAACCGTCTTTTTCTCATCTACCGCATTCTGAATAACTTGCATAGAATCTTTCTGCCAAGTATCAGGAAGTTTATTCTGAGTACGACGTTCGAATTCTGCTGCTAATTCAGGATACTTCGTTTTATATGCATTAAACTTTTCTTGCCACTGTGCTTCGGCTTGTACACCTTTCTCGTCTGCATTCCATTCTTTATAAATTGAATCTGGAATTTCAAAGGCTTCGTGCGACCAATTTAATTTTTCACGCACTAATTTAATTTCATCGTCTCCAAGTGGTGCACCATGCGCATTACCAGTACCTTGCTTATTTGGCGCCCCCCAACCAATAACGGTTTTGCAGCAGATAATCGTTGGCTTAGAAGTTTCTTTTTTAGCAGATTCAATTGCACTTTTTATTTGCGCGGCATCATGGCCATCTACACTTTCGATTACATCCCATCCATAAGCGCGGAATCGCATAGGCGTATCATCGGTAAACCAACCATCAATCTCGCCATCAATAGAAATACCATTGTCATCATAAAAAACGATTAACTTGCCAAGCTCCAATGTTCCAGCTAAGGAACAAGCTTCATGCGAAATACCTTCCATCAAACAGCCATCACCTACAAATGCATAGGTATAGTGGTCAACAATATCGAGCCCGTCTTGATTAAATTGCGCCGCGAGTATTTTTTCAGCTAGCGCAAGCCCCACAGCATTACTCACCCCTTGGCCTAGCGGACCAGTAGTGGTTTCTACACCTGGCGTGTCACCATATTCTGGGTGGCCTGGTGTTTTCGAGTGCAACTGACGGAAATCTTTAAGATCTTGAATGGAAAGATCGTATCCCGATAAATGTAGTAGCGAGTACAACAACATGGACCCGTGTCCATTTGAAACCACAAATCGATCACGATCTGACCAATTTGGGTTTTTCGGATTATGCTTATGAAAGTCATTCCAGAGCACTTCGGCTATATCTGCCATACCCATAGGCATACCGGGATGTCCTGAATTAGCCTGTTGAACGGCATCCATACTCAACACTCGGATGGCATTGGCAATTTCTCGACGATTATCCATGAAGATATATACTTATATATAAGGTGTAGGGCTTGAGGCCGCTATCTAGCTATTATTAGATTTCTATAGAAAAAGAGCCCTGCGTCTAACAGGGCTCAGTACTATAATTAATTGGGGCTATTGTGAAATAGTTGCCTCAGAAGGGCAACAACACTAAGTGGGTAAAATTTGCTCTATATTGATTGCTACTAACTAGTAATCAGTCATATCTGGCGAGAACAGCACCGGCACAGTGTAGACAGCGCTGTTGCCCACACCGGCATTTACATTAATACCTATTGCATTGAAATAATCTTGCGTGCCATCCCCGCCATTATTACCGGTAGTTATGGTTCCACAATTGGCTGTGCCATTTGCAACACAGGTAACAGATCCATTAAAACTGACGCCGCGCGGCAAGATATCATTTACACTTGCACCGTTCGCGTTACTTGGTCCTGCATTGGTAACGGTTATAGTATATGTAGCAGTTCCTCCAGGTGTATAGGTTGCACTACCATCATCTTTAGTTATTGATAGATCTGTTTGTGGAACAGGCTCACAAATTTGCGAGTACTGCGCTCCATCAACCCATAAACTTCCACCATTACGGGTAAAACGAACAAATCTTGTGCCACCACTTGGCGCGGTGTAGCTAATTTGTTGAGAAATATCATTTGGCCCTGCACTAAAATTAATTACACCTGCAAAACTTACATTGTCGCTTGAACTATCAACATCATAATTACCGCCGTTGTTATTCCGCGCAATAGAAAGAATAATTGTTCCATTCTGAGGCACTGTATCTGTTAAATCTAAAGTCATCGTAGGCCTGGAGTTCACTAATCTAGCTGAGTTGCTATCATTAGTACCACTTCCTAGAGACAAAATCGTTCCCAGTGCTTGTGTAGGATTAAATGGGTTGCCTGCCACTACAACATCTGCATTTCGTGGTGTGCCAAGCGTTACAAGTGTTGTTCCCGATGGACAAGAAGGCGATCCTCCACTAGCGTTAACAGTTAAATTATCGCTAGTTGTACTTGCATTACTACCAACATTTGTTTGCAGTGCTCCAACAATAATTGTATTGGTCACTACACCAAGAGTACTAGACGTTACATTAACAACAATAATGCAACCTCCGCCTGGAATGCTAGAACCATTTGTATAACGAACAAGTGTATTGGTACTGATATCTACCGTACCGGGACAGGTTGTGGCACCACTTAAGGATGTAGCCGTAACGCCGGCCGGAAGATTATCATCCATATTAGCCGTCAAGGTAATTGCACTTGCATTTGTATTTCCAAGTGTAACGGTTAGTTGGCTGGTTCCACCTGCATTGATCGTGTTTGGACTAAAAGATTTTGCAACCGTGGGCGGTGCTGTGATATTTATTGTCAAATTGTCGCTTGCCGCTACAAGATTATTACCTATATCTGTCTGTAATGCGCCTACAGGGATTGTGTTTGTGTAATTTCCTGCAACCGAAGATGTAACATCTACCGTAATCGTACAACCACCTACAGGAATTAATGATCCATTTGTATATGTAACGGTGCCCCCTCCAATAGTAGCGTTAGTTGTGCCTGGGCATGTGCCACCAATATTCGCTGGATTCTCTATCACTACATTTGTAGGTAATGTATCAACAAGATCTGCGCTTAATATTGCAGCAACTCCATTTGTGTTCCCAAGAGTAATGGTGAGGGTGCTAGTCCCATTAACACTAATTGGATCTGGACTAAATATTTTACTCACGCTCGGTGCCACAGACGGGTTCACTGTGATGTCATCATTAGCCGCAACAGTGTTATTACCCATATCAGTTTGCAGAGCACCTACGGAAATCGTGTTTGTATGAGTGCCAGTGGATGTAGAAGAAATATCGACTGTAATAGAGCAACCACCACTTGGAATGCTCGCACCTGCTGCATAAGTAATTGTAGATCCACCTGCTGCTGCCGTAACATCTGCACTATTACAAGTACCTCCAATATTAGGCGATGCGGCTATAACAACATCACCATTCCCAGCAGTTGGTAACGTGTCAATCAAAGCTGCACTTAAAGTTGCAGCTGTAGCATTTGTGTTACCCAATGTAATAGTCAAAACGCTTGTTGCACCATATGCAATGGGGTCAGTTGCAAAATTTTTACTTACTGTAGGCGCAGCATTGACAATTAAATCATCACTAGCCGTTGAACTATTGGGAGCTTGCGCTGTACTGACTACACTTGTTGTATTGGTATGTGTGCCCGCAGTACTAGAAGTAACCTCTACAGTTATTGTGCAACTTCCTAAAGCAGGTATTGCACCACCAGACAAACTAACACTTGGGCCGCCATCTATTGCAGTAACGGTGCCGCCACATGTTGTAACTACATTCGAAGGTGTAGCATTAATTATTTGAACAGGATATGTATCAGTTATCGCTGCTCCTGTTAGTGCAGTTCCATTAGGATTACTTAGCGTAAGCGTAAGCGTGCTTACCCCACCAATATTAATTGGACTTGTAGTGAAGCCTTTAGTAATCGCTGGTGCTGCAAAATTTACTGTTAAGTTGTCTGTTGCTGCATTGGCATTACTGCCTAGATCTGTTTGCAAAGCATTTGCAGGAATTGTGTTAATAACTGTACCAATCGAAGTGGATGCAATATCCACACTAATCGAACAACCTCCAGCAGGAATAGAAGAACCATTTGTATAAGTAATAGTTCCACCACCTACAGGTGCATTTATAGTGCCAGGACATGTGCCCCCTATATTGGCAGGACTTGCCACCGTTACACCAGCCGGTAAGTTATCAACTAAGCTTGAGCTAAGTGTTGCTGCAGTGGTGTCGTTATTACCTAAATCAATTGTTAGAGTACTTACACCGCCAGCCGTAATCGTGCTCGGACTAAACTGCTTTGTAACAGTAGGCGGCACATCAAAAGTAATATCGTGTAGCGAGATCCATTGATTGTGATTCGGCGGCTGACTAGTACCAGTTGCATTACTGTAAACAATAGTAATTTGAGTAATACCTGTTTGGTTAAATGTGAAAGTAGCATTACCATTCGCAGAAGTGTTTCCTGCGCTTGACGTACCCCGAACAGTATTTGTACCAATAACTTGATTTGATACACTAGAGATTATAGAACTTGGATCAAATGTATTCGTGCCGTTTGTTGCCGTAACAATTGATTCGTCAATCCACTGCGGTGATGCTGCATCCATATCAAACAAAGAGAAACTAACGTCACTAACACCACCAGGGTGAGTAAAATCTATTGTGATTGTAATCTCGTCATTAAAAACATCTGTAAAATTTGTGCGAATAAAAAGGGTTGTATCCCCAGTCCCGCCAGTTTGAAATATATTAGTCTCTGGTGATCCTGGACTACCATCTGCTGTGGTAGTCAACCCACCATCTAAATCCTCAAAAGCAAATATTACATTGCTACCACCTACACTATATGTTTCTGTAAGGCCACCCGTTGGCGCCCATGCGTTCGCGCTCCAATCCAATATTGCAGCTTGTGCAGACATAGGAAAAAACATAATTAAAATAACCACCCAAGGAAGGATGCTTAAAAATCTGGCACTTAATATCTTGGTAGAAACTTTTATTAAATTAAGATTATTCACAACTTAACTCTTAGTATTTTCCTGTAATGTCAAAGAACCAACCGTTCGAGTCATAATCGTTATCAGTTAGATCATCATCAAAATCTGTAAAGTTATAACCCGTACCCACCTTCATGTGCTTGCCAACATGGCGATACACACCTAACAGAGCACCATCTTTACTATCATCACGCTCTTCAGTCTCTAGCCAACGATATTCAAGCAATGCATCCCACTTCTTAAGCATGTGGTAACGGGCACGTGCTACAGCTAAGTGTGCGCCCGTTTCAAACCACGGCCCGGCTCCACGAGTCACTCGCGTATCACCGGTCTTGTATGCAAGCTTGGCGCCCACTTCCCATTTCTGATTTACGTCGTAAATTCCTTCCACTGCAAAGATATGGCTGCGTTGATCAGCAAACGAGGTATCTTGACCACTGCTCGCTAGGTCATATACAAAAGTGTACTTACCCAAAATATTTAATCGGTCATTAAATGCAGGTCGATATGCAAAACCTATATCTAGCTCAGCATATTTAGCTTCATCACTCTTATTTGCATCACTATGTGTTGTCGATAATTCAACTTTACCTAACCAACGCAAGCTTTCACTCTGTTGCCATTCAACGGTGTTTGAAGTAACCCATTGCGCTGCATCTTCATTAGTTTGACTATTATCGTCTTCACGGAATTCAAGCACCGAACCAAATTTAAGATCATCACCTTTATAACTCGCACCTAAAGTTGCGGCACGTCTATCAATGTCGCCCTGATCATATTCAATATCATTCTTTTGCATGGATGCAGACAAACGCCACTGATCAGTGAGATCAAAATCTAGTCCATAAGTACGTGCAATACTTTGCTCTTCTTCACCCTCACCAAATTGGTTTTCACTATATATAGAGAGTCCATTTCCATAATTCTTACGAGAACCAAATGTATACAGCGATTCACCACTATCCGTGCGATCGGGGTCTGTAGCATAGCTACCATATAGCTCTAATCCATTTGCGGTAGTGTAATTTGTACCGACCTGACTAGTCGCACCACTGCCAAAGCCCGCATCTAAACTTATATTCATATTTGGCGTAACATCATATTCAACTCCCAAAACTACGGCGTCTCCACGATCACCCGTACTGAGTTCAGTTTTCAATGCCAACCGATCATTAACTTGTGTTTCAACACCAACGGTCGCTAAGGCATTGCTTTCATAATCACCCTCATCATCCACAACAACTTGCCCACTGGTATACACTTCAGTTTGCTCAGTTAAGTCATAACGTATTTCCGCACCGGTTAATGTAGCTTCACCATCGGTATTTAAAATTTCGTCTTTTTCATCTTCATGTCGTAGTTCTAGACCAACACTTAATCTGTCACTAGCTTCATAGTCACCTTGAATGCTGATTGCCGAAAATTCACTTTCTGTCTTCTTATCAAGGCTCGTCGCGCGTGCCGTTAAATCTAAACGCTCGGTTGCTTGCCATTGCGCTTCAATACCTGTGTCGATGGTTTCAATACCATCATCTAAACGTGCAGTAGAGGAAAAGCCAGCATCACGATCTTTCCACCAACCCATTAAGTAACCTTTATGATCACTTAATTCAGCAAAGTTAACGCGCGCCTCAACTCCCTTGGCTTCGCCATCAGCATCATCGCTTAGATTATTTTGCTTATTGAAACTAATACCACCATTTGCAGACAAGAAATTATTATCCGCTTGCTTAGCATCAGACTCTGCATATTCAAGTCGTAAGTAGGTTCCTTTACCTGCACGCAACGTTACATCTGTACCCTTCAATTCATAATCAACGCCATCGCGATCTTCATTGACATAGGTACCACCCAGCGCAATGAAATCATTTAACCAAGCTTTACCTCGCGCGCCTGTAGTAATGTCATCTGCGCTAAAGGCATCTGGTCGATACTCATAATCTGCTAGCAAGAACACATCATTACCATCTAATGGTGTGTCTCTAATGATTGACGGGCCTGACCCTAAATCAAATTGAGTCAGCGGGCGAGTTAAAATAATGCGGCCTTGCAGATAATCAATATCAAAATCACGACCATGCTCAAGGGTTAGAGTCTCAACCACTTGCTCAGTATTACGTGTGCGCACCTCCACCCAAACTTTTTCAGAGCCTTGCACTACATCAGTATCTCGTAAGTAGTAAAGTGACCCACCGGTTGAAATAAATTCATTATGCGCTGCAGCCGTTTGCGCTTCACTACCAAACAAATGCACTTCATGTTTATGTTCACCAAATTTAGTGGTATCTACATTTCTATGCTCTAACTTAGCGCCATACAAGCTACGATTGTATTGCGCAAACTCAGTACCGGTAAGGTCAGTATTGTAGTTCCCCCACAGTGCCATACTCTTATCCCAATCGACACGTAGATACACTGCACCTTGACTATCGGTATCATCAATTGTTGTAGAATCATCACCATAAACTGCGTAGTAACGATCCGGGTCAAGGCGTCTAAAGATTTCGGTTGGATCTTCCTCTTCCAAACGATCACCCAAATTTCGCAACTCGTCTTCAGTGGAATCTAATTGCGCAGTAACTAAATACTTGCCTTTAATCTTACCTTTTAGGTAGAACGCAACACGGCCATCGACCCAAACATCTTCATCAAAGTGGTCATCATCACCTAATGCCTCAACACTTCCGGACAAGTCGTTTTCGCCTACGGTTAAGTTTGCAAGCCCAACAATGAACATATACTTGCCGCTTACATCAACATCTAGAGTTCGCTCAAAATCAAGGCCATTGGCATCACTCACCTCAACCACCATTTGATGTTTTCCTAATGGCAAATGCTGTTCTAGTACAAACTTACCATCTTCATCAACAATCACTTTTTCGCCATTAACTTTAATCGTGTAATCCTCATCAAGATCAACACCATTTACTCGTACACGCGACCCAGCCAATGGAATGGTCTGACGAAGCAAATTCGATTCACCATAGCTTGCTAGCGCAACCTCTTCCCGCTCTTCTTTAAGCTCACGTCTTTCAACTTTGATAATTAATTCATCTGTAACTGTCAATGCACGTGGAATGGTTTCATCCATACGACCTTGTTTATCAAATACACGTAACACATAAAACAAGCTTTCCCCTTCTTCAAAATACTTCTCATCAACTAATTGGGCTTGCCATTCAACCGTGTCGGTAAAAGCAAATCTATCACCCGATTGTGTCGCGATTGGTTTAATTAAATCCCGATCATTGTTTGCGTAAACAGATAATTCCCAACGATCGATAAAGGCAATGTAGTTACTGTAAAGCGTGAAATTAATTGGATCTTTAACTTCACCGCGTTTAAGAATAATTCCACCCTGTGCAATTGCGTTTAAACGTGGATCTAATGTTGCAGGATCTTCCACTGCCCAAATTGCGCCACCATTTGGAATTTCAGACTCGCGTTTGATAATTGGCTCTGATGTAGGAGTGTAATCAATTTCTACTACAGTCTTGGTATAACGCTCATCGTAAACCACATCGATTTCAGTGCGACGATTCTGCGCCCTACCAACTTTGGTATCGTTTGATGCAATAGGTTTATCCGCACCATGCTCCACAACCGTAATCATGTTTTCGTTTAGATTTAATTCTTGTTGCAATATTTTTGCAACTTGTTCGGCGCGCGCTTGCGCTAAGCCATGGTTGTCCCCAAACCTAGCTTTTGTTTTTTCTGAAAGTTTTCGACTATCCGCATGACCGGAAATACGTACAACCACTCTCTCTTTATTTTGTAAACGAGAAATCTCTTGCTGCAAAGTATTAAGCGCTGTTTGCGATATTTTGGCTTTACCCGAGCTAAAGTAAATCGGATCCACCACATCTTTAATTTCTCGCGTCTCTACCACTTCAACATCTCGTTCAACACGTTTTGATGCACCGTACCCTCTTTCCATCATTACTGCTTCTTGCGATGGCAATTTCACACCAAAGTTAAACTTACTCATTAGTGCTTGAGTGATACGTAGTACGCGCGGATTCTCAGTTGTAAACTCGCTTCCTTCAGGCAACGTTGCTGGATCTACTTTTATAATAAAGTTTCTTCCACGCTCCCAACGACCGCCATCAATATCTGCCAAGTGATAACGACCATATTGATCAGTTTCAACCAATAATCCTTCAACCGTTGCCAATCGCACACCTGGAATGCCAGCTTCTTGAATTCCATGGTTTGTAATCGTAATAACAAATTCATCACTATCACGTACT